>JBKTBE010000046.1:0-16941 GCA_046883645.1 Collinsella sp. | reverse complement strand
GGACAGACGCTGCGATCTTCTTAGCGCTTCTCGGGGATGCGAGCAGCCTTGCCCACCTTGTCGCGCAGGTAGTACAGCTTGGCGCGACGGACGCGACCATGACGAACGACCTCGAGCTTGGCGATCTTGGGGCTGTGAAGCGGGAAGGTACGCTCAACACCGACACCGAAGGACATCTTGCGGACGGTGAAGGTCTCGCGGGCACCGGCGCCGGCCATGCGGATGACGTCGCCCTGGAAGACCTGGATGCGCTCGCGGTCGCCTTCCTTAATGCGGTAGTGAACCTTGACGTTGTCGGCGACGCGAACCTGAGGAATGTCCTCGCGGATCTGCTGACGCTCGATTGCGCGGATGTAATCCATGTGCAATTCCTTACTCTTCTAGAGGTGCCGTACCACCTTGGCCGGCACGTAGTTGAACAAACGTATTCGAGTATACACGCGCGGGTTTCTGCTGCAAGAACAATTTTTTACGCAGACAAAAAGACAAAACCCGCACATGATAACCGCCCGTCTCACGAATGAGACGGGCGGCATGAAGGGGGGCTACGCTAGGCGTCTAAACCCAAAACGTTAGGCGGAACGCTTAGCCTCGAGCTTGGCCTGAGCGGCAGCCAGGCGTGCGAGGGGCACGCGGTAGGGCGAGCAGGACACATAGTCCACATCGGCCACGTTAAACAGGCCCTTGATGGACTTGGGGTCGCCGCCGTGCTCACCGCACACGCCAAAGTGCATGTCGGGGTTGGTGGCGCGGCCCTTCTCGACAGCCATGCGCACCAGCTCGAGTACTGCCATATCGATGGTCTCGAAGGGGTTGTCCTTTAAGATCTTCTTGTGCATGTACAGCGGGATGAACTTGGCCTCGGCATCGTCGCGGGAGAAGCCGAAGGTGGTCTGGGTGAGGTCGTTGGTGCCAAAGCAGAAGAAGTCTGCGTGATGGGCGATCTCGTCAGCGACCATGCAGGCGCGCGGCAGCTCGAGCATCGTGCCCACGGGAATATTGAGCTCGACGCCCTCCTCAGCGGAAACCTCAGCGATCACGCGCTCGATGACCTCGCGGGTCTGGACATGCTCGGCCGTGATGGAAACGAGCGGAACCATGATCTCGGGACGCGGATCGACGCCCTCCTGGATAAGGCGAGCAGCAGCCGTGGCGACGGCGCGAACCTGCATGAGCGGCAGATCGCTAAAGACGACGGACAGACGTACGCCGCGTAGGCCGAGCATCGGGTTAGACTCGACCATGCCGTCGATACGACGCAGGCGGGCGCGCAGAGTGGCAAGCTCTTCCTCGCTGGCGCCAGCGGCTTCCTTCTTGGTGATGGCGACCTCGAGCTCGCGAGGATTATCCAGGAACTCATGAAGCGGCGGATCGAGCAGGCGGACAACCACATCACGACCGGACATGGTCTTGAACATCGCCAGAAAGTCCTCGGTCTGAACCTTGAGCAGGTCGGCCAGGGCCTGCTGCTTCACGGTCTCATCGTCAGACAGGATAAAGCTCTGGATGATGTTCTTACGGTCACCCAGGAACATGTGCTCGGTGCGGCATAGGCCGATGGCCTCGGCACCAAACTCGAGTGCGAGCGCGGCGTCCTCGGGGTTGTCGGCGTTGACGCGCACGTGGTTGGCGTGACCGTCGGTCTCGTCCAAACGGATCTCGTCGGCCCAGGACAGGATGGTGTCCAGATCGCCGGTGAGCTCGGCCGAAACCAGATCAACGGCGCCGTCGACGACGATACCCTGGGTGCCGTCGATGGAGATGACATCACCCTCGCGCAGCACGCGGTCGCTGCCCTCGATGCGCACGACCTTCTCGGCGGCATCGATGTGGAAGCGCTCGACGCCGCAGACGCAAGGCGTACCCATGCCGCGGGCGATAACGGCGGCATGACTCGTCTTGCCACCGTGGCTGGTCAGGATGCCCTCGGCGGCAACCATACCCTTCAGGTCGTCGGGGTTGGTCTCCCAACGAACCAGGATGACCTTGTGGCCCTCGTTGGCGCGCGCGACGGCGTCATCACTCGAGAACACAACCTCACCCACGGCGGCACCGGGGCTGGCGTTAAGACCGCTGGCCAGAGCCTCGTACTTCTTGGAGGCGTCAAACTGCGGGTGCAGGAGCTGGTCGAGTTGCGCGGGATCGATACGGTTCACAGCCTCCTCGCGGGTGATCAGGCCCTCCTCGACCATTTCGATGGCGATGCGCAGAGCGGCGGTTGCGGTACGTTTGCCCACGCGGGTCTGGAGCATCCAGAGCTTGCCCTGCTCGATGGTGAACTCGATATCGCACATATCGCGGTAATGATCCTCGAGCGTCAGGAACACGTGCTCGAGCTCCTCACCTGCGGACTCGAGGCCCGGGGTGGTCTTGAGGTCGGCGATGGGCTCGGTATTGCGGATGCCGGCGACGACATCCTCGCCCTGGGCGTTGACCAGAAAGTCGCCGTAGAACTCCTTAGTGCCGTCGGCCGGGTTGCGCGTAAAGGCGACGCCGGTCGCGGAGGTCTCACCCTTGTTGCCAAAGGCCATGGCCTGAACGTTGACGGCAGTACCGAGCTCGTCGGAGATGCCGTGCTGTTTGCGGTAGATGCAGGCGCGCTCGTTCATCCAGCTGCCAAAGACGGCCTGGATGGCAAGACGCAGCTGAAGCTCAGGGTCGTGCGGGAAGACGGGCTTGCCATCGACAACCTCGAGCTCGGGGTACAGGGCGGCCTCGACGTTCTCGGAGAAGATCCCCTTGAAGGTCTCGACGAGCTCCTGCAGATCCTCGGCCGAAAGCTCGGAGTCGACGCGGACGCCAGCGACCAGGCGTGCCTGGGTCAGCGCGTTCTCGAACAGGTCGGCGTCAACGCCCATAACGACGTTGGAGAACATCTGGATAAAGCGGCGATAGCTATCCCAGGCAAAACGCGGATTTTGCGTCTGGGCGATGAGGCCCTGAACGGAGTCGTCGTTGAGGCCCAGGTTGAGGACCGTGTCCATCATACCGGGCATGGAGAACGGAGCGCCCGAGCGAACCGACACGAGCAGCGGATCGGAGGCGTCGCCGAGCTTTTTGCCGCAGCGGGCCTCGAGGTCTACCTCGGCGGCAACGATCTCATCGAGTGCGCCTTCGGGCCAGACGTTGCCGGCACCGGAGTACTCGACACAGGTCTGGCAGGTAATGGTAAAGCCACCGGGAACCGGCAGGCCGATACGGCTCATCTCGGCAAGGTTAGCGCCCTTGCCGCCAAGCACGAAGTTCATGGACTTGTCGCCCTCGGTGACACAGGTGCCCTGGGCGTCGGTTCCAAAACGGTAAACCCTCTTGCAATCGCTCACGATACTTCCCCTTCCATGCGCTCTCGCGCACGACCGTGGTAACGAATCGACCCGCCGGATGCGAGCCGTGAGGGTACTATACGGCGGGCATTGAGCGGGCTTGCGCAGAGGACGCGGGGGTTGGTAAACGTGGTAAATATGGCGGTAAACGGTAGGTAAAGGTGGTTACCTTATGAAGATACCACTACAAGAAAAAACAGGTCAGATGCAATGTTTTTGCTAAATCGCTTTACCATAAGTAGCTACTTTTGTTGAGTTCGACGGGCGGCTCGGCGGGCACGGGCTTCTTGGATTTCCTCCAAGTGGCTAATGATCTCGGCAGCGCTTTCCTCGATGGCCTTGCCGTCGGTACGCACCACAAAGCAGCCCAGGCGCTTCATGAGGGCACGGGCTTCCTCAAGCTCGCTGCGCACGCTCTCGGGCTCGGCATAGGAGCCGGCAACGGCACGAGCGTAGTCATCGCCCAAGCGGCTATCACGAATTTCGGAAATCACATCGACGGTCGAAATCAGGCCGAACAGGCGCATCGGGTCGACCTCGTAAATCGACTTGGGCGGCTCCATGCCATGGGCCAAAGGAACATTGGCAACCTTGTAACCTTGATAGGCCAGATACATCGACAGCGGCGTCTTGGACGTGCGCGATACGCCCAGCAGCACGATATCGGCACCCGACAGATCGTCGCAACCGCGCCCGTCATCGTGCTCAACGAAATACTCCATGGCCTCGATACGATGGAAATAGCGGTCATCGGTCCTGTGAATCACGCCCGCAACGCCCTTGGGCGGTACACCGATGAGCGACGACAGCACGGCGAGCGTGGGGCCGATCAAGTCGACCGAACGGATATGCAACATACCCAAGTAATCGAGCACGCGGGCACGTAGCGCCGGGTCGACGATGGTATGGAACACGGCGATATCGCGATGGTCGGCATCGACGCGCGGCCCCACAAATGACTTGACCTGCTCCACAGAAGTCACCTTAGGCAGGCGCAAAACACGAAAAGCCCCTTCATCAAATTGCCCGGACGCCGCAAGCACCACCTCACAAGCGGTATCACCGAGCGAGTCGGAGATAACGATAACGGTGGGACGAGCGGTGACCGGGCAATCCATGCGGGGCTCCTTTTGCGCTTATGCGCAGGCTGGCTTACTTTTTGCGGGCAAGCTCACCGATGTTGGCGATGCCGGAGAAAACGGCCTCGAAGCGGTTGAGCAGCTTAAGGCGATTATCGCGGAGCTGCTCGTCCTTGTCCATGACCATAACCTCGTCGAAGAAACGGTCGATGGGCGCGCGCAGGGCGGCGAGGGCAGCAAATGCGGCCGGGTAATCCTCGGCAGCGAGGGCGGCATCTACAGCGGTCTGAGCAGCCTCGGAGGCATCGGCAAGCTCGAGCTCGACCTCGCACATCAGGCTGCGGTCGTACTCCACGCCCAGCTCGGGCTTGGAGATATGCGCGGCGCGAGCATAGGCGGTCGCAAGGTTGTCGAACGTCTCAGCGTCGTTCTTGCGGGCCTCGTCGAGGGCGGCGCAGCGGGCGAAGAAGACGGACGGAGCGATGATGTGCACCGCGGAGACGGCGGCAACGGTATCGGCCGGGACCTTTTCGTCGCGGGCCATGCTCACCAGGCGGCCATGGAAGAAGTCACGAACCTGCTGGGCGACCTCGGCGGCGTCGAACTCAATGCCCTGCTCACTGTAGAGCTCGAGGGCGAAGTCGATGAGCGACGTGGGGTCGATCGGCAGGCGGTCGCGCAGGATGTTGATGATGCCGATAGCGGCACGACGCAGCGCGTAGGGGTCGGAGGAGCCGGTCGGGGGCTCGCCAATGGCAAAGATACCGGCGATGGTATCGAGCTTGTCGGCGCAGGCCACGATGCAGCCAGCGGTGCCCTCGGGCAGCTCGTCACCGGCAAAGCGGGGACGATAATGATCGCGAATGGCGTGGGCGACCTCGTCGTTCTCCCCCATCGCGGTGGCGTAATAACCGCCCATCACGCCCTGCTGGCTCGTGAACTCGACGACGGCGTTGGATACCAAGTCGGCCTTGCACAGGTGCGCGGCGCGAGCGGCATCGGCGGCCATGTGGGCGCCCAGATGGGCCTCGCGAGCGATGGCAAGCGCGAGTTGCTCAATGCGCTCGGACTTGGCGAGCACGCTACCGAGCTTCTCCTGGAAGGCGACCTTGGCCAGACGCTCGCGGAACTCGTCGAGGGAGATCTTCAGGTCCTCCTCGTAGAAGAACTTGGCATCGTCCAGACGGGCACGCACAACGCGCTCGTTGCCGTCGATCACGCGCTCGGCGTTCTCGGGCTTGCTGTTGGAGACGACCACGAACTCACGCGTGAGCTTGCCTTCGCCGTCATAGATCGGGAAGTAGCGCTGGTTGGTGAGCATGGACTCGCAGATAATTTCGTGCGGGACCTTGAGGAACTCCTCATCGAAGGTACCGACGAGCACCGTCGGCCACTCGCAGAGGTTGATGACCTCCTCGAAGACCTTCTTGGGCGTGTCGACATGACAGCCGGGGCGAGCGGCCTCGACCTCGGCGATACCGGCAAGGATGGCCTCGCGACGACGCTCGGCAGAAAGCACGCCGGCGTCCTCGAGCACCTGCTCGTAGACGGCGGGGCTGGCGACCACATGGTCACCGGGGCCAAGCACGCGATGACCACGCGTGGTATTGCCACTCGTCACGTCGGCAAACGACACGGGCACAACGTCCTCGCCCAGAAGGCAGCAAATCCAGCGGACCGGACGAACAAAGGTCGCATGCTCGTGACCCCAGCGCTGAGAGCGGTAGTTGGGCCACTGCAGGCCAGCAATAGTCTTCTCGCACAGGGCCGTCAGGATCGGGGTGGCCGGGGCGGAAGGGATGTTCTTCTCGGCAAAGACGTACTCACGGCCGTCGGTGTCCTCGCGACGGACCAGATCCTCGGCAGCCACACCGCACTTGCGGGCGAAGCCCTGGGCGGCCTTGGTGGCGTTACCGTCGGCATCGAAGGCAATGTTGGCCGCGGGGCCGCGCTTGACCTCGTGAACCTCGTCGGTCGCGGTGGCGACGTCGGCAACGAGCGCAGCCAGGCGGCGCGGGCTCGAGATCACGCGGACCTCGCCGTGGGCCAGACCGGCCTCGTCGAGACCCTTGGCGATCATGGTGCCAAGCTGCTTGACGGCATTGTTCAGCGGTGCGGAGGGCATTTCTTCCGTACCGATCTCAAACAGGAAATCCTTAGCGTCTGCCATGGCTTACGCCACCTCGCCTTCCTGATCGGCATTCTCGTTGACTCCGGCGACCTCGGCCATGTAGGCCTCGCAGCACGCCTTGGCGACGGCGCGGACGCGCAGGATGTAGTTGGCACGCTCGACCGCGGACAAAGCGCCGCGAGCATCGAGCAGGTTGAAAGCGTGGCTGCACTTCATGACGCAGTCATATGCCGGCAGCGGCAGCTTGCGCTCCAGGCAGGAATGGGACTCGGCCTCGTAGTCGTCAAACTTCTGACGCATCATCTCGACGTTGGCGACCTCAAAGTTATAGGCACTGAACTCGCGCTCGTTCTCGAGGAACACGTCGCCATAGGTCATGGGCGTGCCGTCGGGCAGGTAGCTCCACACCAGGTCGTAGACCGAGTTAACGCCCTGGGCGTACATGGCGATACGCTCCAGGCCGTAGGTGATCTCGACGGGCACGGGGTCGACCTCGATGCCGCCCACCTGCTGGAAGTACGTAAACTGCGTGACCTCCATGCCATTGAGCCAGACCTCCCAGCCAAGGCCCCAGGCGCCGAGCGTCGGGCTCTCCCAGTCGTCCTCGACAAAGCGGACGTCATGGTCGTTGGGGTCCAGACCGATAGCGGCAAGAGACCCCAGGTAGAGCTCCTGGGCGTTAAGCGGAGAAGGCTTGATGAGCACCTGGAACTGATAGTAGTGCTGCATGCGGTTGGGGTTCTCGCCGTAGCGGCCGTCGGCGGGACGGCGGCAGGGCTGCGCATAGCAGGTGCGCCACTCGGCGGGACCGAGCGAGCGCAGCGTGGTCGCGGTATGGAAGGTACCGGCACCGACCTCGGAGTCATAGGGCTGCATAATGACGCAGCCCTGCTCGCCCCAGTACTGCTGGAGGCGCAGGATGATGTCTTGGAAGGAAAGCGATGAAGCGTTCATGCCTCTAATATCCCCTCGTCGAAACGATTACACGGTTAGGTACTGTACTATAGCGGTTTTTAGTCGATAGCGCCGATGCGGTTGAGCGGCCAGTAGCGCACAAGCGCCACAGCGATCAAATCAGAGCGATCGACGGGACCAAAATAACGTGAGTCGGCAGAGTTTTCGCGGTTGTCGCCCATCACCCACACGCACCCGTCGGGAACGGTGTAGGGATAGCTTACCTGAGCGCCGGGCGCTTGGACCGAAAGTGGCCAGCTCATGCCCGTCGTATAGTCCTCGTCGAGCGCTTGGCCGTCAACGACCACCTTGCCATCCTGCAGGTCGACCGTCTGGCCGGCCGTGGCAATAACACGCTTGACGAGAACATCGTGCTCGGAGGTGCCATCGGGGTTGTGAAACACCACGATATCGCCCTGCTTGACGGGCTGACCGAGCTCTAGGCTCACCTTTTGTGCCAGGATCTGGTCGCCAATCTCGATCGTGGACTCCATGGAGCCGGTGGGCACCACAAAGGGCTCGACCACAAACGAGCGAATCAAGAAGGTGGCGACCAATGCGATCGCGATGACCGCGATCCACTCAAAAGCGCCTCTCAACGCGGAATGCTGCGATGGAACCATTCTCACTCCTCGCTCTGCGAATACGAAGCGTCCAAAATCTCCTGCGCGTAAGCGCGCTCCTCGGGCGTAAGGCGCGCCGTCTCGATCAGATCGGGACGCCAGCGGCAGGTGCGCTCGATGGCGTTCTTGCGACGCCAGGCATCGACCTTGGCGTGATCGCCACTCACGAGCACCGGCGGCACGCCCTCGCCGTTGAACTCGGCGGGACGGGTGTACTGCGCGTACTCGAGCAGGCCTCCGTCCTCGGCGGTCGAGAACGACTCGTCCACATTGCTCATCTCGTCGCCCAGGGCGCCGGGAATCAGGCGTACGACGGCATCGGCAACGACCATAGCGGGAAGTTCGCCACCCGTAAGCACGTAGTCGCCGATCGACAGACGCTCATCGGCATACGCATACGCACGCTCGTCGACGCCCTCGTAGCGGCTGCACACAAACAGCAGGCGCTCACTTTTGAGCAGGCGCTCGGCCACATGCTGCGTAAAGGGCTCGCCACAGGGGGTGAAGAACACTACGGTGGGCTTGGGACCCTCGGAGCTGATGGCCTCGATGGCCTCGGCAATAGGCTCGACCTTCATGAGCATGCCCTGCCCGCCGCCGTACGGCTCGTCATCGACGGTACGATGGCGGTCGTGCGTCCAGTCGCGCAGGTTATACGCCTTAAAATCAAAAAGGCCGGCCTTGCGGGCGCGGCCCAAAATCGATGTGGACATGACGGGCTCAAACATCTCGGGAAAGACCGAAAGGGTCTCGATCAGCATGTTGTCCTCCCTACTTGTCCATATCGATCAGGCCGTCCATCACGTGGACGGAAATTGTTCCTGTGTCGGGAAGATCGAGCACAACCTGCTCGATCACGGGAATCAGCACCTCGCCGTACCGATCGCCCTCGACAGCCCAAACATCGTTAGCGGGCGTCGACATGATCTCGACGATCGTGCCGAGCGAACCGAAGCGCTCGTCGACCACCTCACGACCCAACAGGTCGGTATAGGCAGCGTCGAGCGAATCGAGCTCAAAGTCGTCACGATTTGCCAGCACGTAGCATCCCGTGATGCCCTCGGCGGCCGTCAAGTCGTCAATGCCCTCAAACGAGACCAGATCGCCATCGCCCGTATCGGTGACGGACACGACCGTGCAAAAGCGGTCGCGCTTGAGCGCCGGCGGCGTCAGGGCGACGCGCATACCAGGCTCTAATACAGAAGGAAGCCCCCGCAGCGGCTGCGCGAGGACCTCCCCCTTCCTTCCGTGCGGCTTGACCACACGGGCGATGTTTTTGTACTGGGACCTCAAGGTCCTAGCCCAGAACCTCTACCTCGACAGCAGTGTCGAGGCGAGCGGCCAGTGCACGGGCGAGCGTGCGAATGGCCTTGATGGTACGGCCACGACGGCCGATGACCTTAGCGACGTCATCCTCGGCGACCGAAACCTCAATCGTAGAGGCGTCGTCACCATCGATGACCTCAAGGCTCACGGAATCCGGGTCGTCGACGATCTGAACAACGAGATATTCGACGAGATCGGCGATGCGATCTGAGAGCATTGCCTCACCCTCGAGCTGTGCAGCGTCAACCTCAGGCACGATTTACTCCTCGGCGCCCTCAGCGGCCTCAGCGGCAGCCTTAGCGGCCTCGGCCTCTTTGGCGAGCTGCTTCTTGGACTTCTTGACGACGGTCTCGGTCTTCTCGCCCTCGTTGGCGGCCTTGACCAGAGCGGCGACGGCGTCGGTGAGCTGAGCGCCCTTGGACTGCCAGTCGGCGATCTTCTC
Source organism: Collinsella sp. (assembly GCA_046883645.1). Taxonomy (GTDB): domain Bacteria; phylum Actinomycetota; class Coriobacteriia; order Coriobacteriales; family Coriobacteriaceae; genus Collinsella. Next base: position 7,063 of record JBKTBE010000046.1, on the reverse strand, counting down.
GAGGTCGAGGTTGATGGTCTTGGGGGCGGTCATCGGGTTGTAGCGGCCAACCTCCTCGATGATACGACCGTCACGCGGGGCGCGGGAATCGGCGACGACGACACGGTAGTACGGACGCTTCTTAGCGCCGTGACGAGCAAGGCGAATCTTGACTGCCAAAGGAAACTCCTCCAACCAAGCAGCTTTAGGCTGCAACTACAAACAAACAGTTGAACATAATACGCCATCGACGCGGGCAGGTGAAGTCCGTGAGACCAACTTCTTCGGTGTAGTCGAGGGCAAATCCATATCTTAGACAAGAATTCGGGATTTGCAAGCACATACACGCACCCCACATGAGCTGCGCGGTATACTCATGACATGGAAAGACGCGAACATACATACGGTTATGAGGATGCCACGGGCGTCACGCCGCCTCCCTGGACGGGTCCGGCGGTGGGCCTGATGGACCTCGATGCGTTTTTTGCGAGCGTGGAGATGCTCGATCATCCCGAATGGCGCGGCAAGCCGCTCATCGTGGGCGGAGACGCCGATTCGCGTGGCGTCGTGTCCACGTGTTCGTATGAGGCACGTCGCTTTGGCGTGCACTCTGCCATGGCCTCGGCCGAAGCGCGGCGCTTGTGCCCGCAAGCCATTTGGACGCACGGGCACTTTGATCGCTACCGCGAGGTGAGCGCGCAGGTCATGGCGATTCTCGCCGACGAGACCCCGCGCGTCGAGCGCGTATCCATCGACGAAGCCTTTATCGATATCACACCGGGTCGCTTTGCGCCCGAAGACCCGCTGCTGGTTGCGCGGCGTATAAGCGACCGCGTGGCAGGGCTGGGAGTGACCTGCTCCATTGGCGTGGGCTGCAACAAGACGGTCGCAAAAATCGCAAGCGAGCGGGATAAGCCGTTTGGGCTGACCATCGTGCGCCCCGGAACCGAGCAGCGCTTTTTGGCCGCGCTGCCGGTATCTGCCATGAGTGGCATCGGGCGCTCGGCCGAGGAGCGACTGCGCCGCATGCGCATCTACACCCTCGGCGAGCTATCACGTGCACCGGAATCCACCTTGGCCTCTATTTTTGGCGTCAACGGCGAGCACATGCGCCAGCGTGCGCTGGGACTCGAAATCTCTGAAGTCACAAGCCTCGATGAAGAGCGCGAGGTCAAGTCGGTCAGCAATGAACGCACCTTTGCTAAAGATTTGACTGAGCGTGGGGATATTGAGGCGGCGATTGCGCTGTTGGGAGAGTCAGTGGGACGCCGTCTGCGCCGTCAGGGGCTGACGGGTGCCACGGTAACGCTCAAGCTTAAGTATTCGTATGGCAGCGGGCGTACGGCACAGCGCCGGCTGCCTCATCCGACCGACGATGAGAACATCTTCGTGGCGGTTGCACTCGATCTGCTCGACAACATCTGGCAGGATGGCATGCATGTTCGCTTAGCGGGCATCGGCATGAGCGACTTTGACCATCGGGGCGGCATCCAGACCGACCTGTTCTGCGAGATCGATGACCGCGGAGCCCAATCCAGCGACCGCCGCGACCTCTCCGTCGCCATCGACGCCGTCCGAGACAAATTCGGCGACACCGCCCTATCCTTCGACCGCCAATCCCGCTTCAACGATTAACCGCCTTTGGGCAAAAAGAAAGCCGGGCAGGTGCGGAAAACCGCAACTGCCCGGCGATATGCGTGAGGGTAGCTAACCCCGTCTCAAATGAGCTACTAGAGGAGGTTGAGGGGGAGCTGGGGGGCGTCTCCCCAGAGTTTCTCGAGGCGGTAGAAGTCGCGGGCTTCGGGAGTGAAGACGTGGACGACAACCGAACCGTAGTCCATGAGCATCCAGGTCTTCTGCTCGCGACCCTCGATGGAGAACGGGTGCTCGCCGCAAGCCTCGGCGACCTTCTCCTCGATCTCGTCGACGATAGAATCGACCTGGCGGTTGTTGGTACCGGTGGCAAGCACAAAGTAGTCGCATACGTCGGAAAGCTCGGTCAGGTCGAGCACCTGAACGTCCTCGCCCTTCTTGTCGTAGGCGGCCTGCGCGGCGGCGCGGGCGACATCCTCGGCGGCGACACCGCTCGCAGACAGCGAGGCGGCAGTGCGGTCGGACGTGGCGACGAAGCTCTTGTGCTCCACACCTTCAAGAATCTGCTCGTCGGTCATGGTCTCGTCGGCCATGGAATACCTCTTTCTAGACAGCCCGAGCTAGCGCAGCTGGGCGTAATGGTTGTAAATCGAAATAGCCGTGGGATAAAGATAGCGCCCGGACTGAATCACATAGACCAAACCCTGCGCAAAACAGGAGAAGAACAACTCGTCGAGCGTCGACTCCCCCACCATCTTACGCAACGCATGGGCATAGTCGCCGTGGCGGTTGGGCTCGATGGCATCGGCCACAAAGACCACCATATCGAGCGGCGTCATGTCGCAGGCACCCACGGTGTGACGGTCGACAGCCTGGAAAACGGCCAACGACAACTCGGGGAAAAGCTGCGGAAGCTCATAGGCGGCAACAGGGCCATGCAAAAGCGGCGTCGCGGCGGAAGGAGAGCCGGCAATCTTAATGCCGTAGTGCAGAGCGCGCGTGACCAGCTCGTCGTCGGAGAGCACTTTGTCCCAGTCATGGATCAGGCCGGCGGCAGCGGCATCAAAGCGGTCAACGCCGTAGACCTCGGCCAGATGAAGTGCGGTCTCGGCAACACCCAGCGAATGCACATAGCGCTTGCGCTTATCCTTCATGCGAACATCGAGCAGCTCTTGAATGCGCTTGAGCAGCGCGCGCTCATCGCCCTCAAACTGATCCTCTACCGACAACGTAGACCCCCATCACTCAAAATCTTCTTGGCCCAAATCGGCATATAGCCTGCGCTTGCGAATGTAGCCGAGCACAGACTCGCTCGTAAGATAGCGCACGCTCATGCCGCGGGCAACTCGCTTACGAATGTTCGTCGAGCTGATCGCCAGCGCCGGAATCTGAATATAGCGCACGTCGAACGGCAGCCCCGACTCTTTGATTCGGGCACGCGCCGTATCGATATCAAAGCCCGGTCGCGTCGCCGCAATAAAGGTAGCAAGCTCAGCGATTCGTTCGGCATCATGCCAAGTCACAATATCGATAATCGCGTCGGCGCCCGTAATAAAGTAGAGCTTTACCTGCAGCGGGTAAAAGTCGCGAAGGGCATGAAGCGTATCGGCCGTGTAGGTTACGCCCGGACGGTCGATCTCGAACCGACTCGCCAAAAAGGCCGGGTTCGCGGCGGTGGCGAGGACCGTCATGGCATAACGGTCCTCGGCAGGCGTCACCGGCTTGTCAAGCTTAAAAGCAGGAGAGCCCGCCGGCATAAAGAGCACAGCGTCCAAGTCGAGCGACTCGCGCGCCTGCTCGGCGGTCACCAGGTGCCCGTAATGGATGGGATCAAAGGTGCCACCCATAATGCCGAGCCTAAACTCCTGCCCGTCCTCTAGAGGAAGCTCGGGCAGACCGATTCCACCGCGCAGCGACATGGCTTACTCGCCCTCCGGGGTCTCGGTATCGCCCGCGGCATCCGCCGCATCGACAACCTCGACGCCCTCATCCGCAGCATCGGCCACGTCAATGGCTTCAACGGCAACGTCCTCGCCAGCATCCTCGAGCTCCTCGTACTCCGAGAAGTCCTCGGCGCCCTCAAAGTCAAAGGCGCGCTGGCAAATGCGGACCTCGTCGCCCGCACGGCAACCGGCCTTCTCGAGCGCATCGTCAACACCCATACGCGCAAACTTATGCTGCAGGTAAATGACGGCTTCCTCATTTTCCCAGTCGGTCTGAATGACCATGCGCTCGATGGCACGACCGACCACGCGGAAGGCACCGGGCTCTTCCTGGACAATGCGGAAACGCTTCTCTCGCTGCAGGCGACGGCGCTCCCATTCATCGTCGCGCAGGTCGACCGGCTCATCGGAGACCGCCAGCTCGGCGCGCAGCTTAGCCACCTGCTCACCCACGGCAAGCATCAGCGTGTTGAGGCCGGCGCCCGTCACGGCAGACACGGCAAAGAACATATGGCCATCGTCGAGCGCTGCGCGCTTGAGGTCGGCAATCTTATCGGCCGTGCCCGGCGCGTCGCACTTGTTGGCAACGACAATCTGCGGACGCTCCGAAAGCTCGGCGCCATACTGCTCGAGCTCGCGGTTGATGATGCGATAGTCCTCGACCGGATCGCGATCCTCAAAACCACCCGTCATGTCGACGACATGCATGATTAGGGCCGTACGCTCAATGTGGCGCAGGAACTGGTGACCCAGGCCCTTGCCCTCGCTCGCGCCCTCGATGAGACCGGGGACGTCGGCAACGACGTAAGAATATTCGCCGGCACGCACCATGCCGAGGTTCGGCACGAGCGTGGTAAACGGGTAGTCAGCGATCTTGGGGCGGGCGGCACTCATGCGCGCAATGAGCGATGACTTACCCACCGAGGGAAAGCCCACGAGCGCGGCATCAGCCATAAGCTTCATCTCGAGCTCGATCCAGTGCTCCTCGGCCGGCTCGCCCAGCTGAGCGAACGCGGGCGCGCGGCGCACCGACGTCACAAAGTGCGTATTGCCCAGACCACCGGCACCGCCGGGCGCCACGACAACGCGCTCGCCATCGTGAACGAGGTCGGCAATCTCGAACATCGGGGTCTGCGTCTCGGGGTCGAGCTCGCGCACCACGGTACCCATAGGGACCTTGAGAATCAGGTCCTCGCCGCTCTTACCGTTACGACGGGCACCCTGCCCGTGCGTGCCGCGCTCGGCGCGGAAGTGATGCTTAAAGCGGTAATCGATCAGCGAAGACAGCTGAGCATCGGCCTGGATGACGACATTGCCGCCACGACCGCCGTCGCCGCCATCGGGGCCGCCCTTGGGGACAAATGCCTCGCGCCTAAACGACATGCATCCGGCTCCGCCGTCGCCGCCGCACACGTTAATGCGGCTGATATCGGTGAACTGTGACAACAGAATCGCCTCCTACAAAAAAGAGGGAGACCCTTGAATCCTAAAACTCAAGTGCCTCCCACATATGTGCTCTATGAAGGGTGAATTACGCGTTCGCGAGCGGGCGTACGCTGACCCTGTGCTTGATACCCTTGTGGAACTCAACGGTACCGTCGACCAGCGCGAACAGCGTGTCGTCCTTACCACGGCCAACGTTCTCACCCGGGTGGATGTGCGTGCCGTGCTGACGGACGAGAATCGTGCCCGTGGTTACCGTCTGGCCGGCATAGCGCTTCGTGCCAAGGCGCTGACCGCGGGAGTCACGGCCATTACGGGAGGAACCGAGTCCTTTTTTGTGTGCCATTGTGTATACCTACTCTTTCGTTACGAGTGTAATCTACTCGGCGACGGGAGCCTCGGCAACAGCCTCGGCCTCTGCCTTGACAGCCTTCTTGGCGCGGGAAGTAACCTGGACCTTCACGATCTTCAGCTTGGTGAGCTGCTGACGGTGACCCTTCAGACGACGATAGCGCTTGCGCTTGTGGAACTTGAAGACCAGCTGCTTCTCGCCCTTGAACTGCTCAACGATCTGAGCGGTAACCTTGGCCTTGGCCAGCTTGTCGGGATCGGTGACGATCTTCTTACCATCGTTGAGGAAGATGACCGGCAGGGTGACCTTGTCGCCCTCATTGCCCTCGATCTTCTCGACGGTGATGACATCGTCGGTGGCGACCTTGTACTGCTTGCCGCCCGTGTTAACGATTGCGTACATGTTTACTTGCCCTTCATGCATCAGTTAGTGCAACAGCCGAATATAGTAGCAGGCGAAAATACCCCCGTCAACGAGTATGTGGAGCAAATCCACAAGTTCGCACAGGTATGGGGCTGACGAGTCGGCCCTCGTCGTCCTCGCATGCTTGATTCTGACGCTCGACATCGTAGGAGCAGATGGTCACGAGGTCTTGCATACCGGTGGAAACAATAGGTGCATCCACGCCCGGGGTCAAGCCCTGCAACAAAACATCAGCAGCAGAAAGCAAAATCTCCGGACGCATGGAGCCCTCGTTGTCGGCATGGGTGTCGAGCATGAGCACCAAATGGTCCGGGCGCTCCCCCGCCGTGAGCTCATAGCCCACGAGCGTGTGGTCCAAATCCAAGCGCTTGCTCTTTTTTCCGCGCGCGTAGTCGATGCCGTGACCCGCGCGCAGCGTGTCGATCGCACGACGCACCTCGTCGGCGCTTACGGGCGCCTCGGGATCCAAGTGCAGGTCGATGCGATACGACAGGCGCGTGAGCTGCGCCGTCAACGCCGGCGTGCGCACGTCGATGTACGCCGCCTCGATGGGCGCCAGATCGGCCGGAGACGCCGCAGCCAGGCGCCCAAACGCCTCGTCGAGCGCCACGAACTCGATCATAAACAGGTCATACCACTCGCAGGTCGACGACGTACCAACCGGTAGCGCCGAAGAGAAGCCCACGCGCATGTGCGGAGAGAAGCCCTGCGTGACGGCATAGGGAAGTCCCGCACGGCGCACGATGCGCTCAATGGTATGGATCACTTCGAGATGGCCCAGGTACTTAAGGCGATCACGCTTGCCATAGCGAACACGAAGTCTAAAGAGCGTGGGGTTGTCGGTCAGGCGCTCACTCATGCGCGATCACCCATCAATACATTCTTGGCGTGGAGCGTGGGGCAGATCCCGCAGCCGGTGCACGACGTGCGGGTACAGTCGGGAGTCGTGACGCCCTCGAGCGAGCGACGGTACTCGCGCTCGAGGAAGCCGCGCGTGCAGCCGGGGCTCACGTGCTCCCACGGCAGGCGCCAGTCCAACTCGTAGGGCAGGTGCACGAGCTCATTGAGGTCGATGCCGTTTTTGGCAGCAGCTTCCTTCCAGTTATCGAGCGAGAAATGCTCTACCCAGGCGTCAAAGCGAGAGCCCGAGCGCCAAGCATCGATGATGACGGGCGTCATGTCACGACCGGCGCGGGAAAGCGCGGCCTCGATGAGCGAGGTCTCGGCATCGTGGTAATGCACGCGGACGGCACGGTTGCGAACGCTCGTGATAAGCAGCTTCTGGCGACGCTTGACGTCGTCGTAGTCGAGCTGCGGGCACCACTGGAAC
>JBKTBE010000045.1:0-17278 GCA_046883645.1 Collinsella sp. | reverse complement strand
CAAACGGGACATGGCGAAGCTGAGCGGGACCGAGCGCCGCCGCGCGATTGAGTCCGTCAGGGACGTGATCCGCGCGGCGGCGTTCGACGACACGGCCGGCTCCGCCTACGAGGTCGAGCGCAGCCGCGTCTGCCTCAAGACCGCCTACGCCATGCGCCATAGGCTGATCGAGTGCCTCTCGGCCCACTGCCCCCATTCAGGGCCGGGCGGGGCTGCGGCGGCGAGCTCGACGAGATCTACTTCCCTGAGTCGCTCAAGGGCAAGGGCAACCGCGCGAAGGGGTTGTTCGCGATGCCGTATCGGCAGCATAGAGACGGTATGTCCATTTCGTCTCTTTTAGCGCTGAATACCATGTATCGGGTTCATTTTCTCATGCCTTATTAGGAATATATGAGACGGCTGAATTCGTAGATGCCTGTTGTAAATGAATGTATGTGAGAAAGCTAACAACTACTTAATAAGAGTTGCGTTTGGCATCAGGCAACGAAAACCGTTGCATTTTGTCTCTTGCAACTAAAAGGGTTGCGTTTGGTATATAGCAACGAAAACAGTTGCATTATGTCTCATGCAACTAAAAGGGTTGCTTTTGGTGTCTAGCAACGAAAACAGTTGTGCACGGGCAAGATAACCCTCACGCTTTGCGAATGATATCTTTGTTCCTGCAAATTAAAACACGCAATGTTATAGATAGAGGAAATCTGATTAGCGGGCGACGATGAATGCCACATCTCTATTATCACGGGGACTGCCGCCCCAGAAAAACCCGATATGGCAATCGACGCTGATAGCAGTCTTAAAGAACATGACGTCGCCCTCACTCGACCTAGAACCGTTCGAGAATCTCCTCGGCGTTCTCTCGCAGATAGATATCTAGGTCCGGCACGGCAAACTGCACGTAGCCCCTCTGTGGTGCCTGAATAACCTCTCTTTGTAGCAATTTTGCCCTAATGGAGCTGACCTCATTGGTCTTTTTACCCATGCGCTTAGCAATCTCGGATGATTTGGACTGTTGTTTATCCTCGCACATGGCCAAAAGGTATTTGATATCGTTGAGCCCCAGTCCAGAAATCGCGGGCTCGTGAACAACATCGTGAAAACGAGCCTCTGCCAGCGCAATGCCTTCAGTGACGTCGCGCTCGCTCACAATGGCACTTTTGGCACGATGCAAGTTGGCGCGCTGCCAAATGGAATAACCGACCAGTTGCACCAGATAGGCATAGCCCTTAGTGGCCTTAGCGGCTCTCGACAGAAAATTGTCCTCTATGGTCAAACCAGTCGCGACAAAGCTATCGCCCATAGAGAGCGCTACCTCCACCTGGTTGATAGGCGCCAGATCTTCGGGGAGGGCACGACGCAAGAACGTAAGCGCCTTGCCGTTAATAAGATCCATAACGCCGGCGGGTAAGCCGGCAAAGGCAAGTGCGATATCTACTTATATCGGATAATATCGAGTTATATAAGCCTGTATAAACTTATCGCGAAAGTATCGAGCTTTCGTAATTTATCTTAGCAAGTAGTCCAACGTTGCTTTATTCCAAGCTCATATCGTAAGTAAGTTGAGGACTTCCTAAAATCCATTTTCTAAAGCGAGAAATACTCGCTTTCAGCGGATAAGTTCGGCCCCAACCACGGATCGCCCGTCAAGAAGAACTCAGGCCAGCGCTGCATGAACAGTGCCTGTTCGCGTTTCCAACGGCGCAGCTTCTCCTCGTTGGCCTCTTCCCTGCCGCGCGAGGTGAACTCGTAGTGGTACAGCTCGGCATAGGGCGTAAAGATGGTGCGGTAGCCAGCTTCCCGCACGCGCAGGCAAAAGTCAGCGTCGTTAAAACCGACGGCAAATTCCTCGTTGTAGCCGCCGACCTGCTCAAATACGTCGCGTCGCACCATCTGACAGGCACCTGTTACGGCGCTAAAGTTACCCGGACGTACGGCGCGGGCAAGATAGCCCTCGCGCTTTGCCGAGAAATCCTGGTTGGCATGGGCAAGTGCGCCACGCACACCAACCAATATGCCAGCGTGTTGCACCAGATGGTCGGCAAAGTAGAGTTTGGCGCCCACCACGCCCGCATCGGGACGCTGCAGATAGCCCATCATCTCTTCGATAAAGTCGGGGCTTATGACCTCGGTATCATTGTTCAGCAACAGAAGGTAATCACCCTTGGCATGCTCCACGCCAAAGTTAATGATCTGGGAGTAATTGAACTCACCCGGCCAGTACGCAACGCGCGCGATGCCCTTGCCTTCGGATGCTGCAGCCACGCGCTCTGACAGGGTTTCGTAATACGCAAACGTCTCCGGGGCTTCGCTGTTGTTCTCCACCAAGACGATCTCGTAATTGGTATACGTGGCCTTCTGGGCGATCGACATCACACAGGCGTCAAGCGTCTCAATGTGATCCTTGGTGGGAATCACAATGCTCACCAGCGGCGCAGGCTCCGGCAGCGCAAAGCGCATGCGGTAGACAAACGGCGTCTCGGTCTCCTCGACCGTTCCGCAAATGCCCAGCGCGTTAAAGTGGCGCTGCAGCGCAAGACGACCGGCTTCAATAGCATACGGCTTGCTATCGGCAGAGCCATCGGCGGTCGACCCCGGATGAACGCGCCAGTGATACAGCACGTGCGCAACATGTTCAAACCGCGCGCCCGCCGCAAGGCAGCGGAGCGTCAGGTCGTAGTCCTGGGCACCCGCAACGTCTTCTGGGGACGTGCCGATACGATCGATAAGCGCCTTCTCCACCATCAGGAAATGCGTCACGCAGTTATGGCTATAGAGCAAGTCTACATTGAGCTTGGTCTTAAAGACCGGCTGGCCCCACTCCCCCGTTTTCTGAAACATGTCCTCGTCGCAGAACAGGACCTGGGGACGCTCGCCCTCGGCAGCATTGTTCAGCGCGGCAACATAGTGGAACAACGCGTCCGGCTCCAGAATGTCATCGTGGTCCAAGAACGCGATGTAGTCGCCCATCGCTTGCTCAATACCCGCGTTGGTGTTGACCACAATGCCGCCGTTGCCGGGCAGCCCAAAGCGACGAACGCGCTCGTCGTGGGCGCCTGCCGCAAGGTCGGCAACCGCATCCCATTCAGGTGAGGCATCCATAAGGAGCAATTCCCAGTTGTCATAGCTCTGGGCTAGCACCGAGTCCAGCAGCTCGCGCAGGTAGACTCGATCGGTCTTGTAGCACGGCACCACAATGCTCACGAGCGGCCTATAGGCAAAGGCCGCCGAAGCGACACGCTGGCACGCCAAATCGCCCGGCTTTGCGCGATGCTGCTCAAACCAACGTCGATAAGCTGCGTCGTCTGCACGCGCGTCCTTCATACGGTTCCAGCTGTCGTCGACCATGCCGTTGTACAGGCGACCATCCATGGCGCAAAACCCGCTCTGGATCTGCTCTGTGGGATCGCTCACAATCGCGACAAAATCTCGTATATCCTGAGGCATCTCAACGCTCAGAAACGTTTTATTGACGCGGCATCCGTCCTGCTGCGGCACATCGACCTGCGACTCAAACACATGCACGGTGACATCGATGGCATTCATATGCGTATCGGAGATCTGGAACTCGGGTGCGCACTGGGGGTCTCCCGCCCAGGTAACCTCATAGCGCCACACCGCGCCGGAGTCTGCCGGCAAATAGCGAATGGCATCGATCTCGTAGCGACCGCAGTGTTCGCTACGCTGCGCATCGCGGATAAGCGCGCACAGCGCAGGCTTTGCTTTGTAGTTAATCTTGGATTCCAGCTTGGCCACGCGGCTATCGAGGCGAATAGAGCCCAACCTTTGACCACCGGATGCAAAAACGACATCCATCGACGAGCCATCCAAAAACGGAAGTACCATGACGGCGAGCTCGCGCTCGTAACCGGAAACGGAAGGGCAAAGCGCCAGCACACGGCCATGATCGACCGGGAGCACCAGCGACGGCACACGAGAACCGCTCGTCGTCGCATGGACAAACGCTTGAGAACCCTCCCGCTCAATAAGCGCGGCGACATCCTGACCGGCAAAACGAAGCAGCACAAACAGACGGCCCTGGCTGCGGCAAAGTGCCAAACGTTTGATACTCATCTACACTTCTCGCTTTCCCAGGGCGTTCGCTGCCATGCGTTTGCAGGCACCCAGGCGCCCAAACCTCAAGACGTCGTAATCGAACATGAGCTTTTTGCACAAACGAGCAGCAGGGGCCTTACCGATAAGTGCCGCGCGCACCATGGCGGCAACCGAAGGAGCACATTGTGCGAGCGCAGCATCGTTGTCCACGGCAGAACCGTTAAGCGCCGCGGCAACGGCAGCAAACACTTTGCCGCAGTCCGAACCCAGCAACCTCAGCGCATCGTACAGCACCAGATCACACAGGAAGTACGCCAGGTCATCAGCATGCTGTGCGTCGAGACCGTCGCGCTGCCAGTCAGCCAGCATAGCGGAGTAAATCTTCACGTGCTCCAGCAGACGTGTCTCGTCGTCGTAGCGCATGGTGTCCATGAGCGAACCCTTGCGAGCCACGCGATAGTCGTACAACTTGTTCGAGATAAGCGCGGTCTTGTGCGAACGACCGTACACGGCAAAGTCGAAGACCTGGTCCTCGCCATACTTAACGGTTTCGTCGAACACGATCCCGTTGCCCAGCAAGAAGTCGCGCTTGCAGGCGGTGCGCCATGCAAAGGGACGAGACGCTTCCTTAAACAGCAGGTCGGAGCTATAGCCCTCAAACGACACATCGCGCGGGCTAAGCACATAGTTAAGCCACGGATACCCCGCCTCCAGCGGATACGGGTTCGCGCCAAAGGTCAACACGTCGCAGTCCTCGCGCTCAAAGGCATCGACGATCACGCGGCATGCATCGGGCGTAAAGCGGTCGTCGGAATCCAAGAACGCGACAATAGGCGCCGTGGACGCGGCGATGCCTGCATTGCGCGCGCTCGACAGGCCCCCGTTCTCTTTATCGACCAACGTAAAGCGCGCGTCCTTTTCGCAATAGGCAGCCGCAATATCGCGCGAACCGTCCGGCGAGCCATCGTTGACCAGCACGCCTTCCCAATCGGGCATGTCCTGCGCAAGCAGGGAGTCCAAGCACCAGGCCAGGCACTCCTCCACCTTATAGATGGGAACGACAACGGAAATCTTGGGGGTAGTCATAGCCAAGTGCTCCTACTGTGCGGCCGGCACGTCATCGGGATGCGGATTATCGCCGTAGGTGCGCTGATACGTCAGCACGCGCCAGACCAGCGGCAGGCCGCCAATCTTAAAGTAGTGCTTAAACGTATTGAGCTTGCCGGGCTTCTTAAAGTCAAAGCGCGAATCGATATAAGCACGGGGCGACTTGACCATCAGGCGCAAGTCGGTCTCGCCGCGCGGATCGAACAGCGACAGATCAAAGCGACCGGCATCCCAATCGGCCTTGAGCTCGGGCGAAGCCTTCTCCCAAAACTGCTCGCGCAGCTCATCGACCAGACGCTCGTCATTCCAGCGATACGTATCGACCTTCATGCGCATTAAAATGCCCTGGAGCTGAACCTTGAGCTCGGGACGTTCATCCAAAAAGCGCTGCATCTCGGCGTATTCGTCGCACACGCAAAATACCTTGTTGGGCGAATTAACTGAGCTCTTCTCGTTGTCTTGGCGATAGCACAAAATGGGGTCCGCGATAAACGCTGCACGCTCGGCGCATGCCCAAACCTTAAAGTTAAAGCCTGCGTCCTGATACGAGGCGCCCGGCGTGGGAAGGAACCGAATCTGATTGTCGTTGAGGAACTCGCGCCGATAGATGGCCGACCAAATGGAAGGTTTGCGGTAGAAGATGCCCGGGCGATCGACGGGGCGATACGCAGCGCCCGTCATATACTCGCCGATGATCCCAAACAGCTCACGGCGCTCGCTGGGCGTGGACCAATACAGATAAAAGTCGCCCTTTACCACATCGGCATGCTCAGCATCGGCCTTGGCGACCAGCTTTTGGAGCGAATCCTCAAACATAAAGTCGTCGGACTCAAGAATGCCCACGTACTCACCGCGCGCCATCTCCAGACCGCGGTTCATCGAGTCGCCGTAGCCGCTGTTGGCTTTGTCGATCATCTTTACACGGGGGTCGCGCTCCATGTACTCGCGGATGATATCCGGCGAGCTATCGGTGGAACCGTCATTGATACAGATGATCTCGATGTCCTTGAGCGTCTGCGCCACGGCGGAATCGAGGCACTCGCGCAGATAGCGCTCGACATTGCAAATGGGGACAAGCAGCGAAACTTTAGGGGTATCAGAGTTCTGCAAGAGAACCTCCTGTTGAATAGCGTGTAACAGGGTTATTTTAGCAGCCGGGTTGCGGCGGGCGGCAGCGCTTGGAATTAGATAAAGCGCTCCAGACAGGCTTTGAGACCGCGAGTCGAAAGATAGAACAGCGTGGCGTCTGCCATCGAAACGCCCGAGGTCGCCGCAACGAGCTTGTGGGCAACACGCCGAACGGCGCCCTTAGCAGGCATATCCGCCCACGCCGTTCCCAAAAACGTCGTGAGATCCATGTTGACGCGAGCCGCCACGCGATGGAAACCATCGGCATCCAAGCGCGCCAGGTCGAACACAATTAGGTCTAAAAACCAAGTTATCAGCTCGCCGGGGCACAGGTCCAAAAGACCGTAGGCCGCCCAGTCCTCCAAGACCTCCTCGAGCATCCTCATGTGGGCGTCAAGCTTTTTGGCGCGAGCATCGGCACTGTTGAACTCGTGCGTCGCCGATTCACTCTCCATCACGTAGTGGTAGAACTTGTCCGGCATGACGACGGCCTTGCGGGCAAGCGCATAAGCCGCAAATTGGAAGACGACGTCCTCGCCCAAAGCCAAACCGGGGGCGAAGCGAATGCCTTCGCGATTGAGCAGCTCGCGCGAAAAAGCCGCACGGCAGGCATAGGGCTGCGCATTCGAATGGAACAGCAGTTGGGGATCACGGGCGCCGAAGGTGCCAGCTTTGGGGCTCATGAGTTGCTGGACACGTTTGGGGGCAGCATCGGCAGGTTCACAGACGCCGCCAAAAACGGCGGCCTCGGCATCCGCAGACTCCATGGCATGCAGCACGCGCTCGACCGTCTGGGCATCGATGTAATCGTCGGCGTCCACAAAAAAGACGGTCTCGCCCTCGGCGACATCGATACCGGCATTTCGAGCACACGAGACACCCGCATTTTCCTGGTCAATCACCAGTACGCGATCGTCAGCCTGCGCGATCTGGCGCAACACGTTCAACGAATCATCAGTCGAACCGTCGTTGACGCAGACAACCTGAATCGAGCACTCGGACTGGGCCAACAGCGAATCGAGACATCGCTGAATGGAGTGCGCAGAATTGTAAACGGGGACGACAATGGTAGCTTTAGGACACGAGGCCTCTCCCATGCCGACCTACCCCCTCAGCGATTCGATGAGGAAGGCAGCAACCACGCCTGGGCCTCCAACCGAGGCGTAATACTTAGCACGCCCCAAGGCACCATCCGTCGCAAAACTCGGGTGCTCGTCAACCCAGCCCTCAGGATCTTTGAGGATGGCAGCGAGATTTGCGCGCTTCCACGGCTTGAGGTCGTCAAGCGAAAAGTCCCCGGCGTCCAAGGCCGCCTGAAATTCCTTGGCCATCTGCACCAGGAACTCCTTATAGAACTTAGGCGCCAGGCGCACGTAGTTCCACATGTACGAATCGTACTTAATGAGCTGATTGAACTTGAGCATGCGCGCGACATCGACGCTTGCGTGGTCGCGGGCATAATCCTCTCGAATCCAACGCTCAATCTCGGCATACTCGGTATTGACACAAAAGACCTTAGCCGAAGAATTGACCGAGGAATTCTCGTTGTCCTGTCGATACGACAAAACAGCATCATGCAGGTAAACAGCCTTATCGGCGCACGCGATCACCTTAAAGGCAAATGACGTGTCCTGAAAGGATGCCCCCGGAGTCGGCAGGAACGTAATGCCGTTGCGCTCAAGAAAATCGCGACGGTACACTGCCGACCAAATCGACGGCTTTTGCTTAAAGAACTGCGTCGTGTCGCTCGGGTGCACCGGCTTGCCGCAGTCCTTGGCCTTAAACATCTCGTGCAGCGAACGGCGCTCCTCGGGCTTAGACCAGTAGAAATCAAAGTTCGCCTTCGCAAAGTCGGCATTATTGCTATCGGCGGCCGAGACAAGCTTTTCGAGTGCGTCGGACGCCATAAAGTCATCGGACTCCAAGATGCCAACGTACTTGCCACGCGCCATCTCCAGACCGTGGTTCATCGAGTCGCCGTAGCCGCTGTTGGCCTTGTCGATCATCTTGACGCGCCCATCGCGCTCCATATACTCGCGGATAATCGCCGGCGAGTTATCGGTCGACCCGTCGTTAATGCAGATGATCTCAATATCCTTGAGTGTCTGCGCCACGGCGGAATCGAGACACTCGCGCAGGTAGCGCTCAACGTTGTAGATGGGAATAAGCAGCGACAGGACAGGGCTGCCAGAGGCGTTAGTAGACAAATGTGCTCCTTAGGAAATACCTGTCGTTTCATGGTATCAAAGGGCCAGCGCGCCAGCGGGCGTTTATATAATCTATGGAGCCTCTTGCGGGCAAAGCAGCCCCACGTCATGCGGCGGGCCCGTGGCAGGTTCCTGCGTTTTATTCAAAGCTTGCCGTCAAGGTGCGCCGAGCCTTTACAATAGGACAGTCTCAAGGACGAATTCGATAGCTTCCGCGCAGCACTCGCCCGCCGCGCGTGAAAGGATATATTGCCTCATGCCTTCAACCCCTCCCGCTCCCATCGATAAGCTCGCCATTGTCGTCGTTACGTACAAGCGCCAGGAACTCCTGGCCAACTTGTTCGACTCTATGACCGAGCTCACGACAACGCCCTGGCGCATCGTGATTGTCGATAACGAGAATTCGCGCGAGACCGAGGCCATGTGCACCGCATTCAACGAGCGCCTGGCCAACCTGTGGGGCATCGACACCGAGCAGCCCGACGCGCAGGGCGGCGCCGACCGTGTCATCTACGCCCCGCAGCTCGAAAACGGCGGCGGTGCGGGCGGCTTCTCCGCCGGCACCAAATGCGCCTACGACCTGGGCGCCCAGTGGTTCTGGGTGATGGACGACGACGTGCTCGTCATCCCCGAAGGCATCGAGCGTCTTGCCAAGTGGACCGACCGCTACGATGTCATCCAGGGTTCGCGCCTGGACTTTGACGGCGGCGCCTTCTTTTGGCAATACCAACTCATCCTTTCACTCGGCATTCCCAACCCTGTCGCCAAGTGGGACCTGGGACCCGAGGGCTACCGCGCCATGAACCAGCTATGCTTTGAGGGCGGCATGTTCTCGCGCCGCGTGGTCGATAAGATCGGCCTGCCCGATGCGCGATTCTTTATCTACGGCGACGATGCCTGCTACGGCTACGTAGCCAGCCAACACTTCTCCGCCGTCGTTGTTGCCGACGTGGTTCTCAAGCGCGCCCGCGCCGTCTCTAACTGGGATATCGCCGGCAAACGCCAGCTCAACTCTACGAGCGACACCAACCGCTACTACATCATGCGCAACCGAGGCTTCCTCGCTCGCTATATGCAGATCTACGGTGACTACCACCCCATGCTGTTCCGCCTGGGCAATGCCGCGACCTTCTGCAAGGAATTCATTCGCCTGGCTGCGGTCGATAAGTGCTTTAAGACCGGCATTCCGGCGCTGCGCCGCGGCATGAAGGACGCCCGCAAGATCATCAAGGATCCCAACTGGAAGCCCATGCCGCCCATGAAGGACACCGAGTAACGGAATCCGGAAACACCTCAGCTCTTAAAGCCGCTGGTACACCGTAGCCACATGCTGTCCATCAAACCCAAACCCCCAGCGCATGCGGCCAACGCCGGGTCGCGGCACACGGATTTCGTCGATGCCGTCGCGCTCTATGTCGAGCAGCGCCTGCACGGCCAGCAATTCCAGGCCCAGCGCATCCACACCGGGGTCATACATCATGTTGATCGTTATCAGCGGGCGCTCGTCCAGCATGCCGATCGTGTCAGCTACGTCGAACACAGCGCCCGCAGGGAAAACTTGGATGTCCCAGCGACCCGCGCCACACTTTCGCCTCGAAGCAGGATTGGCATAGCCTGGCAAGCCAAAGCAGAGCCCCTGCAAGAACAGATGATATGGCAGCGGCTTATCTGGGTCGGTCTCACCGATTCCCGCATCCCCCAGGATGCGGCTTAGCGCCCGCCTCACGGTATCCTCGTTCCCACGGCACAGCCCGTCGCGAAACGCATCGACGTCCCGAATGTCTTCGGCAGCGCACTCAAACCACTCAACAATCACTAGACGCAAGGCCTGGCGAAGCTCTTTATTGGGCACTCGCAAAGCACGGAGGCGATCGCCATGCTCTGGCTCCTCAGTCATATCCGTCGTGAGAAAACCGGACAGATATAGCGCTGTCCACATGCCATCGTCAGGCGAGACATCTGGCTCTGCAGTGCCCAAACAAAGCGGGACCTCAGCGCACCCATGGGCCTCGAGCAAATCGAACAAGACCGAAAGACGGTCGAGATTCCACCCGGCAACTACCCTACTCAGGCAATCGGCATATCCATACAGATCGGCACGCACGGGCGCCGTGCAGCCTCGGTCCAGAAAACCGATCACACGCGCTGGATTCGAGCAATAAGCCCTACCAAACCGATATCCCTCGAGCCATTCACGCGCATCATCAAGGTATTCCTCGCGCCCAGCATGATTCAACAGAGCCTGGACCTCAGCATCCGAAAAGCCGAACCAACGGTCACACCACGTCGAAAGCGGCGTCGTCAGACAATACGAGCAGCCATGCAAAGAAAGCGCCGCTTCGGCAGGGCCGGGACACTCCCCCATCAGACACGTCAGCCGCAACGAATCGCGCGCAGTGGCAATGGCGTCAAACAGCACACGGTCAAGTAGCCCTGCCGGATCGGCGCCGGAAGCGCCCCTCGCGCTCGCACGGCCCAACCACGCCGCGTCGTACCCATCAACGAGCAATACAGCCTGTTCATCGCAGGCCATCTCCAACAGCTCAATGAGCACGCCAAGCACCGAGTCAACCTCGTCCTCGCTCGCCGCGCCACGCGCAACGCGTTCGATGTGACGCACCTTATCTCGAGCTAAATCCGGAGCCTCCAAGAGCGCCAACAAGCGAGCGCACTCGCCCGAAAGGGCATCGCGCACGACGCCGGCAACAGCGGGACCACACCTCGCAGCGCCAGAAAAGTCCAGCGATATCACCGGATAGCAAGCATACTCATCCCGATAGCGCCCGCCGTTCGCATCCCAAATCTGAGCATCGGCAAACGAGATCCGACCGGCGCGACCGACCGCCGGACGCTCCAGAAAAGCCCTGAGCATCGACAAGTTCATGCTCTTGCCAAAACCCTCGGGTCGACAGCACACCACAACGGACGCGTCGCAGTCCAACACATCAGCAATAAACATGGTCTTGTCAACCAGCATGCAGCAACCAAGGGCCTCCGCATAGTCGTGCATGCCAATGGGCAAAACCGCATCGTCGGCACAGCCGATCAAGCGCACGCCAAAGCCAGCAGCACAATCAACATTTGCCTGTTCAGACACCAAAACGTTCCCCCTAAATCGCAGCACGATGCCAATTGTAATGACCGCATCGCATGTACCGATGACGCCGCGCAAACATATCGGGCAACGGTAGCAACAAGAGGTGTGAGGGGGCACAACTAATCGTTGCACAACAAAACGGGGCCCGACGCATTCGCACCGGACCCCGTCCCAACTCTTTAGTTATCTAGCAACCAAGAGGCTACTCCTCCGAGCCGTCCTCCCCAGAAGCTTTCTTCTGCTGATCGAGCTTATGCTTACCACTTACGATAGACGTAGCGCCCAGTGTGGCCAAGCTTGCACTGGCAAGGCTCGCCATAACGATAAGGTCGCCCGTCTTGGGCATGTTACCGCCAGATGACTTGGTCGTTGTAGTCGTCGTGGTTGTAGTGGTCACCGTCTTGGAGTCATTTTGCTCTTGGACCTGGTTGTCAGCACCGCTCTTGTCGTCGTCTTCGGGCTGTTTCTTTTCGCCCTCGGTCTTGCTCTCGTCCTTCTTCTGAACGGATTTGTCGTCCTTCTCCTCAGAGCTAGAACCCTTATCAGATTCGGTCTTCTCGGAAGCCTTGTCCTTGGAGTCGCCCTTTGCGGCCTCGGTCTTTTCCGTGGAAACCTGATCAGAATTGTCCTTGTTCTGGGTCGAGCCATTATTGACGCCAGCCATCAGCGAAGAGCCCAGCGTAGAACCAAGCTGCACGGAGAAAGAAGGCTTCTTGTCCGGCGAAGCAACGGGAGCGTCCGGCGCCTTATTCGAGTCGTCCTTGGAAGCGTCGGAATCAGGGGTTGCGTCAGAGCCGGAGCCGTTGTTAGAGCCGGTGTCAACGGACGAATCGCTCGAGCCGGTGGATGAGTTAGAGGTGCCAGCGTCGGTCGAACCAGAAGCGTCGCTGTCCGTATTGCCGGCAGAGCTTGAAGACGAATCGCCCGCAGCAGAGCCGTTCGAATCGGAGCCGTTCGAGGTGGAACCGTCGTTGATAGCGCCACCAGCAGAGCCATTACCGTCAGCATCGGTCGAGGGCGCATCCATCCTGTCATCGTTGGCATCGTCACTCGAGCCGTCATTCGAATCAGGCGTCGGCGAGGGCGCCGGCGTAGGCTCGGGCTGCACGGGCGTCGCAGCGGCAGCGGCCTCGTCCTCGGCGATATAAACCAAGCAGTCCTTCAGCTCGTTGCGGTAGCGGTTCTTCCAGCCCTCATGATACTGGGGTTGGCTCGAATACTTGGTCGCCACGTTATTGACCACGCTGTAGGAAAGCGCCGTCACAAACTCGCGATCGGACATATCGTTGGAAAGATTCGCCCAGCGGAAAAAGTCCCTGCAGCCACCAGTGCCGCACATGTTGGTAATGCTCCACACCATGCCCTTGACGCAGTCGGCGCGGCCCGAAATATCAATACCCAGGCCGCTCTTGAGCCACGCCTCGGTCACCGCATAGTACGAGTTGTACGCATAAGCATCTTGAAGCGCTGAGAACTCAACAGGATCGGTGTTGTAAGCACCCTGGAAGGCCTCCTGCGCAATACGGCCCAACTCGGTGAGCTGACCGTTCTCGTACATGGCATTGCTCGTGTTGGAAATCTCGCTGCCGCGATCAATCGCATCCTTGAGCATGCTGTATTTTTCGGGGCTGTAGTTGTAGACCTGCTTCATAAACGGAATGAGCGACCAGCGGCGGTCGAACTGGTAATAGCCCAACGCGTTATAGCCGTCACCGTACGAAAAGCCCTGGTTGTAGTTACCATGGCTCTCGTACTTGGTAAAGTACTTCATCTCGGGAGTCACGTTGACAAACGAAACGCCCTGGACCGACCTCAGCACGCCTGAGAAGGACTGCTGGGTGTAGAGACCCTTATCGATATCGGTGGCATCCGAGGCAACGCCCGGCGTGGGCTCCTCGGCAGCGGCGGGTGCCGGCGCGGAAACGGCGCCAAACGAAAGCGCCAACGTCAGGCCCGCGACAATAGCAGAATGCTTGGGCTGCATAAGATCCTCCCTGCATTGGTGTAGTTAAAGTTCAGTTTGCAAAGATAAAAATAAGTATTGCAGCTCGCCCGTTGTTGCACAACAACCCCTCGGTAAACGGCAACAACCCTCCGCGAAATCTTAAGGAATTAAACAAACTGGTCGTCGGGCGCCATCAGAAGCTCGCCGTATCGCTCCATCAGCCCGTCCCTCAACTGACAGAAAGCGGGGATATAGACGTTCAAGATGCGCTGAATCAAATCTTGAGCGAGCTTGTTGTCGTAGATATGGACGTTCGTATTGCGGTCTCTGAGCATGTCTAGCCAGGCCGCCTCATCAATAAAGTCGTAGAATCGGTACGACTCCTTCACGATGGCACGAGGAGACCCCGACGCGGCAAGCGTGGCGCCCTCATACTCGAGCAGACGCTTAAGGAGCTTCCAGCTCAGTTCAAATTGAGGATTGAACTTATTAATCAATCCACTCTGAACAAAATCATTGTTGAGATCCTGATTGGGCGCATCCTCAAGATTCGCCAAGGCGCTAACAAAGTTCTCATATTTTTTCATACAGAATCACACCATCCCTGGCAATCTCATCGAGCAATTGCTGCGAGAGGGACTCGTCGAGATTGACGACATCTACATCTAAAAGAGTATCAAGATGTTCCTCGATCAAATATGAGAAACGGCCGAAATCCCGGCAACCTGCTACGGCGATGTCAATATCGCTCTTGGGCAAGTTGTCGCCTCGAGCACGAGAACCAAACAACACGACCTTCTCGGCGTCACATTCCCGAGCAAAAACTTCGATTTGCTTGTACACCTTGTCGAGAGATGCCATTTGCACCCCTACAGCTTAATGTCAAAGTTGATTTCGGGGACGGCGGCCAGGTCGGCCAACGTCACGCCGTCGACGTACTTTTCGATCACGTCGTCCAAACCGCGCCAGAACTTGACGGTCGAGCACAAATCGCTGCGGGTGCAGCTGTTGTCGATGCCATCGCACGCCACCGGAGCCGTGCTGCCCTCGACGGCACGCAGGATGTCGCCGGCGCGCACCTCGGCCGGGTCCTTCGCCATCATGTAGCCGCCGCCCTTACCGCGCACGCTCCTAAGCAGGCCCGCCTTCATGAGCGGACGAACCAGCTGCTCCAAATACTTTTGTGAAATATGCTCGCGGTCAGCGACCTCGCGAAGGGCAATCTTGCCCTCGGCGTCACCAAGCGCTGCGATATAGATCATCAGACGGAGGGCATAGCGGCCCTTAGAAGAAATGAGCATACCTACCCTCTCATCGTAGCCGAGACAAAATACCAGGCTTGTTTGTCCCAAATCTTATGCACGCGGGGCAAACAAGCCTGATTATTATGTCCCACATCTAAAAAGTCGAGTGGATTAGTCGGGTTTTCCCTTGACTAACGCCGAACCCATAGTAACTTTATTCCGAGAAGATTCCTAGGGTTTAGTACACCTATGAGTACACCATATACAGAGAGGGACAGCATGAGCGCAAATCCGCTGCTTTCCATCGACGGTCTGACCGCCTCCGTGGACGAGAAGACCATCCTCCACAACGTCAACCTCAACGTCGCCGCCGGCGAGACCCACGTTCTGATGGGACCCAACGGTGCCGGCAAGTCCACCCTCGGCCACCTGGTCATGGGCGACCCCGTTTACACGGTCAACGACGGCCGCATCGTCTTTGACGGCCAGGACATCACTGAACTCACCACCGACAAGCGCTCGCGCGCCGGCCTGTTCCTGAGCTTCCAGGCCCCGGTCGAGATTCCGGGCGTGCCGCTGTCGAGCTTTTTGCGCGCCAGCATCGCCGGCCGCCCCGGCCTGGAGATGAAGGGCAAGGAGTTCCGCCGTCGCGTCAAGGAGCTCGCGGCAGAGCTCAACATGGATACCGCCTACCTCAACCGCGAGCTGGGCGTGGGCTTCTCGGGCGGCGAGAAGAAGAAGGTCGAGATGCTCCAGCTCCTGTTGCTGCAGCCCAAGCTCGCCATCCTCGACGAGACCGACTCGGGCCTAGACGTCGACGCCCTGTCCACCGTCAGCCACGGCATGGACGCCTACCGCAAGAGCTGCGACGGCTCCATGCTCATCATCACACACAACACGCGCATCTTGGAGCACCTGGATGTCGACCGCGTCCACGTTATGGTCAAGGGCCACATCGTGCGCGAGGACGACGCCTCGCTCATCCCCTGGATCGACAAGAACGGTTTTGAGACCTTCGAGCGCGAGGCCGCCGAGCAGCGCGCCCAGGCCGAGGCCGCCGCTGCCGAGCAGCAGGCGTAAAGGGGCGACGCAATGACCAAGAACCGCACCGAGGTCGCGGACATCGACCGCAGCCTCTACGACTTCACCTATGGCGAGGAGGGATTCGAGCGCCTCGACGCCGGCATCACGCCCGACATCGTGCGCGAGATCAGCGCCAAAAAGGACGAGCCGCAGTGGATGCTCGACCTGCGCTTAAAGTCCCTCGAAATCTTCAACCGCTTCCCGGATCCGACGTGGGGCCCCTCCATCGAGGGCCTGGACATGGACAACATCGTCACCTACGTCAAGCCCAACACCGACCAAAAGCACGACTGGCAGTCGGTGCCCGACGACATCAAGAACACCTTTGAGCGCCTAGGCATCCCCGAGGCCGAGCGTAGCTACCTGGCGGGTGTCGGCGCGCAGTACGACTCCGAGCTCGTCTACCACAACATGCAGGACACCGCGTCCAAGATGGGCATCGTCTACTCCGGTATTGAGGAAGCCCTGCACGATCCGCAGTGGGAACCGCTCATCCACGAGAAGTTTATGACACTCATCCCGCCCACCGACCACAAGTTTGCGGCCCTGCACGGCGCCGTATGGTCCGGCGGCTCGTTTGTCTACGTGCCCAAGGGCACCAAGCTCGATTTCCCGCTGCAGAGCTACTTCCGCCTCAACGCCAAGGGTGCCGGCCAGTTTGAGCACACGCTCATCATCGTCGAGGACGATGCCGACCTGCACTTTATCGAGGGCTGCTCCGCGCCCAAGTACAACGTTGCCAACCTCCACGCCGGCGCTGTGGAGCTCTTTGTGGGCAAACGCGCACACCTGCGCTACTCGACCATCGAGAACTGGTCCAAGAACATGTACAACCTCAACACCAAGCGCGCGCGCGTGGACGAGGACGGCGACATCGAGTGGATCAGCGGCTCCTTCGGCAGCCACGTGGGCTACCTCTACCCCATGAGCGTGCTCAACGGCCGCCGCGCCCGCTCGAGCTTTACCGGCATCACCTTTGCCGGCGCCGGTCAGAACCTCGACACCGGCTGCAAGGTCGTGCTCAACGCGCCCGATACCTCGGCAACCGTCGAGACCAAGGGCATCTCCAAGAGCGGCGGCATCCAGACGTTCCGCAGCTCCATCGTGGCCACGCCTAAGGCCGAGGGCTCCAAGGCAACCGTGAGCTGCCAGTCGCTCATGCTCGACGACCAGAGCCGCTCCGACACCATCCCCGCGATGGACATCCGCGCCAAGAACGTCGACATCGGCCACGAGGCCACCATCGGCCGCATCGGCGACGATAAGGTGTTCTACCTGATGAGCCGCGGTATCTCGGAGGAAGAGGCCCGTACCATGATCGTCAACGGCTTTGCCAACCCGGTCTCCAAGGAGCTGCCGCTGGAGTACGCCGTCGAGATGAACAACCTGATCAAGCTCGAGATGGAAGGAGCGATCG
>JBKTBE010000044.1:1334-17646 GCA_046883645.1 Collinsella sp. | reverse complement strand
CACCATTGTCGGCCTAATCCGCGGTCTTTCATGCAGCAGGGGCTCTCAATGTTTTTATGTCCTGCTCATATCGTCTATGCCGGCACCTTGGGACACTCCTGCGACAAGCGAAAGCCGCCCCTGGGCCGTCAATTCCAGTCCGGGGGCGGCTTCGCAACAACATGCCAAGGGGTCGTGGGCAAAAAAGGGCAAATATGAGTACTGTTACCATTTTAGTAGCAGGCAAAACCACCCAAAATGGCGTCCGAGCGTCCCTTGCAAACCACTGAAGCGGCCAACCTAGCTGGATAGGAGCCTGCTGATGCGAATTTTAATGTACACACCCTAGATTTTGTACATTATCTTCTTGGTCATAAATGTTATCGACCAGGCAGCAGTACTCATATTTGGCATTTTTTGCCCACTGCCATATAACTAACCCCTTATAGCAAGCAAAAAACAGGCCGCAGCCCATCGCTGCGGCCTGTTCGGAAGCAAAAGTGGGCGTTAAGCGCTGTAGCCCATCGCCTGCAGAACAAACATGACGACCGTGAGCACCGTAATCACACCGATAGTCGCCCAAGTGAGCACATTCCACACGCGGCCGTTGCGGTTGGCACCCATAATGTGACGGTCAGCGGCAATAACCACCTGGAACACCAGAACCACGGGCAGTAGCACGCCATTGATGACCTGCGAGGTCATCATAATCTGGAACAAATCGACGCCAGGCATGAGCACCAACACGGCAGAAATGCCGATGATGGCCGTAATGATGCCGCGATAGACCGGAGCCTCGTCCCAGCTGCGGTCGGCGCCGCGCTCCCAACCAAAAGCCTCGCAGATGGCACTCGACGTAACGCCCGGCAGCACGCAGGCAGCCAAAAAGCTCGCCGCAACAAGACCCGAGGCAAACAGCACCGTGGACCACTGGCCGGCGATGGGTTCCAGCGCACGAGCAGCATCCGCCGCATCGCTAATCTGGATGCCCGCCGGGAACAGCACCGTGCCCGTCGTGATGATAATGAAGCCGGCGATGATGTCGGCGGCGATTGAGCCACTTACGGTATCGATACGCTGCAGCACGATATCGTCCTCGCCCGCGTTCTTATCGACCACGTTGTTCTGAGCCAAAAAGATCATCCACGGGGCGATAGTAGTACCAATCGTTGCAACCACGAGCGACACATAGCTGGGGTCGTTTTGAATGTTAGGCACGACCAAGTCGACCGCAACCTCGCCCCAGTTGGGGCCAGCCATAAACGCGGCGACAACATAGGTCACGAACACGCAGCTCACCAGCAGCAGAATCTTCTCGATGCGCTGGAAACTACCCGACATGGTAAGCATCCACACCAGCAGCGCCACCAACGGCACCGAGATGCTCGCCGGAACGCCAAAGAGAGCAAGGCCGCTGGCGATGCCCGCAAACTCCGAAATGGTCACAGCCGTGTTGGCGATCAACAGCGCCGCCATAGCGAGCACGCTCTTGCGCACGCCAAAGCGCTCGCGAATGAGCGACGCCAGGCCCTTGCCCGTGACGCAGCCGCAGCGCGCCGCGGTCTCCTGCGTCACGATGAGCAGCACAGTCATGACGGGAAGCATCCAGAGCATCTTGTAGCCATAGCTGGCGCCCGCGCTGGAATACGTTGCAATGCCGCCGGCGTCATTGCCCGAAAGCGCCGCCAACAGACCGGGACCCATAGCGCCAAAGATGGCCGCGATGGTCAACTTTTGCTTGGTGCCCGACTTTTGCTTGGTATTTTGCACGCGACCACCTAGCCCATGACCGACATGGCGAGCAGCACCGCAGCGGCGCAGTACGCCACGCACGAGATCATGACGGCAACAACGTTCATGGCGGTGCCCGACGTGTTGAGGTCATGCTCGTCACGCCAGAACAGCACCATCAGGTAAATCACGGCGCTCATGTTGCCAATCAGGCAGACGATGGCCGCAATGTTAAAGCAGCCGGTAAAGAGCTGTTCCTCAAACATGGGCGCGTCGGGGAACGCGGCGGTGCGCACCAGCTGGGCGCACAGGTAGGTCACGAGCGACAGGATCAGGCCCATGCCCGTGCTCTGGAAGAAGAACCCCAGATACGGCTTGGGCTCGTCATCGTGACCGTCATACTCCAGGAAGTAGTTCTTGACGAACGACACCATGCGCGAGGCCGCCAGCAGCACGAGCGGCATGGCGCACATGGGGAACACCACCAGATGCGCGGAGCCGAGCGCCGTCCCCAGCACCGTTGCCATGATGCACGAGGCAATGCCCCACACGACAACCCAGTACTGGCGATGCACGAACCAGCTGAGCACATTCGTCGAGTCGTCGGACGCGCTATCGCCCGAGCCGACGCCTGCGATCTGCAGGTCCTCCTGGTGCTCCTCGGCGATAACGTCCATGGCGTCATCAAAGGTCACGATACCCAGGATATGACGGTTCTCGTCGCAGACGGGGATGGCAACCAGGTCGTACTTGGTCATCTCGTCCGTTACGTCTTCCTGGTCCTCGTCGGGCGACACATAGACCAGGTCGCGATAGGCCAGCTGACCCAGCGTGGCGTCGCGGTCGGCTACGATCAGCGTGCGCAGCGAAAGCACGCCGGTCAGCATGCCGCTCGGATCCTCGGTATAGACGTAGTAGACGCTCTCGAAGTCCTCGTCGAGCTCGCGAATCGCCTCGATGGCGTCACCGACCGTTGCCGTGGCGGGCAGGGAGACAAACTCCGAGGTCATGATGCGGCCGGCGGTGTTGTCCTCATACCCCAGCAGGTTACGAATCGCTTTCTCCTCCTTGACGCCCATCAGGCGCAGGAGCTTCTCGGCCTTCTCGTAATCGAGCTCGTCGATCAGGTCGGCTGCATCGTCCGGGTCCATCATGGCCAGCATCGACGATGCGTCCGTGTCGGACAGGCCCTCGAGCATCTCGGTCATAAGCTCGTCGTCATCGAACTCCGAGATGGCCTCGGCGGCCTGGGCAGTATCGAGCTGTGCAAACACCTGCGCACGCAGGCGCGGGTCGAGCTGCTCGATAATGTCGGCGATGTCGGCAGGGTGCAGCTCGCCGAGCGTCTTGTGCGACACCGAGAGTTGAATGTTCTTGGTCGAGCGGTCGAGCAGGTCCATGTAGGACCAAGCGATGATGTCCTCACTGAGCGGCTTGCCCAGGTGCTTCATAAAGCCTTCGACGATATGCTCGAGCGCGGGGCTGATGGCGCGTAGCAGACCGCGGGCACCGACCTCGGCGCCCAGCAGGCGCAGCTGGTTTTCGCCCGACATGGAAAACTTGATGTCGTTGACGCGCACGACCTTCATGCCCTGCGTGTCGACGATCTGCTTGTTGAGCACGTCGCGCGCCAGCAGGAGCTCGGTCGGCTGCAGGTACGAAAAACGGATTTCGGTGGCCGACGTCTTAAGGTGTACGCCCGTCTCGTCGATACGGTCGACCCATTTGCGCCAGCTGATCATAAACGGCGTCTTGCCGGGGCCGCGGAACGCGAGCGATGTCACGTGTGGAAAAACTTCGCCGGTAGCAATGCCAAAATCGTTCACCACGCCGAGCTTTTCGCCGTCGACGTCCAAGACCGGCAATTTGAGCATCTCACTCAGATAATTCAATGGTGCTCCCCATCATTATTCCTCCGGACGCGGCCGCGCGTGCGGCGTCCGGGGGCTTCTGGATATGTATACGCATGCGCGGGCGGCACGCCGCTCGACGCTTACACCCCGTGCATGCGCAGAAAGCACCTGCATGGGGTCATCGACTGTATGGTCGAGGTTTGGATTTCACCTGTAACCTTTCTCTTGACCCTCATTAACCGCAGTAACTATAGCATCAGCATCGCCCTGCGGCATCGAATTTATGCGCTGCACATTGCAGGCATACCAAACGCTGACGCATCCGTGACATAGTCATTGGGGACGTTCTTAAACGACTACCCAATGACTACTCTGTGGTGTCATCGTCCTCGGCAAGTTGGGGGAACACGGCGTCCTTGGGCATGGTGGCCTTCGTCAGCGAGGTGAGCTTTTTGCTCAGCGACGTGTCCGTCTTGACCAGGTCGCTGAGCGTCACGATCTTGTAGCCGTCGGCAATGAGGCCGTCGATAATCTGCGGCAGCGCCTCGAGCGTCTGCTCGGCGCATTCGTCTCTATCGGTGAGCAGCACGATATTGCCCGGCGTCACCGAATCGAGCACCGTCGAGACCTGCTCGTCGGCACCGTTGAGCAGCCAGTCGCCCGAGTCAATATTCCACGAGACCACGGCGGAGACCAGGTCCATCGCATCAATCCAGTTTTGCTCGTCAAAGGCAGCGTAGGGAGCACGCAGCAGCATCGTCTTCACGCCGGTCGCCGACTTAATCGCATCGGTGCCTTTCGTGATCTGTTCGCGTACCGCCTCACGGTCCTGACCCTTGAGCAAATCGTCGCTGTAGCTGTTGGATCCGATCTCGCACCCGGCATCGACAATCGCCTTGGCCGTGGCAGGCGAGGCCTCGACCGCATCGCCCGAAAGGAAGAACGTCGCGGTGACGCCCTTTTCCTTGAGCACCTGCAAGATCTGCTTGGTAGCGCCGCTCGGACCCTCGTCAAACGTCAGCGCCACGTACTTTTTGTTGCCCTTGGGCGCCACGCTGGCGCACGCAACAACGCAATCGGTGGCGGGCACAACCTCGCCGCGGTCTTGCGTCTTGCCCGACTGCTCACCAACCCACACCTCGGAGCGGCCCTGGACACCCCACGTCTGCACATACTCGATAGCGCCCGTACCCTCGACCTTGAGCTTGGGCTCGATAACCGTAGCCTGAACCTCGTGCTTCTCGTAGGTGTTACGGCCATCCTTGACCGTCACCTTCTCGCCGCCCTCAAGTTCGCGGCTATCCCATTTGCCCTGCTTCACGCGCTTGCCGTCGACCTTCACCGACAGCTTTTCGCCCCCGTGGCGCTTGAGTACGCTGTCATCGACGGCCAGCAGGTCGCCTGCATCGTAGGTGTCAGTCAAATCCTGCTCATCGATGAGATTCTGCAGCGTAGAGCCCACGCGCACCGCGGTCTTCTGGCCGTTGAGTTCCACGTCCACGCTGCGGTTGACGTAGCCCACGACGGCAGCGATAAACAGCACGAGTGCGCAACCCACGGCGATGAGCGCATAGGGCAGGCGAGACGAACGACGGGGTGTGCGGCTGTTGCCGATGCGAGCGCTGCGGTCGCTAAAGCCGCGGCTATGGTTGAGATACATCGCGCCGGGCTTACGGTGACGCTTGCGCTGACCGCTGGGCAGCTGCCCCAGGTCGCGGCGCGCCGTCGGACGCGCACCCGAACGCCCGTTTAAGTTGGATCCGTTTTGGCGCATGTGCCCTCCCCCATAAACACAGCAAGCCGGAGCAACAGGTCTCCGGCTTGCCTCCCATCATTTGGTACGTCGCTATTTTGTAGCTTTTGACGAGCCTCCGCTCGCCTTTTGGTATTCGTCCTTAAAGGCCTTGAACATGCCGCGCGTCTTGCCGAGCTGCTTGCCCAGTGCGCGACTGCCCTTGTCCACGGCAACCGATCCCTTGTCGTCGAGCACCTTGGCGCCCTTTTTGACCTTGTCGCCCACCACGACGCTGGCCTCGGCGGCCTTGGCAGCCGCACCGCCCGAATACCCGAGCGACTTGACCTCGTCCGAAACAATCATCGCGCCGTCCGCATAGCCGCGCAGCATCGTCGGCGGCACCTGCGTGTCACCAACCAAAACACTCGAAGCAGCACCGGCGGTCACATAGAATGCCTGCACGATGCCCGAGCGTGGTTTGAACTCAACGTCCGAGCAATAGCCCACGACGTCGCCTGATTCCGTGCGCACGTCCATACCGACCCAGATGATGCAATCGTCCAGGTTGATGTCGAGGCGCTTGGCAGCGGCGGCATCGTACGTGTCCTTGACGTCATCGACCGCAATGGCGCCCTCGTAGACACCAATGGCGTCGAGCGCTACGAATCGGTCGGGGCGCTCGATCATGCCCGCGATATCGGACTGGCGGACCATAAAGCCGACCACGCGCGTACCGCCCGGAGTAAAGACCGGAAAGTGAATCTTTCCGAGCTTTTTAGGGCTGCGCGGCGTGCCGTCCTTTTTGGTGCGCTTGTCCTCGGTAGGCTTGCGATAGATCTTGGCGCCGACAAAATCCCCGGCGCGCATTATGCCTCGGTCGAGGGCTCCGCAGCCTCGGTATCAGCCTCGACGGCGTTCTCGACCACGACGTCGGCGGCAGGCGTCACGTTGCCGCCCGAAATGGCGTCGTTGAGCTGCTCGCGCAGCTGGTCCATGCGCTCGCGGGCCAGGTCGACCTTGGCGCGCAGGTCATCGGTCTTGGCGTCGACCATCGGGCCAAAGTCATTCACCGCAGCACGGGCCTCCTCGGCGCTGTGCTCGTAGGTGTCGCGCATATTGTCCCAGGCGTCGTTGGCGATATCGGCAGCCATGGCGCGGGTCTCGGCGCCCGAGCGCGGGGCCAGAGCAACGCCGACAATAGCGCCGGCAGCGGCACCAAAAAGTGCGCCGGAGACAAAGCTGAAAGTCTTACCCATGATCATTCCTCTCCTGCGGGCACGTCGGTGCCCACCGTTTGAATGCTGTCCATTATACCCGCAGCGCATCACTTGCCGCTCCGCTCATCTGCGTACGGCAAAGGCGCAGGTACGTGATGGTGATAAACGCGTAGACCTACTCCTGAGGCATAGCCGGCATGGCCACCGTAGCACCCGGGTCCTCGCCGGCGCCGTCCACGAGCGGCAGACCGCCCTCATGCGCAGGTCCTGCCGGAACCGTCGCAGCACCGCCAAAGACGGCAGTGGAGGCCTCGTGGCTCTCGGCAACCGCGCCCTCGGTATCAATCGCCACCTGGGGCTCGTCGTCAAAGTTGGGGACACCCTGGGGCTCGGTGGGAACAGGCTCGGCGGTCGCATCGGCAACGGGCTCGGCGTCGGCCGGCACATCGCCCTCGTCAGCGCCCTCGTCCTCGGCAGCATCTTCGCCGTTCGCAACGGCAACGGCCTCGTGAGGATCCTTGCCCTCGGCCTCGGCGCGCATGCCCAGCACCAGGTTACGCAGGCCCGCAACCGTGCCTTCCACGTCGGGGGCAGGCTGGTCGGCGTGCAGGTACGCCCAGTCCATCATAAAGGTGGCCGAAGATAGCGCGCCGATGGCCAGCGCGTCGTCGGGGCACGAAAGCTCAACCTCAAAAACGCGCTCGTCGTGCTCGCTTACGCGCGTGCGGCCGCACGAGATGCTGCCGGCAAGCCCGGTCTCGTTCATGAGCTCGACCGTCACATGCTCAAGCAGATGGCAAAGCTCGGTCTGACCCATGCAGTCCTGGAACTCGCGGCCGGAATCGCCCAGGCACAGGTGCTTGGCAATCGCCGGCACCAGGTAGTACACGCGCGCCGTGGCCTCGATATCCTCCGAGGTCATGAGCGGCATGCCGGGGTTCACCAGCACATGCGCGCAGATCTTGTCCTCGCTGACGGTGACCTTAAGGATGTTGAACAGGCCTGCCATAACTCTCCCCTACTCTTCCTTGTTCTACTCGTCGCCGTCGTGCGGATTCGCGGAACCCGCACCCGACGTCGTCGGCTCGTCTACCGAAGACTCGGAATCCTTCTTATCGGTTTCGGCCGGAGCGATCACGCGAATGAGCGAGATGCGCTGGCCACGCATCGACTGCACTTTAAACTTGTACCCCGCGACCTCAAACACCTCTCCGATGTCGGGCACCGAGTCACAAAGCTCCAAGATCCAGCCGGCGATGGTCTCATAATCATCGCTTTCCTCGAGCGGCCAACCAAGCTCAATCGCGTCATCGCACGAAAAACGCCCATCAACGAGCCACTCGCGGCGCGAAAGACGCGTGAGGTACTTGTTGTCGGGGTCGAATTCATCCTCGATCTCGCCGACAATCTCCTCGACGATGTCCTCGATGGTGATAATGCCGGCCGTGCCGCCGTACTCGTCCACGACCACCACGATCTGGTCGTGAGAGGTCTGCATCTCGGACAGCAGCGGCAGGATGTCCTTGGTGTCGGGCACAAAGGTGGCGTCGCGCAAAAAACCGGCGATGGGCTGGTCGCCCTTGCCGTCGAGCGCAGGCTGAATCAGGTCCTTGATGTGCGCAATGCCGGCGACGTTGTCGGGATCCTCGTGATAGACGGGGATGCGGCTAAAGCCGGTCTGGCGCATGGTGGACAGCACGTCGGCGACCGTCTCGTCGTCCTCGCACATGGTGGTGTCCACGCGCGGCACCATGACCTCACGGGCAACGGTGTCGCCCAGGTCAAAGATCTCGTGGATCATGCGCTTTTCCTCGTCGAGCAGGTCGTCCTGCTCCGAGACCATGTACTTGATCTCTTCCTCCGAGACGTTCTGGCGATCATCGGCGCTCTTGATGCGCAGGATGCGGGCCAGGCCATCGGAGCAAGCGCCGGTCAGCCACACGAGCGGACGGGCGATCTTCTGGAACACGGAAAGCGGGCCCACGACCTGCTTGGACACGCCCTCGGCATTGGCCAGGCCGATGCGCTTGGGGACGAGCTCTCCGATCACGATGGACACGAAGGCGACTGCGACGGTGATGATGACCGGCGCCAGGCCGCGCGCGATGGCGGAGAGCGGCGCGATGCCAAAGCTCATGAGCCACGTGGCGAGCGGGTCGGACAGACTCGTCGAGGCGACGGCGGACGAGGCGAAGCCCACGAGCGTGATAGCGACCTGGATGGTGGCGAGCAGCTGGTCGGAGTCGGCAGCCAGCTTAATGGCACGCTCGGCGCGCTTGTCGCCTTCCTCGGCCTCGTGCTCCAGCACGGCGCGCTTGGCCGTGGTGAGCGCCATCTCGGACATAGAGAAGTAGCCGTTGATGAGGGTCAAAACGAGGGTGGTGATAAGGGAGATGGTTATGTCCATCGGGAGTTTCTCGAACCTCCAAGATTCGGGACGTCGGATTAAAACGTTGACGGCGGATACGGCAATTGCGCCGGCGCCCAAACAAGGACGCGAGCGCGCAGGCATGGTCGCTAGATTACGAAGAGGATCACCGCCATGAACTGGAAGATGCTGCCGGCGAGCACCCACAGGTGAAACACGCTGTGCAGATAGCGCACGTTTTTGGCGATATAGAACGGCACGCCCGCGGTGTAGCACACGCCGCCGACGGCGAGCAGGGCAAGTGCCACGGGGTTGAGCAGAGACACGAGCTCGGGCAGCTTAAAGACAACGAGCCAGCCCATCAGCAGGTAGACCAGGCCGCTTACCCAGTGCGGTTGACGCTCGCGCAGGAAGCACTCGAGGGCGATGCCGATAATGGCGATGGCCCATACGGCAAAGAACAGCGCAGGGCCGCCGTCGTTTGCAAGCGTGATGAGGCAAAACGGCGTATAGCTGCCCGCAATGAGCAGGTAGATGCAGCTGTGGTCGATGATGCGAAACACGCGCTTGGCGCGCGCGGGCTGAATCGCGTGGTAGAGCGTGGAGGCTAGGTATTCGAGGATAATGCTGACGCCATAGACAATCGCCGCGGCCATGTGGGCCGGGCCTCCGCCGCGCAGGGCGGCGAATACGATCAGGAGCACCAGGCCCGCGATACCCAGCAGGCAGCCGACGCCATGGGTGACGGAGTTCATGATCTCCTCGCCCACCGTGTAGTGTGGAACGGCCGCGGTCTTGGGTCGCGGCTTAGAACTGTCGCTCGAATCGGACATGCCGGTTACATCCTCCAACGTAAAGAGTTCTCAACACTATATCAAAGCGTCTAGGTACGTGCGAAATTTGCACCATACGTGACCCTTTGTTTACCCATTCTTTGCCTGTTGACGCATCAACGGCGAACGTCCATAATGCGCTTGCATTAAATGTTGATGTATTAACATCTTATAGGAAAGCTTCTTATGTCTCAAAACGCACGTTCCCATCGAAAGCTCAAGATAGCCGGCGTCGTTGCGCTGGTGCTCGTTGTCGCGCTGTTGGGGTTTGCCGGCAACTTCTTGTTCGACTTTGCCCTGAATCCCCAAGCGCCCTACACCATGAAGATGATGCAGGACAGCAAGGACGCCGAAAAGGGCGAGCAGATGGACGCCGAGGAGGGCGAGGCGCGGGCGTGGTTTAAAGAGAACCGCGAGAGCAGCAGCCTCACCGCGGACGACGGGACTGAGCTCGCCGCCTGGTATTTTGCTGCGTCGGAGAGCACGCACGACTACGCAGTCTGCCTGCATGGATATACCAACGAGCCCATCGGTATGGCCCGATACGTCAAGCGATTCCACGACCGCGGCATGAACGTACTCGCACCCGCCGCCCGCGCCCACGAGCGCTCCGGCGGCGACTATATCGGCATGGGCTGGCCCGAGCGCCTCGACATCGTCGCATGGATCGAGCGAATCGTTCAGGCTGACCCCGAGGCGCGCATCCTGGTCTTTGGCGAGTCGATGGGTGCGGCAACCGCCATGAACGTCGCGGGGGAATCTCTGCCCGCAAACGTGAAATGCATTATCGAGGACTGCGGTTATACGAGTGTTTGGGACGAGTTTTCTCTGCAGCTCAAGGACGTGTTCGGCCTGCCCAGCTTTCCCTTGCTCGATGTAGCAAACTTAGTGTGCAACGTGCGCGCAGGCTACGACTTTCATAAGGCGAGCAGTGTGGAGCAACTCGAACACGCGACAGTTCCCATGCTGTTTATCCACGGCGACCAGGACACCTTTGTACCGTACAGCATGCTCGACCAAAACTACGACACGTGCGCCAGCAAGGTCAAGCAAAAGCTCACTATCCATGGCGCCACCCACGCCAAGAGTGCGCAAGTTGACCCCGAGCTCTACTGGAACACAGTCGACAACTTCCTCGACGAGTATTTTTAGGAAATAGTACGGTTTACTGGTCTATCTGACCCCCTAGCACTTCCAAAAAGCCGCCCGTGGGCACTGTGCTCACGGGCGGCTTTTGCTAACGTTGCGCTACAAAAGCGCTTGATGTGTCCAATAGACAGGTGTTACTTGACCTCGATAAGCTCGTACTTGCTCGTGCCCAGACCGATCTTCTCGGCGTGCGCGATGCACGCGCGCCAGTCGGTGTCGGGATGCGTGATGCAGAAGGGGTCACGCGCCTGCTCGCCCTCCAGATGCTCGTGGTTGTGCTCCATCTTGGCCGCGCTATCGGTGAGCTCGGTGTTGGGCAGCGGCTCGGATGCCATGACGGCATCGGCGCAGGCCTGGTCGATGGCGACCGGGTCGAAGCTCGCAAACATGCCGATATCGTTGACGATAGGCGTGTCGTTTTCGGGATGGCAATCGCAATTGGGGCTGATGTCCATGGCAAGCGAGATGTGGAAGCTCGGGCGGCCGTCGACAACGGCCTTTGTATACTCGGCGATCTTGCAGTTGAGCACGTCGGCCGCGGCGTCATAGCCGGGCTTGATGCAGTCCTGGTTGCATGCCGCAATGCAGCGTCCGCAGCCCACGCAGCGATCGTGGTCGATGGCAGCGACGTGAACCGTGCGGGTGTTGCCGTTGGCAAGCTCGCGCTCGCGGGTGTCGTCGAACGAGACAGCGTTGTGCGCGCAGATCTTTTCGCAGGCGCGGCAGCCAACGCAGTGCTCGGCCGCGACGTTCGGCTTGCCGGCGGCATGCTGCTCCATCTTGCCGGCACGGCTGCCGCCTCCCATGCCCAGGTTCTTCATGGCGCCGCCAAAACCGGCCTGCTCATGACCCTTAAAGTGGGTGAGGCTGATCACGATATCGGCATCCATGAGCGCCTGACCGATCTTGGCCTCGTGCACGTACTCGCCGCCCTCGACCGGGACGAGCGCCTCGTCGGTGCCCTTGAGGCCATCGGCGATGATGACCTGGCAGCCCGTGGCATACGGGGTAAAGCCGTTCTGGTAGGCGGTGTCAATGTGCTCGAGCGCGTTTTTGCGGCTACCGACGTAGAGCGTATTGCAGTCGGTGAGGAAGGGCTTGCCGCCCAGCTCCTTCACCACGTCCGCGACGGCGCGGGCGTAGTTGGGGCGCAAAAAGCTCAGGTTGCCCAGCTCGCCAAAGTGAATCTTGATGGCGACGAACTTGTTCTCAAAGTCAATCTGCTCGATGCCGGCGCGGCGAATAAGGCGCTTGAGCTTGTCGAGCTGGCTCTCGCGAGCATGCGTGCGCAGGTTGGTAAAGTACACCTTCGCCGGTGCAGCGGGTGCAGTTGCGGTCATAGATTATCCCCTCGGTCTATATGGCGTTACAGACATAGAGGATGGTACCAGTTAAAGCAGAGTTAAAGTCAAGTATGGCACCTAGTCATTGGGGACGTTCTTAAATGAGTAGTCGCAAGGGACACTCTTTCGCCACCCGGCAGTTGGGGACAGTTCCCAAGTGAACTGCATCCCATTTCTTGGACTTTGAAATTAAGGTTCGAGAAAAGGGAGGCATCGGAAATGCCCCGCAGGAAGAAGGCAAGATACGGTCGCGAGATGAGGGCACGCGCCGCCGACCTGTTCGAGGCCGGCCTCGGCTTCGAACTCGCGGCCAAGAAGCTCGACGTTCCCGCCCCGGCGGTGAGAAAATGGCTCTACGCGTACCGGGCAACCGGGAGGAAGGGGCTGATCGGGATGGGCGAGAGCCGCAGGACCTACGACATGGAGACCAAGCTCGCCGTCGCGAGGGCCGTCGTGGACGAGGGGATGCCGCGGTCGGAGGCGATGGCCCGCTTCGGCATCGCCGCCGCCACATCGCTCGACCGCTGGTGCAGGCTGTACCGCGAGGGCGGGCCGGAGGCGCTCGAGCCGGGACGCCGCGGCAGGCCGGAGGGCCCCGGGGGGCGGACGCGCGAGCGGGAGCTCGAGGAGCGCGTGCGCAAACTCGAGGCCCAGGTGGCGTATCTAAAAAAATCGATAGCCCTGAAAGCGGAGAAGAGCTCTCAAACTGGGAGAAAGCCCAGGTCGTAGCCTCCCTTTCAGGGCACCACCGCCTATGCGACCTGCTCGCGGCCGCGCGGCTCGCGCCGTCGAGCTACCACTATGCCGTAGCGCACCCGCCGAGAGCGACCCGGCCAGAGCTCCGGGAGGCCGTGCGCGAGATCTTCTCGAGGACGGCGAACGGGTGCGGCCACCGCCAGATAGCGATGTGCCTGAGGGCCGAGCTGGGCGCGAGGATAGCGGACAAGACGGTCCTCAAGATGATGCGGGAGCTCGGCATCCGCTGCGGCATCCGCCGGGAGACCGACTACCATCGCTACAACTCCTACCGCGGCCCGGTCGGCGAGAGATTCGACAACCTGATAGCGCGTGACTTTCGCGCGGGCGCCCCGTGGGAGAAGCTCGGGACCGACGTCACGGAATTCAGGCAGCCCTGGGGCAAGGCGTACTTCGCCCCGGTCTACGACTTCTGCACGAAGGAGATCGTCTCCTGGTCGGTGTCGACGAGCCCGGACATGGCCCAGCAGGAGGAGGTGCTCAGGCGCCTGTTCGCGAGAATGCCGGCCGGGGCCTCGCCGATCGTCCACAGCGACATGGGCTGGCAGTACCAGCACCCTAGGTGGACCGGCGAGCTCAGGAGGCACGGCGCCAGGCAGAGCATGTCGAGAAAGGGCAACTGCCTAGACAACGGGGCGACGGAGCAGGTGTTCGGGCATCTCAAGGACGAGTTCTTCAGGGGCGTCGAGTGGGCCGACTTCGAGTCCTTCAAGAGGGACCTCGACGCCTACGTCGTGCATTGGAACACGAGGCGTCGCCAGGTGGCGCTCGGCGGCCTCACCCCGGTGGAGTTTCGGAAACGGCTATTGAAAGCGTCCTAGTGTTCGCTTCTAATAAAAGAAGGCCAAGATTCGGGACGCAGTTCAAAGTGCCGGCAGCTAGGGACAGTCCTTTCCAGCCGGCCGGCGAGCCGGCAAGTCAGCAAAGACTGTCCCCGATGACTAGTCGTTTAAGACTGTCCCCGATGACTACTCCTGCACCTTGAGAGCTTCGGCCAGGCCCACACGTTTGATGGAACGCATGTGCAGCAGTGCCACGACCAGGTAGGTCGCAAAGCCAATGCCGACGCATGCAGCCATGGACCAAGCGGGCACGTAGATCTCGATATTGCCGTTGTAGGCGAGCAGCATCGAGCGGAAGATGGCCGTGAGCGAGCCGATAATCAATGGCAGGCTCAGCACGAGCGATGCCGCCACGCACAGCGTGATCGAGCGGATGTACAGATGCGAGATCTCGCTATCGCGATAGCCAAAGACCTTCATGTAGCTAATCGACCGGGCGCTGTGGTCGATCACAGCCTTGGTCAGCAGGTACATAAACAGCAGGAAGATAAACACCGCGAGCCCGACCATCATGCCGATCATTTTGCTCATCATGCCGATGAACTGGTCGCCCACGGCGTGCATGTCGTCGGGCGTGATGTCGCCGGCAAAGTAACGAGCATCGAGGTCGAGCTTCTCGTCGCTCACATAGCCGTTAAAGTAGGCGGCATCGTTGTCGAACAGCTCGTTAAAATCGTCGATGCTCATATAGATATTCATGTCCGACTTGGAGCCCCAGGCACAGTCCTTGCCCGCGTACTCAAGGGAATAATGCTCGCCCTCGTACTTGTCGCCGAGCGTGACCTTCTGGCCCTCGCTCCAGCCAAACTTATCGAGCAGACCGCCGCCAAAGACGACGCGTCCATCGCCGACGTTGAGGTCTTCCCAGTAGCGCGAATCGGGCGAGATGCCGTAGACGGAAATCGTCTCCTCGCCATTACCATCGCCGCGGTCGTATTGCAGCTGGTAGACGGCGTATTTCTCGGCCTGCGCGATTGTACCCGCGCCGTTGTCGGTCGTATTGACCGGGTGGATATCGTCGTTGTCTGCGTCAATCTTAGAGGCCTTGTCGATCAGGTCGATAGCCTCGTCGCGGCTGCAGCCGAGGGCATCGGCAAGGTCACCGAGGCGCGCATAAAGCGCATCCTTCTTGTCCTGGACCTTGGCAAGCGCATCCTGCGCTGCGGTCAGGCTCTCGGCAGACGGAGATGCGGTCGCGGCATCGGCTGCCGTCTGCGCCGCATCGGCCGCGTCGTCAAGCTCGTCATCGGCATCCTGGGCGGCAGAAAGCAGCGCGCCGTCAACCGACTGCAAGCGCTCGAGCGCCGACCACTGCTCGCGCTCCTCGGCGGTGCCCTCGAGCTCCAGCGGCGCCTTGAGCGTGTACTGGTGCTCGGCGACCAGACTCGTCTCGAGATTGTCCGCATAGTGCGTCATCGTGGGCAGAATCGCCAGGCCAAAGAGCAGCAGCAGCGACGCAAACGCAATGCCCACGAAGAGCGTGGCGAAGTTGCCCAGATTGCGCAGGAAGATACGCAGGCGGAAGCGGGAAACAAAGCCCATGCGCTCCGGCAGTTGCATACCACGCTTGGTGCCAGACTTGCCGCTCGCCTCGTGACGAAGGAATTGCAACGGCGTCTTGCCCATTTTGCGAAGCAGACCCACCAGCGTGATGAGGATGAGCGCGACGGCGGGAACCACGGCGCACTTCACAAAGATCTCCCAGCTCCAGTACACCTGGAAGGGCGGCAGGCTGTACGAACCGTAATAGAGGCTGCGCATGGGCTCGGTAAAGAACGCAATGCCGAGCGCAGTGCCCAAAAGCGCCGCGACCACGCCCACGATGGCGGGAAGCGCAAGGTAGTGCAGCACAATCTCGCGTCGACGATAGCCGCTGGCGAGCAACGTGCCGATGATGGCGCTCTCCTCCTCGATGGTGGCGTCGGTGAGCACCACAAAGACAAACGCCATGATCACGATGATGATATCGAGCAGCGTCATCCACATCATGGAGTCGCCGTCCACGTCGCCGCGCGCGTAGCCAATGCCCTGGTTGGAATCGGCGTCGGTCAGATCGTCAACGCGCGCGTCGGCTTCGGTCAGTGCCTCGACCATATCCTGCTCGGCGTCGATGCGGTCCGCAACGGAAAGGTCGCGATCGGCAAAGGTGAAGGAGTAGGTGTAGGCAGGCGCGCCGCCGGCATCCTCGAGCGCGGCAAAGCCGCCATCGGTGACCTCGGCTACGCCGTACGTGATGGTGTTCACCGTAAAGTCCGAATTGTTGAGGAACAGCGCCTGGCTATCGGGCTGGGTCATGATGCCGCAGATGGTGTAGGTGCGGCCCTCAAGCTCGACCTTATCGCCCACGGACAGGTCGTTGTTGGTGGCAAAGACACGGTCGATGGCCACCTCGTCATCCGCCTTGGGCTGCTTGCCCTCACAGTAGGACGCGATATCGACCTTGGTGCGGTGCGCATAGGTGCGCAGCGTGCGCTTGGTGCCGTCGTCGCCAGACGCCTTTTT
Source organism: Collinsella sp. (assembly GCA_046883645.1). GTDB lineage: Bacteria > Actinomycetota > Coriobacteriia > Coriobacteriales > Coriobacteriaceae > Collinsella. The sequence continues at coordinate 1,338 of JBKTBE010000044.1, read as the reverse complement.
GATG
>JBKTBE010000044.1:0-1324 GCA_046883645.1 Collinsella sp. | reverse complement strand
TGATGGCGTCGATGGAGAAATTCTTGTAGAGCGTGACGCCGCCGACGTCGCCGGCTGCATCCTCGGCGACCTTGAGTTGATCGTCGGTAGCCTCGAAGGAGGTGGTCACGCGGCCGTCCTCAATCGTGTACGCATCGCGCATGTCGTCGATAAGGCAGCCGATGGAATGCGCCGCGAGCAAAAAGCCCGAGGTGAGAGCGATGCTTCCGCACATAAGCAAAAAGATGCCCAGGTACTTGCCAATATTGCGGCGCAGCTCGCGCGGGAGACGTTTTGCGAGAGGTGTCATGGCGCCGCCTACCAATCGAGCTCGGCGGCCGCGACGGGCGACTCGTTGAGCTCATCCTCGACGATGCGCCCGTCGCGCAGGCGCAGCACGCGATTGGCCATGCGCGCAATGGCGGCATTGTGGGTAACGATGATGATGGTGCAGCCGTACTCGTGATTGACATCCTCCATGAGCTGCAAGATCTCCTTGGACGTCTTGTAGTCAAGCGCGCCCGTGGGCTCGTCGCACAGCAGCAGGCCCGGGTTTTTGACGAGTGCACGGCCGATGGCGCAACGCTGCTGTTGGCCGCCCGAGACCTGGCGCGGGAACTTGTTGCGGTGCTCGTAGAGGCCCAGTGAACGCAGCAGGTCGTCGATGTTGAGCGGGTTTTTGGACAGGTGTGCCGTGACCTCGATGTTTTCCTTGATGGTGAGGTCGGGCACCAAGTTGTAGAACTGGAACACAAAGCCCAGCTCACGGCGGCGATACTCGCCCAGATCGGTAGGCTTGAGCAGCGTGAGGTCGCAGCCGTCCACCATGATGGAGCCGCCGTCGGCATCCTCCAGGCCGCCGATCAGGTTGAGGAATGTCGATTTGCCCGAGCCGGAGGGACCCAGCATGACGCAGATCTCGCCGCGGTTGATGGACGTGTCGATGCCGTCGAGCACCGTTAGGCGTGCATCTCCATCGCCGTAGTGCTTTTTGAGACCCTTAACCTGAACGTAGGCTTTCTGCGTTGCCATGGTATCCCCCATTGTTAGCCTCGTACTACTTTATGAGCGTAATAGTAAACCTTAGCGAACTATTTTGGAGCGAGGCTTGGGATTTATTTCAGACTAGTCATTGGGGACGTTCTTAAATGACTAGTCGCAAGGGACACTCTTTCGCCACCCGACAGTTGGGGACGCTCCTTATCTGCCCCCGATGGCTAGTCATTTAAGTCTGTCCCCAATGAATACTTTTGGTCGTTTAAGTCTGTCCCCAATGAGTACTTTTGGTCGTTTGAACTGCGTCCCGAATCTTGGCCTTCTTTTATTAGAAGCGAACACTAGGACG
>JBKTBE010000002.1:59755-90221 GCA_046883645.1 Collinsella sp. | reverse complement strand
GTAATAGTTTCTGGCATAGTTCCTCTTTCTCGCGAGAGACATTTTAGCGTATAATGAACGACTGCGATGTGCCCCAGTAGCTCAGGGGATAGAGCGTCTGCCTCCGGAGCAGAAAGCCGTAGGTTCGAATCCTATCTGGGGCACCATTTGCATTTTGTACGAACCCGCTGGATGTCAAGTCTGGCGGGTTCGTTGTTTTCCACGTCGTAGTTCAGCGTCACTATGCACTCTTCGTCGCTCACGCTCGCCTGGTATACGAACGCCTTCAATAGAGTCGCGTCGTCCAGGGCGGAGCCGCATTGCAGGAAGTCGGCCAGCCGCTCGGGGTCTATCTGATCGTCCCTGATCGCCTCAAGGTCGAGCTTGGCGCGGTCGCGCTGATGCTCAAGCTCCGCTATGCGCTCCTTCGCGCCCGGGGCGATTATGCCCTGTTCGATGGCGTTCAGGATGTTCTTCAGGCCGCGCTCGGCGGCCGAGAGCGATTGGGCGGCCTGCTTGCGCCTCGCCGCCACCTCTGCCCCGTCCGAGCTTTCCGCCACCATGCGGGCTATCCTCAAGGCCTCCTCGCGGTCTTGCAGAAGAGCCCGCAGCGCCTTGACGATCTCGCCCTCAAGCTCCTCGCGCCTGACGGGCTTAACGCATCCGTCGTGGCAGCGGTAGTACTCGTACTTGCGGTTGCCGCGCCCGCGCCCGCTCACGCCTTGCAGGTTGCGCCCGCAGCCCGCGCAGATCGCCTTGCCAGAAAGGGCGAAGTCGCCCCAGCTCTCCGCGCTGCGCTCCTTGGCCGCGCGTATGCCCTGTGCCTCCATGAACGTCACCTCGTCGATGATCGCGGGCATGCCGCCCTCTTTGACAACGCCGCCCCACTCGTAGCGCCCCGTGTACTTCCGGTTCTTCACCATCCGCTCGACCATCGAGTAGCCGCACGGGTTTCCCTGCGAGGTCTTGACCCCGCGTGCCGCGAAGTCGCGCGCTATCGAGTTGGTGGTCTCCTTTGCTATGCGCCGCTTGAACGCCTCGCGCACGAAAGCGGCCTCGTCCTCGTTGATCACGTACTCGTCGGCCTCGTTGCTGGCGTAGCCGAACACGCGCACGCCGTTGGTCTTGCACTTGAGCGCGTTGCCCTCCATGCCGCGCCTCGTGCGGATCGCGGTCTTCTTCGACTCGCACGCGGCGAGGCCTTCGAGCAGCTTCTCGTAGATGATGCCTTCCGGGCTGTCTGGTATCTGTTCAAGCGCCGAGACGAGCTTCACGCCGTGCTGGGCAAGCTCGCGCTTGTATATGGGCGCGTCGTACTCCCCACGGCTGAAGCGATCCATCATGTACACAAGCACTATGTCGCTCTCACCCGCGTTGGCTACCATGCGCTGGAACTCGGGGCGGTCATCGGTACGACCGCTTATGGCATAGTCGCAGTATTCCGCCACGATGGCGTACTTCTCGCGCTGGCACCACTGGCGGCAGATGCGCAGCTGGTCGTCGATGGAGGCCTCGCGCTGCTTGTTGCACGAAAAGCGGGCGTATATCACCGCAGTTTTAGCTGTTGGCATTGAACGGAACCTCCTCGCCACTTCTCTCGCACTCGTCAAGCCAAGAGAACACAGCTTCTGGATCTGGAATCATGGCAACAATCTCAGGTATCCCCTGCGCGTACCATCCAACGTTTTTGCACCTGATCTTGACCCGGTATCCCATACGGATCATTTTTCGAATGCTCTTGCTCATTGGGCTAAAAGAGCCAAATGGCTTGCCTTTATACATAAGCGCGTTGTTTCCGTGTTCGGCAGTATTCCATTCTGTCCCCGTCAACTCGCTTACAAGGGTGACAGGCTTCCTGGCGACCTCAGCATCGAATGTCTGCCCGACCCTTATTCCCTTCAATGGCCCACCGTAGTAGGTGTAGACATCGCGTTCGTGTGAGCCGGATAGAACGATTTCCTTTGTTGGGAACATCTCGGAAACCTTCTCGTGCGCAGTGTTTGAAACTTGATTTATAGCGACCTTCGCAGCGGCTTTAGCCATATCACCAAGAAGTCCCATGCCTATTTCTCCTCGTATGTCATCCGAGCCATCTCTTCAAGGGACACGCCAAGAGCGTCCGCTATCGCCTTAGCTTTACCAAGTGTTGGCTCTTTTGCCCTTCCGCTCAAAAGAGCAGAAATGGTCGATCTAGGGGAACCAATAGCGCGAGCAAGCTCAGCTGGAGTCATTCCCTGTTCCTCTAAGTAATGTGCGAGAACAAACCGGTACTCCATGGCCTCCCCTTACAGTCCAAATATTTACACGTACAAAGTATTGCACGGTGTAAAACTTTGTACAATACTGTAGGAGTACAAAGTTTTGTACGGGAGAAAGGAGAAGCATGAACCTGTCGGAGAAGGTCAACGAGTACGCCGAAACGAATGGCGTTACACGTGACGCGCTGGCAGACAGTCTCGGTATGAGCCGATCTTCGTTCTTTAACAAAGTTCGAGGTTCGTACGAGTTCAGTCTGTCTGAAGCCTACGCGCTATCTCGCATCCTCGGCGTTTCGTTGGACGAGCTGCATGAGCTGGCAGTGGCCTAATGAGCGACGAGAAGCAACAGGAGCAGCGTCAGAAGACGGCCCGCGAAGTTGCCTTTGATGGCATGTGCTCGACGATCCGTCAGGCATACCGCGAATGGGAACGCCAGCAGAAGGGAGAAGCGAAGGCGTGAAGCAGTGGTCTACACGTGAGCTCAGATACCTCGAAGAGCACGCCGGAGACGGCGCCAAGCAGGTAGCAAAAGACCTCGGGCGCTCCATCGACTCGGTGAAGCACATGGCGCGGAAGTGCGGACTCTCACTCCGCAAGCGCCGCCAATGCTCACACTGCGGCCAATGGACGTTCCGCCCGCTGAACAGGATCAGCGGCTGGTGCATCGAGTGCACGAAGGAGCTTCACATGGCAGACCTCGCCGAACAGGCCAACGCGATGAAGGAGGAGGCGATCAGGGAGAAGAGGAACGACCGCGAGAGACAGCGCTACTACAGCCAGAAGAGCAGGGCGAAAAAGGCGGCAAAAAAGAGGCCCTAAAAAGCGCCCTAGCAATGACCTGCGACAACACCGAAAGGAGAACGGATATGCAGAGCAAAAAGAAAGCGAGCGCCCCCAGCTTCCACACATCGGGCACCCGCCAAAACGCGGTCTCTTACGAGACTGCATCCATCATACCATTCGAGGGCAAGCGCCCGACGGCACAGGAGCAGCTTGAGCGCTCCCAGTTCAAGGCGGGCGTCATGGTCGGCTTCCTCGCGGCCCTCATGATCTTCCTCGCCGTGCTCTGGCTCTGGGTCATCCCCACGATGGACCAGGCTGTTGCCGACGCCCAGCGAGCCGTGGGCAGCATGGCGGTGCTCAATGCGTAACGACGAGATATACCGCCCCAAACCCCAGAGCAACCAGCTTGAGATCTTCGGCCTGGGCATGGCTGGCGAGCAAGACGTTGCCGAGGCCAAGAAGTGGATCGAGGCCAACCCCGAGGCGTGGCGGTTCATGCTCTCCAACGCCCGCCGCCTCAAGGAGAAGGGCTACGTGTCGATCAACTACCTGGTGAACATGGTGCGCAACGAGCTGCACGTTGGCTGCAAGAACGGCATAGCCCCAGCCCTTGCCCGAATCATGGAGGCGCGGTACCCAGAGCTGCGCGGAGCCTTCAACAAGCACCGCAGCCAGAGCGATGGGTTCAGCGAATGAGCTGGCAGCGCACCCTTGCGGCCACGGCGCACATCACCATGCACCCAGCAGAGCTTGTTGGAAAGCAGCGCCCTATGACCGACTACCGCAACCACCGCACCTACACGCCGACCAAGACGCTCAAGGCCGAGAAGGCCATCAAGGACGCGTTCCGCGCGGCATACGGCGAGACCTTCGCCAACCACGACGGCCCGGTCGTGATGCGGATCTCGACCACCAGGCCGCTCGCGAAGAGCAACCCGAAGTACTGGGAGGGCCGCGCCGACCTCGGCAAGCCCGACTGGGACAACCTCGGCAAGCTCGCCTGCGACGCGCTCAACGGGATCGCCTTCAAGGACGATTCGCAGGTCGACATGGGAGCCGTCACCAAGCGCCCGAGGTCGCCATACGGCACCAAACCACGCATAGACATCTACATCGAGTACTTCGTCGAGGAGTACGTAAAGGAGAAGAAATGAACGCCAAATACTTCGAAGAAAACGGCCTTGAGGACGTCCACGGGAGCAAGTTCCACAAAGCGGTGCTCGACCACGCCGCCTGCATCGCGAACAACCTCATGTTCGACGCCACGCATCCTGACAACAATGACGGCGAGACGGCGGCAAACGCCTACCACGTGATGATCGCGCTTTGCGAGGCCGGGCTTTCCAGGATCGACGAGAAGTGCGTCGCCAAGAGCCGCGAGTTCATCGCCGACAAGATCAAGCCCGTCAGCGAGGAAGAGCGCGAGTTCGGTCGCGCGTTCCTTGTCGCCGTTCTCGGCATCAAATAGGAGGTAACGACATGATCAACGAAGCCACCATCCAGGCGCAGTTCAAGCAGGCCACCGTGAAGGGCAGCGTTGCGACCCTGCAATTCGAGATCCTGACCGACAACGCCGACGCCTTCCGCATCATCAAGCAGAGCGGCAAGACGGTTTTGCTCACCGTGGCTGAGCAGCAGCAGGCCATGGACTTCGACGACGAGACGGGCGAGATCTATGGCTAAGGAAACCGAACCGCAGCAGGTCGAGGCAGAGGTCATCGAGGCCGAGGCCACCACGCTTGAGGTCACCTACACCGAGGCCACTATCGCTTCGAACATGGACGCGTTGGAGGCCCACGTGAAGAAGGTCGTGGCCGACTACGAGGGCGCCACCTACGACCTCACGAGCGCCCAGGCCATCAAGGAGGCCAAGCACGACCGCAGCTACCTCAACGGCATCAAGAAGGAGATCGACGAACGCCGCAAGGCCGTGAAGCGCGAGTACAACAAGCCGCTCGACGCATTCGAGAGGCGCTGCAAGCAGATCACGGCCATCATCGACGAGTCAACCGATGCCATCAAGGCGCAGCTTGACGAGGCCGAGCAGACGCGCAAGGACGCGCTCTACTCGCGCCTACAGCAGCACTACGAGGAGTTCGCGGGGCTGCTCGCGCCGGTCGTCCCCTACGAGCGCCTGCATGAGCCGCAGTGGCTCAACAAGACCTTCGGCGAGATCAAGGCGCAGCAGGCGCTTGAGGCCAAGGTGTCCGACGTGGCCAGAGACTGGGAAACGCTCAAGGCCCAGCAGGAGGCGATGCCGCACTACGCCGACGCTGAGCGCGAGTTCTTCCGCACGCTCGACCTCGGAGCCGCCTTGAACGCGGCGCGTCTGGCCGACGAGGAAGACCAGCGAATCGCCGAGCTGAAGGCGGCCATGGCACCCGAGCCTGAGCCGGAGCCTGAACCTGAACCAGAGCCTGAGCCAGAGCCGATCGCAGCGCCCGAGCCTGAGCCGATGCCCGCGCCAGTGCCAATGCCCGCACCAATGCCGGCACCCATGCCAGCACCGGTCGCGGAGCCTTTGGAGGCGTGGACGGTCGAGGTGCCGAGCGCCACGCGATCGCAGATGCAGGCGCTCGCATCCCTGCTCAAGGCGCAGGGAATCACCGGAAGCATCCGCCGGGGCACGCCAGCCCAGGTGGCAGCGAGGATGGAGTAGACGATGGCAGAAGACAAGCACATGACGCTGGCCGAGGCCGTGTCCCAGGTGCAGCGATCCGTGGTGGTGCCCAAGGCACGCTACAACGCCCACGGCAACTTCTACTACCGCAGCATGGAGGACATCGTTGCGGCGCTCAAGGAGCCGTGCAAGGAGGCGGGCATAGCCTTCACGCTCAACGACAGCATCGTGCAGATCGGCGAGCGCTACTACGTCGAGGCCACGTGCCGCCTGTTCTTCGAGGACGGCCACGGCGATCCCATGGACGTGACGGCCTACGCCCGCGAGCCTTTGAGCCAGAAGGGAATGAACGAGGCGCAGGTCACGGGCAGCGCATCCAGCTATGCCAGAAAGTACGCGCTCTGCGGAGCGTTCGACATCGACGGTACCTCAGACCCCGACACGCTCATGGGAACCGAGAAGTCCGCCGAGAAGGAGCCGCCAGAGTTCGGCCAGTTCATCGCCAAGTGCAAGAGCTGCGGCACCTCCTACGTCTTCGAGAGCCGCCAGCAGTACGAGCAGTTCAAGGCCAACCCAGGGTGCTGCCCGTCCCCCGCATGGCAGGTCGTGTAGGCCATGCAAGACCTCTACGCCGAGCGCATGCAGCTCTTCGACAGGCTCATGGACGAGCTTCAGGCGCTGCGCAACAGCGGAAGCCAGTACGCCGAGAACGAGGCCGAGTACCGCAAGGCGCTGCGCATCGCGATCCTTGAGGAGAGATCCAAGGGAACGCCTGTGACGGTGATAAGCGACCTCTGCCGAGGCCGGGATGACATAGCCGAGCTGAAGCAGCGCAGGGACTGCTCCGAAGCGCTCTACAAGGCGAGCCAAGAGGCGATAAACGTGTACAAGCCCAAGATCCGAACCGTCGACGAGGACATAAAGCGCACATGGTCGAACGGGACGGGCGAAGGGAGTTACTAAATGTCGATCAACCGAGTGAACATCAGCGGGAACCTCACGCGCGACCCCGAGCTGCGGGCTACCCAGGGCGGAATGCAGGTTCTTGGCTTCGGCGTGGCGGTCAACGACCGCCGCCGCAACCAGCAAACCGGCGAGTGGGAGGACTACCCGAACTTCGTGGACTGCACGATGTTCGGCAACCGCACCGAGAGCATGGGCCGCATCCTGCACAAGGGCATGAAGGTGGCCATCGAGGGCAAGCTGCGCTATTCGAGCTGGAACAAGGACGGCCAGCGCCGATCCAAGCTTGAGGTGATCGTGGACGAGATCGAGCTCATGAGCCAGAAGCAGGGCCAGCAAGCGCCGCAGGGCTACCAGCAGCAGTACGCGCCGCAGCCCGCCCCGCAGGCGGCGCAGCAGCAGTGGAACGCGCAGCAGGCCTACCAGCAGGCCCCGGCGGCACCGCAGGGCTACCAGCAGGCGCCCGCCCAGTACGCGCCGCAGCCCGCCCCGCAGGCGGCGCCGCAGCAAGCGCCCATGCCGCCCGCCCAGGAAAGCCTGTACGACGGCGACATCCCGTTTTAGGGGCGATGGCGGCATGCAGGTACTGGACTCGCTCATAGACGGGCCGCTTAGGCTGCGCAACCGCAGGGAGGGCGACGAGCTTATCGGCATGATCGTCCGGTACCTGCGAACTGGCGAGCAGCCCGAGCCTCGGACGGACGCCCAAGAGGCCGTGCTGTTCGCCGTGCAGCCAGTCATGGAGACCTCGCGCAAGCGCATCGTGGCGGGAGGATCTGGCGGCAAAGCGGCAAGCAAACCCGAGAGCAAACGGGCAAGCGAAACGGGAAGCAAACCGCCAAGCAAAAGCGGAAGCAAAACGCAGAGCAAAGCGGCAAGCAACGATGCAAGCAAACCCGAGAGCAAACGAGCAAGCGAAGAGGAAGAGGAAGAGGAGTTAGGAAAAGGGATTAAGGAGAGAGGGAAAGCGGCGCGTTTCCGCGCCCCCTCTCCCGCCGAGGTCGCCGAATACGCCCAGCAGTTCGCTGCGGACAAGGGCCTCGACCTCACCGCTCTCGACTTCGACCCCGAGCGCTTCGTCGACTTCTACGCCCAGAAGGGCTGGATGGTCGGGCGATCGCACATGAAGGACTGGAAGGCCACGGTGCGCAACTGGCTGCGCACCTCGAAGCCAAAAAACGGCAGCGCGAAGGAGGTGCCAGACGATGGATTTTCGGCCTACGACTGAGTGCCCGCACTGCGGCGCGACCCTCAAGGCCCGCACCACGCGGCTCGCTGGGCGGACGCTGTTCTGCGGCTACGAGCAGTGCGGCTGCGCGGGCGCCGAGGCCGAGCGCGAGAAGGAGCGCCAGGTCGAGGCCGAGGCTGCTCGCAAGGCTGCGCTCGACAGAGCCATGCACGACTGGAAGCGGGCGGGCGTGCCCGATCGCTACGTGAGCCTCGACCACCCGTTGGCTGCGGAGATCGCCGAGTGCATGAAGCGCGGCCAGTGGGTGTACCTCTGGGGAGACGTCGGAACTCACAAGACCACCTGCGCCGCAGCCGTGGCGAAGCGCCTGGCCGGCGGCAAGCGGTCGGTGCTCATGGCGCCGATGTACCGCATCCTCGACGAGATCCAGCGCAGCTTCCACGACGGCGGCGACCCGCTCAAGCGCTACGCCGAGGTGCGCTACCTGATCGTGGACGACCTGGGCAAGCGCAGGCCGACGGGCTTCGTGCTCGACAGCCTTTTCAGCCTGATCGACCAGCGCTACTCGGCGATGCTGCCCACGCTGGTGACAACGCAGTACAAGCCGAGCGACCTCGTGCGCAGGCTTGCCGAGCAGGGAGACCCCGACACCGCGAAGGCAATAGTGTCGCGGCTGAGGGGCGGCGCCAGGGTCGAGCACTTCGATGGCCCGGACGGGAGGCTGCAATGATCCTCGATGCGGGGGTGCTTCGCGGCTACCCCAAGGAGCGAGCCGAGCTTTACGGCAAGCCTCACCTGGGGGCGCACTACACCCACGGAAAGGCCTACGAGGCGCTTTCGCCCCGGTGCTGCGTCTGCGGCAGGCGCGCCGGAAGCGTGCACCACGTGGCGCACCGGTCTTGGGGCGAGACGTTCCGCCTGGTCACGCCGTGCGGCGCCTGGGACTTGCGAAGCCCGCTGTTCTGCCTCTGCGGCAGCGGCACCACCGGGTGCCACGACAAGTTCCACGGCGGGGCGCGGCTCAAGGCCGAGTGGCGCTGGCGGCATCCGGTCTACGAGGAGGCCTGGTGGACGGGCCAGCTGTTGCAGGTCTACGAGCCGCACAGCCCTGGCCTCTACGAATACGGATATTGGCTGATCACAGACCGTGACGGCAACGAGATGATACGAGAAGGGATATGACCCATGGAGATCAAGACATGCGAGCAGTACGTGCTCGATCAGCTGGAGCAGGCGCGGGCGGAGCGCGATTGGCTGCGTGACAAGCTTGAGCAGGCGCATGACGAGGCAGAGGAGCTGCGCGGCAAGCTCATGGAGCGCGGCGAGCGCGATGCCTCGAAGGTTGAGCAGGCCATCCGCAAGGAGGGCCGCCGTAAGCTCTACCGCGACGGCACCGGCTACCGCACGAGCGTGGACGGCGGCGGCAAGCTTATTCCGTTCTCTGACTGGTGTATCGAGCACGTCGGCTACTCAAGTCCGCGCTGCGGCATGACCAAGAGCGAGTTCATCGCCTACTTCGAGCCTGAGTTCCGAGAGGAGTACGACGAGCTGGTCAACGAGTGGAAGGCGGGCCAGGAATGATACGCATTTACGAGCGCTCGCTTTGCCAGAGCTACGCGAGCGCCTACCGCCAGGGCATCCTGCTCGCCAAGACCGACGACGAGGCCGAGGCGCTTTCGATCGTCGAGTCGCTGGCCGACGACAGCTACCAGTGCTTCGCGCTGCTGGAAGACGGGACCGTGCTCGACCTTCGGGGCCGGTTCCCCAGGTGTGTGGAGGTGGCCGAATGAGCGATATACGCGTGCCGCCAATCGACGAGGTGGCCAGCACGGTGAACGACGAAGAGCGCAGGGAGATTGCGCAAGAGCTTCGCCACTATGCGGTCTACGGCGAAGGCGCGACTTTGTCCGAGTGGTGGGCGAGGCTGCAATCCATCGCCACGGGCGAGGACGATTTTCCCAATCCGCGCAGTCTGTTCATGCGCCTGGCTGGCTTGATAGACGGCTCGGCATGCGCCGACGAGCAGAGCGAGGAGGTAGAAGATGATGACGAGTGAAAAGAAGCGCCCCGAAACAATCGAAGAGCTCGTTGACGAATGCCGGGCTCTTTCGAGCCGAATCGACCTCTATGACATGGAAGGCGACGACGGCTTCTTCGCCGACAGACTCTCCTTCGACCCCTCCGAGCCGCCGAGCGGCGAATACGTGTACGGCTGCGCGATGGTGCCAGCCCAATGGGTGCTGCATGTCTTGAGCGGGAAGAAGGCGGAGCGATGAGCAAGCGAAGAGGAACGAGGCGCCTACGATGAAGCTCAAAAACCCGATCAGGGAGATTAGGAAGGCCAAGACACCGCCGTGCACCCAATGCGTGCACTCGCGCTTCAATGCCTTCAACGGCGTGACCATCTTGTGCGACAGCGGGGCATACCTCGACCACGTGGAGCGCACGTGCTGCGAGCGCTACGACAATTTCGTTGCAATAGACGTGCGCGGAACCAGGTGGTGTCGATTCGAGCAGAAACCGCCGAAGGCCGAGGACGGTGACGAGTCATGAAGGCTATCGAGGCGCCGAAAAGTATCGAGCCGTGGCGCATCATCTGCGCGGCTCAAAGCGAGCCTGATTACAGCGAAGAGCGCTACATGTTGATCTACGCCGGCGATGGAAGCGACGACTATTACGACAAAGGCTACATCTTGCTGGAGGGCTGGCACTGCTCCTGCTACGACTGGCCCGAGGTTGATTGGGACGCCACCTATTACGAGGAAGACGAGCTGCTGAAGATTGCCGACATGCGCAAGCGCAACCCGTTTTTCACGTGCTACCCGCGCGAATTTTGGAAGGACAACAAGAAGTGTATCGGCGAGGTCTGCGAAAAGTGCCGCGACGAAATCGACTATAGCAACGTGCGAGAGGAGCAGAAATGAAGAAGGCGATGATCGTCCAGCCCATGAACGGGCTTGGCGAGGAGCAGATACTTGAGGCCCGCGCGAAGGCGGTCTCAGAGCTTGAGCGGCGCGGATACGAGGTCGTGGACACGTACTTCAAGGACGGCCTCGCGGTGCCGCCCAAGGTGGTGAACGTGCCGCTGTACTACCTGAGCCAAAGCCTTGGCAAGATGGCCGAGTGCGACGCTGTGTACCTATGCGATGGCTGGGAGAACGCACGGGGCTGCAAGGTCGAGCGCGCCGCAGCTGTGGCCTACGACCTTGAGCTCATCGGGTACGACCTACCGTGCCGTGGTGGTGCCTCGTGAGCATGGCCTACTACGAGCCGGGCAGCGGGTGGAACCTGCCGCCAGGGTGCTTCGACGACGATCCGGACGCGCCGTGGAACCGGGTGGACGAGCCGGCTTGCGGAGATTGCGCCCACTGCATAGAGGGATGCTGCGACTACGGCATCTGCGAGCTTGAGTTCGAGGAGGCTTTCAGCGCCCAGGAGGCGAAGGAGCCGATGGCGGCATGGGAGGCTGCGAAGTGGGCGCGAGACTGGATCGTCGAACACTACAAGGACATGCAGGAGGACTGGTGCAAACGGTTCGATGGATAGCGGCATCATGCGTCGCGCTGCTTGTCGCGGTTGTGGCCCTTGAGCTTTATGTAATCAGAACGCTGGCGGCGGGGCTGGTGGTTCTGGCCCTGCTCGCCTGCGGGTAGGAGGTGGACGATTGACCAACTGGGAGCGGTACTTCGGTTCGCCTGAGGCCGCGATGCGCATGGAGGTGCGCATGCTGCGCGACGGGCGGCGGTTCCGCATAGCGGTGAGCGAGTGCAACCCCTTCACCGCGTGCGCGTTCGCATCGCGCCGGGTGCGGGACTTCGCCTCGTGGGGCGAGTACCTGGACTGGCTGCGGGCCGAATACGACGACGGAACGATAAGGTGGGACGAATGAGCCGCCCGGGATGCAACCGGGGATGCCTGCTCATAATAGCGGCATCCCTGCTAATAGACGGATTGACGCTGTGGGCGGCGGTATCGCTGGCCCGCATGATCATTGGAGGTTGACATGGGATACAAGAAGTTAATAGATGCGGCCGGTGCTGTCGTGTCCATGCTCGTGATGCTCTTCCTGATGCTGCTCGTGTGCTACGGCATCGTGTGGTGCATCGGCGGGATAGCGGCGATGCTGGCATGAGTGGCAACCCGCGCAACCGCAACGGCAACGCAAGGCGCAAGCTGAGAGCGAGGCTGAGGGCAGAGGGAAGGCCGTGCCACATATGCGGCCAGCCGATAGACTACAGCCTGCCGAGCGGCGACCCGTGGAGCTTCGAGGTGGACGAGCTGCTGCCCGTGTCGAGGGGAGGCAGCCCGCTGGACTACTCCAACGTGGATGCAGCCCACAGGATTTGCAACCAGCGGCGCGGCAACAGGATGCCGGGCGACGCCAAGCAGTACCAGATACGCCGCACGCGGCTGTTCTGAGGGAAAACATAGCAATGCACCAATAGGGGCGCGGTCGTTTCGGCGGTCGCGCCCTTTCTTTTGGCCCCAAGCGCCGAAGCCGCCGAAAAGAGGCGGGGCGGTCGCCCCTCCCCCGGGTCGGAAGGCCACTCCGGCCGCCTAGGGCCGATTTCCCCCCGCCCGTTCCGAACGATTTCGCTATCTCACGCCGCCATTACGATTCCCCGCGAAGAAGGAGGGAATCATGGCCGAGAACATCGAGATGCCGCAGGAAGTGGCTAGCGACCCCGTGCAAGCCGCCATCTGGGAGCAGCTGACCGCGAGGCGCACGTTCGCGCAGGAGGATGCGCCGACGCTGGCGCTGCTCTGCTACTGGCACGCCGTGGCGAACCAGGCACGCGAGGCCATGGCCCTCGAGGGCAACGAGATCGAAATACTCGACGCCACCGCATACAAGCCGATCAGGGGCAAGGGCGGCAAGCGGCTCAAGATGATGCGCAAGAATCCGGCGCTGACCGTGCTGAAGGAGGCCAGCACCGAGATCAGGGCGCTGGTCGACCAGCTCGGCCTGTCCGCGTCGGCCCGCAACGTCACGGTGCAGCAGGCGCGACCAGCGAGCGCCCACGGCAAGCTGCTCACGCTTCATGTTCGATGACCGCGAGGCGCGTGCCAAGGCGGCAGGCGCGTGATGCAGGCGAGGCAGACCCCGACATACGAGGCGAACATCCCGGAAAGGCTCGACGGGGACGGCCCCATGGCGGCAGAACTGGCATCCGCGTACTTCGGCGACCCGCTGCCGTGGCAGCCGCACCTGCTCGACGCCATGCTCGCCCGCGATGGACGCGACAAGTATCTGCTGCGCTCGATCGGCATATCCATCCCGCGACAGAACGGCAAGAGCTGGGACGTTCGCGCCCGCTGCTTCCACGGCGCCCTCAACGGCGAGAAGATTCTGTACACATGCCAGCACGGCGACACCTCAGACCAGATGTTCCAGGAGCTTTCAAGGCCATTCGAGGACGAGGACGAGCCTGAGCTTAACGCCCTGCTGCTCGCCGTGCGCAAGACCAACGGCCAGCAGGCCATCAAGCTCAAGAACGGCGGCCTTATCCGCTTCACCACGCGCACCGACTCGCTGGCGCGAGGCAAGACCTACGACGTGCTCATTTACGACGAAGCACAGGAGCTTACGGCCAAGCAGCAGGCGGCTTCTCTGCCCGCCATCTCGGCAGGGTCGAAGCACAACCCGCAGACGATCTACCTGGGCACGCCGCCAGGCCCCGACAACGTTGGCACGGTGTTCCGCGACCTCCACGAGGACGTTCACAACGGCAGGTCTGAGATGGGATGGATCGAGTGGGGCGCTACAGAGATCGGCGACGTGCACGACGAGTCGCGATGGTTCGAGTACAACCCGTCTCTCGGCACAATCCTCGACATAGAGGCCGTACGCGGCGAGTCCGAGCAGATGCAGCCCGACGTCTTCGCGCGTGAGCGCCTTGGCTGGTGGAGCCCAATCGGAGGAGCCGACTCATACGCGCTTTCGAGCGCCAAGTGGAAGGCGTGCGAGGCGGCGGGGCCGATGCAGGAAGGCAAGCTCGCGTTCGGCGTGAAGTTCTCGCCCGACGGGTCGCGCGTTGCCGTGTCCTGGGCGAAGGCAGAGCGCGGTGCCGGCTCCTACGTCGAGCTTTACGACCTCATGGGCGCTGAGGGCGGCACTGTCGGCATATCCGACATGCTGCTGCGCAACCGCGAGGAGATCGCGTGCGTCTGCATCGACGGAAAGAGCGGAGCGGACGCGCTGAAGCAGCGACTTCTGGACGGCAGGATGCCGAAGTCGGCGATCGTCATGGGCAGCACCGCGATCGTGCAGGCCGCCGCGACGATGCTGGCCGACGAGGTCAACGCCGGGACGACGAGCCACATCGAATCGCCCGCGTTGGACGATTCCGCAACGAAGTCGATCAAGCGCGACATCGGGCGCGACGGCTGGGGCTTCGGCGACGGCCCCGACTCTTCGTCAGCGCCGATCGAGAGCGCATCGCTGGCCCTATGGGCGGCGAGGACAACCAAGAGAGACCCGAGACGTAAACAGGAGGCAAGCTTCTGATGGCAGCAGTGAACATGGAACTGGCCGGACAGGTCGCGGCGGCGGAAGGCCTGCGACACGAGGACAAGGCGCTCGTGCGCGAGCTTATGGACACGTGGCGCACCCACCGATCCCGCAACATGTTGCGGGAGGACTACTACCTCGGACACGTCGGCGTCAAAGACCTAGGCATCGCCATGCCGAAAGCCCTCGCCAAGAAGATCAACCCGCGCGTTGACTGGCCCAAGAAGGCGGTGCACGCCCTGGCAGATCGCTCGGTGTTCAACGGCTTCACTGCCGACGACGATGCCGTTACCATGCGGCTGCGCGACATATGTGCCGACAACCAGCTCGAAGCTCTCTACCGCAAGAACCTTATCGGTGAGCTGAAGCACTGCTGCTGCTTCTGGACTGTCACGGACGGCGGCGGCAAGCCAATCATCTCCGCGTACCCGGCAACCGCAGCGGCGGCAATCTGGGATGACGCGCAGAAGCGCATCAAGGCCGGTCTCGTTGTGGCCGAGTCGAAGAAGATGCCAGGTGACACCGAGCGTGTGCCGACCGTCGTGCACCTGCTCACAGAAGACGTGCTGGTGGTGCTTACGCGCGGCAGCGGCCACTGGGTGGCCGACTACATGGAGCATGGCATGGGTCGCTGTCTCATGGAGCCTATGCCCTACGATGCCACGCTTGAGCGACCGTTCGGCTCCTCGCGCATCAGCCGTTCGGTCATGAGCATCACAGACGACGCCATACGCCAACGCGCCCGCATGGAGGTGGCGTCTGAGGCCGCGACGCTGCCGCAGACCTGGCTGCTCGGCACATACAAGAAGATGATCAACGGGCAGAACAAGTACGACGCGTCGATGGGGGCGGTCAACGAGATCACCAAAGACCCTGACGGAGACTCGCCGACCGTGTGGCAGTCGGCCCAGTTGCAGATGGCGCCGCTCACCGAGTACCTGCGCCAGCTAGCATGCCAAATGTCGGCGGTCACCAATGTTCCGGTGTCTTTCTTCGGCGTGAGCAACGACAACCCATCCTCTTCGGATGCCATCGCTGCATCGCTCGAACCGCTCGTGATCGATGCGAAGAACCTCAACCGCGAGAATGGCAACGCTTTGCGCAACGTGGCCTACATGGCGCTCGCTGTGGCGAACGGCACGGATTACGAGACCGAGCGCGATGCCGGCTACAACCTCAACCCGCGCTTCATGTCCCCGGCCTACCCGTCAATCGTGAGCCTGTCCGACGCCGCGTTGAAGCAGGTGCAGGGTTTGCCGAAGCTCGCCAACTCCGACGTGATGCTCGAAATGCTCGACTACACAGACGAGCAGATCCAGCGCATCAACAGCGACAACAAGAAGGCACAGGCGAGCGCTGCCGTGGCCTCGCTGTTCGAGCAGAAGGAGGGCGAGGATGGCGGAGATACCTCGCAGCCTGCTTAACGAGCTTACGGACGAGATCAACGCGCTATCTGGAATGGCGCAGCGCCAAGCCAGCGACGCGCTCACCCGCTTGGTGGCCGACTGGGAGGCGAGCGGGAACGGCGACATAGCGGCGCTGCGAGAGGCGGCCTACGAGGTGATCGAGGCGGCTTGCGGCTACTACGCCGACACCGTTGCGGCTGGCCGCGCCGCCGAGTTCTATGACGCCGTGCGCAAGGCGCAGGACGCGCCCGGGAAGTACGCCGCCGTCGCCGAGTCGCTGCGCGACCCCCAGGCGACGTACGGCTCGGTGAAGGCGTTCATGGTAAGCGTGGTGAAGCACGGAGCCACCGACATGTTCGTGGCCGCGTGCGTTCGCCGCCTCGATGCAGAGATCCGCAAGGCCGCGAACATGTGCGTGGCGCACAACGTCTCCAAAGACCCGGCGAAACCGAGGTACGCACGCGTGCCGTCTGGCGAGACGTGCGGTTTCTGCCTCATGCTCTCCTCGTTCGGCTTCAACTACAAGACAAAGGAGGCCGCAAGCCACTCGCACCCAAAGTGCGACTGCCGCGTCGTGCCGAGCTTCGGCAAGGGATCAAAGGTCAAGGGCTACGACCCCGACGGCATGTACGACAGGTTCAACGAGTGCCTTGACACATTGGGCGGTCGCAACGGGCTGTGGGCGGAATGGGACGCCATGCCCGACGCGGAGCGAGAGGCGTACATCAAGGCCCATGGAAACAAGGCCGGCAAGGCTTTCGACAAGTACGTGAACAAGCGCATGGTCGAGGAGATCGAACTGCGCGATCCAAAGTGGTACGCATCGGGAGAACATTCCGGCATCGAGTTTACGGACTCCGCCGTGAAAGGCGAGAAGCTAAAGCGCTGGAAGAAAGACCCCGGCGAAAGAATTACCGCCGAGAAGTTGAACGCGCTTGGCTATAAGGCGGAGTTCTGGGAAGACGAATCGCATCTGACAGCACCGAACTCCGATGGGAAGACAACGATTAGCCGAGCGGATTTATCAACGGGTATCGAAATCAAGACGATCTACGGAGCTGGGTCTGAGAACACGTTCAAGTCTCACATCAAGTCAATACCCGGCAAGAATGGCGTGAAGCTCACCGTCATCGACGTGAGCGAGAACGAAAAGGTGACGGACGAGCAGGCGATAAAGTGGATCAGCAAGTACATGGCCCGCTATCACATCAGCGAGGTCAGGATGCTCGGGCACGATGGGAAACTCCTGCGAATAAAGAAATAGCCAGCGGCTGCATGTCTCTATAGGTGAGTCAAACAACCCGCTGGCTAACCAGATTATAACCGCAAAAAACAGCAAGGGCCACCTACAGGTGGCCTTTTTCATGCCGAATCTCACGCTCATAAGAAACTGTCGCGGACGGGCCGCACGGCCCAACTGATGACCGTTGAGCAGCCGCACGGCAGCTCAGGCGTGCCGCACGGCACGGGAAAGGACGCGACATGGCAGAAGCAAACGAACCCACGCAAGTGCCGGGAGCAGAAGGCGGAGATGGCGCCAACCAGGAGCCGCCCGTCGACTACAAGGCGCTGTACGAGGCCGAGAAGAAGCACTCGCGCGAGTGGGAGAAGAAGGCGAAGGCCAACAGAACCGCAGCAGCGGCGCTTGAGGAGGCCAACAACGCGAACAAGACCGCCGAAGACCAGATCGCCGACCTCAAGAAGAGGCTCGACGACAAGGAGAAGGAAGAGAAGCGGTCGAAGATCGCGGCCAAGGTCGCGCAGGAGAAGGGCGTGCCGGCGAGCCTGATCGTCGGCGACGACGAGGAAAGCATGTCCAAGTGGGCAGATGACATGCTCGCCGCGTTCAAAAAGCCGCCCGCGCCCAAGGTCGAGAAGCCAGGAAGCTTCCCGAAGCCGAGCGACGGCGACAAATCTGAGCTGCGCGACTTCACGCGCCAGCTCCTCGGTAACAACTAGAGACAAGTAAGGAGCCGAAATGGCTAACGACACCAGCAAGGTCAAGCTCCCGCACAAGGTAGTGACCTCCATCATCAACAAGGCAAAGGACACCTCCACCATCGCGGCGCTGTCCCCCAGCACCCCGCAGACGTTCTCCGACACCACCTACATCGTGTTCAACCCGACAACCGAGGCCGAGGTAGTTGCGGAGGGCGCGAAGAAGAGCGGTTCCGAGGTCTCCACCACGCCAATCGTCGCAAAGCGCGTGAAGGTAGTCACGACCACACGCGTCTCCGACGAGCTGCGCTGGGCCGACGAGGACAACCAGCTTGAGATCGTGACCAACATCATCGCCGACCAGACCGCCGCGATCGGCCGAGCGCTCGACTACGTGGTCTACCACGCCGTGTCCCCCAAGACGGGCACCGCGCTCGATGGCTACACCGCGCTCACCGCAGGGGCCAACGCCGTAACCGCCTCGGCATCCGCAGTCGACGACATCGACGCGCTGGCCGACGCGCTTATCGACTACGACATCAACGGTTTCGCGCTCTCCCGCAAGTTCGCCGCAGACCTCCGCAAGCTGCGCATTCCCGCCACCGGCCAGCGCCTCTACCCGGAGATCCCGCTGTCCCTCAACGTCGGCAACATCGACGGCATCCCCGCCGCGACCTCCGGCACCGTCAACGGTCGCCGCTGCAAGATCGACCCGAAGGTGGCGGGCATCATGGGCGACTTCTCCACCATCAAGTGGGGCATGGTGCGCGACATGACCTCCGAGATCATCGAATACGGCGACCCCGACAACACCGGCCAAGACCTCAAGGGATACAACCAGGTCGCGTACCGCACCGAGGCAGTCCTTGCCTACGCGGTTCTCGACCCCAAGGCCTTCGCCATCCTGAAGACGGCCTAGGGGGCGGTAACCATGGCGAACCTTGTGCAGAAGTTCATCGTCGAGGACGCATCCAAGGCATCCCCGATCCTCCCGCAGCACGTCTGCTTCGTGACCGCCGACGGCGAGCCTGTCGGCATCTCCAAACAGGCCGCAAACCCTGGTGCGAACCCGACCATCGCCAAGGTTGTCAAGTGCCTCGTCGACGCTGGCGTGATGGCCGCGACCTCCGAGGCATCCGAGCAGAAGGCCGGCGAGAATGCCGCGAAGCCGGTTGACTCCGGCAAGGCCGAAGAGCCTGCCAGCGAGGAGTAGGCGCATGGAGCCGCTAGCGACCATCGAAGACTATAGGGCGAGGTACGGCGACCCGACTGACGAGGCACGCGCCGCGACCTTGCTCTCAGACGCGTCAGACCTGCTCATGAGCGCCTACGAATCAAACGTGGGCGACTACGAGCGCGGCAAGGTAGCCGCCTTCGACCGATCTGCCGCAGCGGTGTGCTGCCTCGTGGTCAACAGGGTCTTGTCTGCGCCAGCAGCTCTGGCGGGTGCCATGCAGTACAGCCAGGGCGCAGGCGGCTACACGGCCAGCGTGTCGTACGGGTCTGCCCTCGGCGAAATGTACCTGGGAAAGACGGAGCTGAAGCGCCTCGGGCTGCTCGACCAGCGCATCGGGGCGCTCCAACCGGTTGGGAGTGATGCCGAATGGGACTCATAAGCACCGAATCGGTGACGGTCACAACACCAGTGGTCGACTTCGATTCGCTCGGCGAGCCTATCGAGCGCGGCAGCGTGAACACCGCCATAGAGGGCGTTGTCGTGTGCCCGGGGGCCACGTCGGAACTCGACGCATCGCGCCCCGATGGCACTGAGGTCGCCTACACGCTGTGTTTCCCCAAGAGCTTCACCGCATCGCTCAAGGGGTGCCGCGTGAACGTTCGAGGCACCGAGTACCGCGTCATAGGCGACCCGCAGCGCTACGACCCGGAAAACACCCCAGGCGATTGGAACCTCACCGTGGAAGTGGGGCGCACCGATGGCTAAGTGCAAGGTGAAGTTCGAGTGGAAGGGCTGGAAGCGCGGCGGCTATGCCGAGGTTATGAACTCAGGCGCGGTGCAAACGCTTCTTAAGAAGAAGGCAGACGCCGCAGCGGCATCGTGCAACTCGTCCTTCTCCCGGCACCCCGGCGAGGGTGCCGGCTACATAGTCCGCAAGTTCAAGGGCAAGCTCGCAAACGGCTTCGTGGTTACCACGGCGACTCCGCACGCCCATGCGAGCGAGCGCAAGCACAACCGCCTCAGATCCATGTTCGGAGGCGGTGAGTGATGGACGTGGAGCGCATGGTGGCGCAGCGGCTCATGGACGAGACCGGCATCGAGGCCGTGCTCGACGTACCAGCTGACAGGCCCAGCGAGTTCATATCGGTGTCGCAGACCGGATCTAGCCGCAGCGGCTGCATCAACCGTGTGCAGCTCGTGGCGCAGTCATGGGCGAAGACCCGCAGACGCGCCGCAGAGATCGCCGAAGCCGTGGAGCACGCAGTGCCGAGTCTCATGGACGAGGAGTGCGTGTTCGAGGCCACGTGCGGAGACACGTACCGCTGGGACGACCCAGACAGCCGCCAGCGCCGATACCAGACCAACGTAAACGTAACCATTTGCGAATAGGAGCCGACATGGCACTTTTCAAGAAAAACGAGACCAAGAACGTCTCGTCCACCAAGGGCGTGAAGGGCGGATACATCTTCGTGGCTCCGGCCGGCACCACCCTCCCCACAGACATCAAGACCAATCTCGCCGAAGCCTTCCTCAATCTCGGCTTCATCTCCGAGGACGGCTACACCGAGTCCGAGGAGACCGACGCCAACGAGCTGAAGGATATGAACGGCGACCTCATGGACTCCGCCACGACCTCGCGCGTGGAGTCTGCGAAGCTCACGCTCGCGGAGATCAAGGCGCAAACACTCAAGGTCATGTATGGCGCCGAAAACGTGACCGACCTCGATGGCGTTATCACCGTCGAGCACAACGGCAACAAGGACGAGGCGTGGTCGATCGTGCTCGAACTCGTGCTCAAGAACGGTCGCCGCTGGCGCAAGGTCGTGCCCTCCGCCAAGTTATCCGAGCTTGACGACCTCAAGCTCGCGGTGAGCGAGATCGCCGGGCGTCAGATCACGCTCAAGTACCTGGTCGATAGCGACGGAAACACCTGCTACGACTACATCGAGTCGACCGAAACCGCCAGCGCCTAGGAGGAATGCAGATGACCGAGATCAAGTTTTCCGTCGACGGCGTTGACGGCGAGTTCGCCGCAGACCTCGACGAGTTGAAGTCCTACAAGACTGTGAAGCAGTTCGCCCGAAGCGAAACCGACCCGGCGGGGATGATGGACGCCATGGAGCGCATCTTCATGGGCCGCGACGAGGAGTACATCGAAGCGCTCGGAGGCACCTCCTACGACATGCGCCGCCTGTGCGACGCGGCATTCGAGGCTGCAAAGGCAAAAAACTAATAGGCTTCGCCAGCGACCTCGAGAACAGGCGCGGCGAAGCGATAGCAGACTTCCAGCAGTTCTACGGCATAGCCCTGCCATTGGATGGAGCGCCCGAAGACCTCGATCGGATGGCGCTTCTCTGGCAGCACCTCCCCGACAACTCGCGCCTCGCCAAGGCGCAGTACCCGCAACTCAGGTGGAGCACGACCGACTACATGCTCTGGCGTATCGAGCACCAGCTTCGGTGCATCGCCTGGGGCATGGCCGACAAGAAGGACAGGAGCGCGGAGCCTCCCGAGCCTATCAAGACGCCGGCGCAGCTCGCAGAGCTTGAGCGCCACCGCGCGAACGCGCTGGAAGCCAAGGAAGAGATAGACAAGATCCTGGGGATAGGAGGGGAAGATGGCGACTAGTGTCGGGTCGGCCTATGTGTCCTTGATGCCGTCGATGGATGGCTTCGCGAGCAAAATCGGCAAGGAGTTCGGCAGCCAGGGCAACGCCGCAGGCAAGGCCTTCGGCGACTCCATGACCGTCGGCATCGACGGCGGGGCCAAGAAGTCCTCGGGCATCCTGACAGGGCTTGGAACCGTAGCCAAGGGCGTCGCCACTGCGGCGGTGGCCGGGTTCACAGCGCTCACAGGGGCCGTGACCGCGATTGGCGGCGCGGCCCTTTCCGCATATGCAGACTACGAACAGCTGGTTGGCGGCGTCGACACCCTGTTCGGCTCCGCGTCGCAGACACTGCAAGGTTATGCCGCAGAGGCATACAAGACATGCGGAATGTCCGCCAACCAGTACATGACGCAGGCCACGAGCTTCGCGGCCTCGCTCGTCTCGTCGTGCAGCGGCGATGTCGCCAAGGCGGCTGACTACGCGAACATGGCCATGGGCGACATGTCGGACAACGTAAACAAGATGGGTTCCGACATGACAGACGTGCAGAACGCCTACCAAGGCTTTGCGAAGCAGAACTACACGATGTTGGACAACTTGAAGCTCGGCTACGGCGGCACGCAGGCTGAGATGAAGCGCCTTATCGCCGATGCCAACAAGCTGCGCCAGGAGCAGGGCAAGAACGCCGACCTCACGATCGACAGCTATGCCGATGTGGTCGAGGCCATCCATACCGTGCAGGAGAACATGGGCATCACCGGCACCACCGCCAAGGAGGCCGCTACCACGATCAGCGGCTCCATCGGCATGGCGAAGGCCGCGTGGGAGAACTTCATCACCGGACTCGGGCGCGACGACGTCGACTTCTCGCAGCTCACGCAGCAGCTGCTTGAGTCGATCGGCGCGGTAGCCACGAACGTGGCCCCGAGGGTTGCGCAGATTGGCAAGGGAATCGTCGAGGCGTTCCCGGTTGTGCTGTCTGGCCTTGGCCCGGTCCTTGGCCCAGTGATCTCGGAAGCGCTCGCGACCGCTTGGAACATCGCCGTAGGAGCCTTGGCTGAGCTTGGCATACAGCTGCCGACAGTCGACGCTTCCCAGATAACGGGGGCGTTTCAGGCGATCGCCGACACTGCGGCATCCGTCGTAGGCACGTGCAAGTCCGCTTTCGGGCAGCTTGGCGAGCAGATACCGGGTATCTGGGACACCATAGTCTCGACTATTAGCGGAGCCGTGACGACGACCATCTCGGCGGTATCGCCGTTCGTGACGTACTTCGCGTCGCAGATGCTGCCCGCCATCGCGTCATTCGCATCTGGCGCAGTCGGCGCGTTCAGCGCCGTGCGGCCTGTCATAGAGCAGCTTGGCTCGACACTGCTGAACGTCGGCCAGGCCATCCTGCCCGTGCTACACAACGCCTTCGCGATGATCGTCCCGATCATTTCGCAGGTCATCGGCGTCGCCATGCAGCTTTTCGCTGCGGTAAGCCCGCTCGTGTCGCAGGTGGGCGCTGCGCTCATGCCGGCAATCACGTCTATCGGCACGGCGCTCGCAAACCTCGCCAACGCCGTTCTGCCGATATTGGCTAGCGGCATGCAGATAGTGCTCTCCGTAGCTCAGATGCTCATACCGGTAATCCAGACAGTGCTGTCTGTAGTTGGTTCAATCGTGTCCGTCGTGATAACGGTGGCAAGCCAGGTGATCTCGGTCGTGGTAAACGCCGCATCCGTCGTAGCCTCGGCCATTGGCCTCGTCATGTCGGTCGTGAGCGGCCTCGTAACTGCGGTTACCACGTTCATCGGCTCGATCGTATCCGTTGTCGGCGGCGGGATAGCTACCGTGGTCGCCGCTGTTTCAGGCGGTGTGAACGCGGTCGTGGCGTTCATCGGCTCGCTGGTGTCCTCAGCGCTCTCGCTCGTGTCCGGCCTCGTCTCCTCGATCGCCGGGTACTTCTCGACCATGGTGTCGACGATGGCGAACGCGGCGCAGCAGGTGTACGCGGCAGTGACGGGTGCCTTCTCGGCGCTCGTCGGCGCTGTGTCTGGCCATATCGGGAGCCTCATGAACACCATTTCCAGCATCCCTGGCCAGGTAATGGGCTTCTTCGCAGGCGCTGGGTCGTGGCTCGTCGATTCCGGTCGCGCGTTGATCAACGGCTTCACGCAGGGCATCCAGAACGCAATCGGCGGCGCCCTTTCCGCCGTGTCCGGCGCCGTCTCGCAGATCCGCTCGTTCTTCCCGTTCTCGCCCGCAAAGCGCGGCCCATTCAGCGGCCACGGTTATACAACCTACTCGGGCAAGGCGCTCATGGAGGGATGGGCCGAGGGCATCGACAGCGGCACGGGGGCGGTCAACTCCGCCATCACGTCGGCTCTAGCCTCCGCGAGCTCGCTTATCGGCTCGGGCATCACGGTCGCTCCGTCGGTTGCCGTTGCCGGGGCAGGCACCGCCGGCGCGACCTACAACGTCACGGTCAACGGGGGAAGCTTAAACGCAGACCAGCGGATCATGCAGGCGGTTGACGTTCTGGTCTCCGCAGCCAAGCGGTCCGCAGGGTCGGGAAGGTAGCCAATGGGAACCTATACAAGGGAGATTCAGATCGCGGGGCGCAACCGCTGGTATTGCGGCTATATCTCCGTTGACGGCGTGAGCACGGTCAACGACACCACCTCGCGCATAACAATCACCGCCGCGATCGACGACAAGTATGCGGCACAGTACGGCACGCACTACGACGTGATCGTGAACGGCATCACTTACAGGTCGCGCGACGTGCTGCTCAACAACTACGGGAATTGGGCCACGCGCGACGCCGTGACCTTCACCGTGGACGTCGGGCGCGGGGCCAGCGGCTGGAACTGCTCCGTGCAGATTCACGTCTACGGCAAGACATACAACAACTACTACGGCAGCGCCGGCGGAGACGCCTGGGCAACAGAGTACGCTTGGATTCCCCAGCGCGGATACTCGCAACCGCATCCTCCCAAGAACCCGAAGCTGGCCCGCGTTTCCGACACATCCCACAAGATTGCGTGGGACGTCGACTACACGGGCATGGACGGCGCGTACCCCTGGGCTGGCGTGTACGTAGACCGCCGCACCGACGACGGCTCATGGGTGAACATCGCCGACGTCTCGTGGGACGTGACCAACTACACCGACAACTCGACGACCGCAGGCCACAAGTACGAGTACCGCCTTTGCGCCCACGGCCCTGGCGGCAACTCCACACACGTCTCGTGCGGAACCACGTACACAACTCCGTCGGCACCTTCGCGCATCGATGCCGTCAAGGCCGGCGCGTCCGAGGTGACGCTGCGCGTCTACGGGGCGTGGTGGTACGCCAGCGCATGGGATGTTCAGCGATCAGGCGACGACGGGAAGACGTGGGCGGCGGTCTCGACCACCACCGAGGGCGAAGACCCCGCATGGGTAGACCTGCACGACACCTCCGCGCCTGCCGGCACGATCGTCTACCGCGTCAGGGCCAAGCGCGGTAGCCTAACGTCTTCGTGGGTCGAATCGAATTCCGTGACCACGATCACGCCGCCTCTCGCACCGAAGGTCACCGCCGACCATGTTGTGCCAACGGGGTCGGCGGCATCCGTCTCGTGGGTGCCCAACCACCCCGACGGCTCGGCGCAGTTCGCCGCGCAGCTTGAGCTCGTCGGCAGCGAGACGATAACGAAGTCGTACACGACCGAGAAAAGCGCATCGGTCACACTCACGAAGGGAAGTTGGAAAGCCCGCGTTCGCACGAAGGGACTGCACGCCGATTGGGGCGCTTGGTCTGGCTATGCGGCGATAACGGTCGCCGACTGCCCGCAGTGCTGGGTCGCCTCCCCCGCTACCGACGGCATGCTTGTCGATGCGGTGCCGCTCACGGTGCAAGTCGCCGCAACCGACGAAACTGGCATCGCGCAGGCGACGCTCACGCTCGCAGAGGTCGGCGGCGCGACGGTCGCCACGGCAGACGTCACGAACCTGAAGCCCGTGAGTTTCGGCAGCTACGCCACCATACGCAACGGCATCGACTATCTGCTCACGCTCACGGTCAAGGGCGGCTCCGGCCTGTCCAAGACGGCCATGCGCCGCTTCAAGACGCACTGGGCGGAACCGGCCATCCCAGACGTGTCACTGTCGTACGACGATGCGCTGGCGTGCCACGTGAAGGTGCGTAACGGCCTCTCGTCATACGAGATCGAGCAGACCACGCTCGTAGGCCCCATGACGGCCGACGAGGTGAGCAATGAGCTTTCCATGCTAGGCACGATCACAGTCGATGGTGACGCGCTAGTGCTCGGCAACGCCTCCCGCTGCTCCGCCTTCACGGTGGAGCGCGTGGCGTACGGCGGCGATGCCGTCATAGCATCCGGCGTGCTCGACTCTCAAGAGACGATTGACCGCGTGCCGCCGCTAAACACCGACTACGAGTACAAGGTCACTGGGTACGCCGACAACGGCACCTCGTCGCAGACCGTGACCGATGCCAACGTGTTCGCGCACGGGATGGCGCTTAACTTCGGCCAGGATGCATCGACCGTGCTCGTGCTCGACTACAACGGCGACTACTCGACAAGCTCTCAGCGATCCGTGGAGACATACCACTTCGCCGATGGCGGCGAGAACGGCGACCTGCCCATTTCGTACATGCTCGACGAGCTGAACAAAAAGACCTCGCTCTCATGGGAGATGAAGCGCGACGGCCACGACAGGTACATACGGATTATGGACGAGCAGTGGAGGGGATGGTGGCGTGGACATGCAGGCGAACGCGCATACGGCCCCATGGACTTCGACATGTCTGTGAAGGGTGCAGGCATCTGGAAGGGTTCGGCCAACGTCACGCACAACGTCTTCGAGGAGCCGATAAATGGCTGATTGGGGAAAACCGTTTCTCACCTCGTTCCGCTTCATGCGCGTAGACCGCGCAAGCGGCAACGAGGTCGATAGAATCACGAACATAAAGAACGGCGGGTGCATTGAGCGCAACCAGGACAAGGATTACACCACAGGGCAGGTCGATTACTCCGGGGCGCTCGATATCGGGGCAGATCTGCTGCGGGTGTACCTCGATGCCGACTTCGGTGGCGCGTCAGTCAGTGAGGCGCTGGGGACTTTCGTTGTCTCAGCGCCGAAAAGGACTAGGCGCGGCGTCAACTCAACCGGCACGGCAGGCCTGTCGGGCAGGCTGTCGGAGGTTGCGGAGGACGAATTCGATGCCCCATTCACGGTGGCGGCTGGAACCATGGTTGTCCCCTACGTCGTAAAGCTGCTCAAGGCGGCTGGCTTCGCTGACGTGATCGCCGACGGCTCAGACTACAAGCTAGCGCAGGATTGGACGCTCGGAATCGATTCGGGCGACATGAGGCTGTCGAAGCGCCTGGCGGCGTGCAACGCGCTGCTCGACGTGGCGGGCTTCCGCGCCGTCGACGAGGACGCCTACGGAAGGCCCGTACTTCGCAAATATAGGGAGCCGCAGGACAGGCCCGTTTCCATGACCCTTCGAGAGGGCGCGGGCGCACGCTTCATCAACGAAGTCGTGGACGAGCTTGACCGCTCTGGCGTGGCGAACGTCGTGCACTGCGACTACGAAACGCAGGATGCCTTCTACCGTGGAACGGCCATCGACTCAGACCCCGACAGCCCATACTCCACGGTTTCGCGCGGTTGGCGCAAGACGGCCACGTACAGCTACAGCGACCTGCCCGAGGGGTCTACCGATGCCGAGAGACAGAGGAACGCCGATGCCAAGGCCAACGAGATGCTGCGAACACAGCAGAGCGCTATCCGTAGAGTCACGGTCAAGCGGACGTACGCGCCTATCGCGTGCGGCGATGCCGTGATGGTCGATTGGGCAAGCGCCGGCATCAGCGGCAAGTTCGCGGTAAGGACTGCGACTCTCACGCTCGTGGGAGGATGCCCAATCGAGATGGAGGTGAAGAGGTATGAGCGATGAACTCATGTCGGCCATGCGCCGATACGGCGCCGCGATGGCCGATGCGACCGCCAACGACCCTCCCGGCCAGCAGGCGTGCTACGGAACGGTGAATTCCGTATCCGGAGCCACCATGGCCGTATCGGTGAAGGGGGCATCCCTGAAGCTCCCGTACACCACCTCATGCTCGGGAGCCAAGGCAGGCGACCGATGCATCATCCAGGCAATCGGCCCGCACGCCATCGTGATCGGCGTGCTAGCTAAGTAAAGGAGGTGCGATGGCAGATACCAACAAAGGCGCGGCGCTGCTGCTCAACGATGCGGGCAACATCGACCGCGCCAGAACCACCGACGGCTCGATCTTCCGCATCGAGTCGACGCTATCGATGGAGGCCGCCGAAGAGGCCAAGACGGCAGCGGCGAACTGCAACACCGCGACTGAAAGCGCCGAAGCGGCAGAGAAGACGCGCGTGTCCAACGAGAACGCTCGGAAAACGGCTGAGACCGGGCGCGGCAACAACGAGACAACCCGCAAGAACAACGAGACGTCGCGCAAGAACGCCGAGACAACACGTCAAAACAACGAAACCGCGCGAAAGAATGCCGAAACCACGCGCCAGAACAACGAGACGAGCCGATCGAACGCCGAGATCGAACGCAAAAAGGCCGAAAGCCAGCGCCATGACGAGCATATCGCCGACCAACAGGCATCGAGCAACGCGACCTCGGCGGCAAACGGCGCGGCATCGCGTGCTGACGCGGCGGCCAACCATGCGTTGCAGATCGCCAACTCCGTTGCGCAAGGCAGCGCAGGAAGCTCGGGCGTCGCGGAGCTGCGTGCCCAGAACGCGAGGCTCGCAACGCTTTTGGCGAACTCGACGGGTCAGTTCATATACATGGGCGGAACAGTCTACTGCCCGGCTTCAAAGGCATCGGCGAGCGGGGTGACCGTAACGTTCGGCTCAACATGCTCCGCAAGCGGCAACACCATCACATTGATTTAAGAAGGAAACGAAATGGCTCAAGCTAAGATCCTCACAGTGGGCGGCACCAACTACGAGATGATAGACGACACCGCCCGCACCAACGCCACCACGGCGCTCAACAACGCCGAGTACAACCGACAGGGCCTGATCGGCAAGTACCCGGGCCAGTCGCTCGCAACGCTTCTCGCGGGCGAGGTCTCAGGCTCCGCCACCATCTACGACGCGCTGCACAAGCGCGTGCAGGCCGCGAACTTCAGCGGCATGCGCGTGGGCGACTACATCGACGTGCCGCTCGTGAGCGCGTCAAACGTGGCGGCCCAGCAGTCCGTGCGCTTCCTGCTTGCGCACTTCGACCCGTACTACCAGTGCGGCGACAGCGCCAAGGGCCACCACATCGCGTTCATCGCGTCCGCGCCCGTCGCCGTGGCCAAGACCGTCACCGGCGTGGCCAACGACAGCTACCTGATGTGGAACACTGCGAACACCAACCAGGGCACCGCAGACGTGAAGAACCCGTACCTGAACAGCAACCTCAAGGCGTGGGAGAAGCTGTTCGAGGCGTGCCTGCCCGAGGGGCTGACCAAGTACCTGCTCACCCAGCGCGTGCTGCTTGAGGAGCGTTACAGCGCGAGCGGCGCGCTCAGCGACTCCAACAGCTGGAGCTGGCAGGACATCGGCAAGGTGTGGTCGCCCTCCGAGATGGAGGTGTACGGCTGCCCAGTGTGGGGCACCAAGGGCTACAGCGTGGGCTTCGACTGCCAGTTCGACCTGTTCCGCGATACCGCGCACCGCTTGAACGGAACTCGGTGCAATTGGTGGCTGCGTTCCGTCATGGGTGGCTCCTCGTCCGACGTGTGCTACGTCAGCAGCAACGGCACTGCCTACTACACCTCGGCGACGCACGCCTGGGTTCGCCCCCGCCCCGGCTTCCTCGTCGGCTAGCCAGCCGAGTGCTCTATACTTCTCTTTCGATGCGACCGCCTTGCGCGGTCGCATCCCTGCCCGCGCAGCGGGCCGTTTTTTTTGCCACTATTTCCGGGAGGTGCCATGAGCGGCGTCTACCAGCGAAACCGCGAGGTGTCCGAGTACAAGTTCTTCACGCAGGCCATCGCCATCCGCGTGGAGGTCAACAAGCTCATGGCCTCCTCGTCGGTCGTGCCGAAAGCCTACAGGCTGCTGAACGCAGTCCCCACGGTGGAGACCGCGCGCAGCATCGTATACAACGTCAACCGCGCCGACTGCTTCTACCCCAACAGTTCGTTCAACGCACTTGAGCGCAAGCGTTACCTGACGCTGGCGATAGCCGACTGCGAGCAGCTGATGCTCGACATGCAGTGCCTCATGGACATCGGCCTGCCCGTGAACGCCAACCGCTTCGAGGCGCTGGCGGGCATGGTCGAGGAGGAGATCAAACTGCTCAAGGGCGCGCGCAAGAACGTACGCGTCACCGGCAAGAAGACGACCGACGAGCGCATAGCCGAGGCCGAGGCCGAGCTAGAGCGCCTGCGTTCGTTATAATGGGCGGCGGTCCCGCCTTGTATATCGGTACAATTGGTGGCTGCGTTCCGTCATGGGTGGCTCCTCGTCCAACGTGTGCTACGTCAACAACAACGGCAATGCCAACTACAACTCGGCGACGAACACCTGGGTTCGCCCCCGCCCCGGATTCCCTTACTGCCAGACCGAGTAGGCCCGAGGGCCGAAAGCAGAGCGCGGAGAGGAAGGAAGGCGCGACCATCGGGCGCGAGCCCGTAAATACGCACCCCGCGAGGGTGGCCGGACGCTGCTTGCATGGCGCGGCGCTCCGTGGCTTCGCCGCGTTTCATGGCCATACCTCAAGCGGCTGTCAGAGCCACATTGCAAGCCGTGCGGGGTGCCTTCTATGAACTCCGAGCAGAGAAGGGCCTCGCGCCGCAAGCGCCGCGAGGAGAAGCGCGCCAGGGCCAAGGCCGAGCGCGTCAAGGCGTGCACCCTTGAGACGGTGGCCGACCTCAACAGCCTGTGCAAGGCTTCCAAGCAGGCCGCGCGTGGCGTCATGTGGAAGGCCTCGACGCAGCGGTACATGAGAAGCTACCTGCGCAACGCCGTCCTGTCCCGCCGCGACCTTTTGGAG
>JBKTBE010000002.1:0-59745 GCA_046883645.1 Collinsella sp. | reverse complement strand
GCCGCGACATATGCCGGGGCTTCATCCGCTTCGACTTGTGGGAGCGCGGCAAGCTGAGGCATATCAGCGCCGTGCACTTTCCCGAGCGCGTGGTGCAGAAGTCGCTGTCGCAGAACGCGCTCGTGCCCGCGATCGTGCCCACCCTCATAGCCGCGAACTCCGCGAACATCAAGGGGCGCGGCACCGACTACGCCCTTAAGCTGCTCAAGCGCCACCTGGCCGACCACTGGCGGCGGCATGGGCGCGAGGGCTACATACTGCTGGGCGACTTCTCCGACTACTTCGCGCGCATTGCCCACGAGCCGGTCAAGCGGCAGGTGGCCGACGCGCTGCTCGACCCGCGCGTGGTCGCCCTTGAGCACCGCCTGATAGACGCGCAGGGCGAGGTCGGCCTGGGCCTGGGCAGCGAGCCAAACCAGATATGCGCGGTGGCGCACCCCAACCGCATCGACCACTACGTGGCCGAGATGCTGCGCCCCGAGGCCTACGGGCGCTACATGGACGACTTCTACCTGATCCACGAGTCCAAGGAGTACCTGCAAGTGTGCCTTCTGCTGATAGAGCACGAGTGCGCGAAGCTCGGCATCGCGCTGAACCCGCGCAAGACCCGCGTGGTGAAGCTGACGCGCGGCTTCACGTGGCTGAAGAAGCGCATCTTCTACACCGAAACGGGCCGCATCGTCATGAAGCCGTGCCGCGACTCCATCACGCGCGAGCGACGCAAGCTGAAGAAGATGGCGCGCATGGTGGCCGAGGGGGTCATGACGCCCGAGCAGGTGCAGCAGAGCTACCAGAGCTGGCGCGGCGGCATGGCTCACTTGGACGCGCACCGCAGCGTGCTGGCCATGGACGCGCTGTACCGCAGCCTGTTCGAAAATCTCGCGGGGGGGGTTGCTCAATGCAATCAAGCCCGAGAGACGATTCGGGCGGAACGCCCTCGCCATAGCGGAAGGGCGGCAACTCAAAACGGCGGCCTAGACGGGTCGAAAACGAAATAACCAAGACAGCGAAGGCGTGCTGCGGCGCGCCTTCTTTCTTCGCGCCCGCCCAAACGGCCAGGCAATCTCACGGCGCTAATACGATGGCGGCACATTCCCCGATAAGGAAGGAGTCCGCATGGACACTGAGGAAGACATGCCGCGCCCCGACGAGCTTCGAGACGGCACCCTGGCCGAGGTCAACGCCCTGCGCGACTTGCTGTCGCAGATCGGCGACCCCGACGCGGCGCACGACGCGGGCGTTATCGACGATGACGAGTACGTGGAGCGGAAGGCGCGAAAGCTCGCCTACACCTCCGCGCTCGCCGCCTACGCCAACGGCGAGGTGCCCGACCTCCCGGCGCTGCTCGAACAGATGCGCGAGCAGGCGTCCCAGCCGACGCAGACCGAGACCAACACGGCGAACATCGACTACCTGCTCATGACCGTGGGAGGTGACCAGTAATGGCTACGAAGAAAACCGTTGAGCATTCCAAGCACTTCGCGAAGGTCAAGAAGTACTACGACAAAGACCTTTGGAGCAAGGCGCGTGTCTACAAGGCTGTCGAGTGCAAATGGATCACCGCCGACGAGTACAAGGAAATCACCGGCGAGGAGTACACGGCCGAATAGGCGGAAGGAGGGCGCCCAGGATGGAAGTGCTCAAGCTTTTTGCGCCTTACGGACCGGCTTGGCTTGGCGGCGTGCTCCTGACGCTCGTTGCGTTCTACTTCGGGAGACAATTTCTTGAGGAGTACAAACGCCAAAACCAGCGGAAGGGCGAGCTCGACCTGAAGCGCGAGGAGCGCAAGCAGGCCGAAGTCGACGAGAGGGCGCAGCGCGACCGCGAGCGGTCCCAAATGGAGGGGCGCATCGCCGCCCAGATGGAGCGCAGCAACACCCTGATTGAAGGAATGAAAACGCTCATGGAGTCGGTTGTCGCGTCAAATGACGTCCTCCACGCGGACTTGGTCCACAGCCAGGCGCGTAGCCAGGGCATGGCCGAGAAGGTCGACCATATCTACGACCGAGTCGACCTCATGTACAACAAGGAGACAGGGAGATAAAGATGACTGATATACAGGCAGGACTCACGGTGCTGACCGTCCTCGTGGTGCCCTATATCGTGCAGGCTATCAAGACGAAGGCGATGACCGGCAATGTCGCCCGCTGGACGGCCATCGCAGTATCGGCGCTGTGCGGCGCATTGACGGCCATGGCCGGGGGTATGCCGACTGACCCCACGGCGTGGGTTACGTCCATCTTCGCCGCGGTAGGCGGCGTGCAGGTGGCATATGCAGCCTTCAAGGCGGTCGGCGTGACAGACAAGTGGCTCGACGCGCTGCTTGCCATGGGCACTCCGAAGAAGGACGACTAGGAATGGGCGGCAAGCGCCTCGTGCGCATCGCCGCCGCCATCTCGCTGCTTGCTTTGCTCGCCGCCTTCGCCGACGTGGCGCTTATAGCCTCTAACGTGCCGAAGGTGCCGAAGGAAGAGCCTTTGCCCGTCATCTACGACAAGCCGCTCGACAAGCCCGCCGAGGTGCCCGTCTACCTCCAAGCAGACGAGCGCTGGGGCGGGCTTTCGTATGCGGGCGAAGACCTGGCTGCTGCCGGCTGCGGCCTCACGTGCGCGGCCATGGCGTGGGAATGGCTCTACGGACAGGCATGCACGCCGGCGCAGATGCTGGGCTTCGTTGGCGAATCGTGCCTCACGGACGGCGTGAACGACATGGAAAAGTTCTGCCGTTGGATGAACGCGAACGACCAGGCTTTGGGCTACAC
Source organism: Collinsella sp. (assembly GCA_046883645.1). Taxonomy (GTDB): domain Bacteria; phylum Actinomycetota; class Coriobacteriia; order Coriobacteriales; family Coriobacteriaceae; genus Collinsella. The sequence continues at coordinate 56,984 of JBKTBE010000002.1, read as the reverse complement.
GCCTATCCACGACAACGCCGATGACGCCTTGGACGAGGCGGCTGGCGGCTGGATGGTGTTTTGCAGCCTAACTGGCCAGCTCCGCGAAGGCGGCAAGAACTACGGCGGGCACATCGTCCTGCTTTGCGGATGGGACGGCGAGACGGCGACCTTCCACGACCCCTACGAGGGCGTGGTGCGGCTGAGCCGCGAGCAGTACGAACAAGTTGATTGGGCTTATTTCATAGCGATAGGGAGCGCTGAATAGAATGAACGGAATAGACATCAGCAATTGGCAGAACGGCATCAACCTCGCGGCTGTCCCGTTCGACTTCGTTATCTGCAAGGCTACCGAGGGCACGCGCTACGTGTCGCCCGACTGCGACCGCCAAATCCAGCAGGCGATCGGTCTTGGCAAGCTCGTCGGCGTGTACCACTACGTCAACGGAGGTGATGCCGAGGCGGAGGCCGAGTACTTCTATGAGCGCTGCAAGGGCTACGTCGGCAAGGCCGCGTTCTTCATCGACTGGGAGGAGCGGGGCAACAAGGCATGGGGCGACACGTCCTACCTCAAGGCCATGGCAGAGCGTTTGGCCGAGCTTCTTGGCGTGAGCGTGGATCGCATCGGTATCTACGCATCCAAGAGCGTGTTCCCGTGGGGCCTCACCGATGCTAAGACGTGGGTGGCGCAGTACGCCGACATGAATCCCACTGGCTACCAGGACGCGCCGTGGCACGAGGGCGCTTACGATTGCGCCATCCGCCAGTACTCCTCTTGCGGGCGCTTGGACGGCTGGGCGGGCAACCTCGACATCAACAAGTGCTATATCTCTCGCGCGGAGTGGGAGGCCATGGTGGGCGGCTCCAACGGCGATCCCGACTCGCTTATCCACGGCATCGACGAGACGCCTGCAGCAGACCTCGCGGCGAAGGTGCTCGCTGGCGAGTTCGGAGACGGCGACGACCGCAAGCACGCGCTGGGCGACCGCTACCAGGAGGTGCAGTCGCTCGTGAACCACATTCTCACGGCATCCGCCGAGGATCTGGCCGCTGAGACCTGGGCGGGCGATTACGGCAACGGCAGCCGCCGCAAGGCTGTTTTGGGGCCGCGCTACGACGAGGTTATGGCGGTCATCAACGGGCAGGCCGAAACCGAGCAGGTGTACGTGGTGCAAAGCGGCGACACCCTTTCCGGAATCGCCTCAAAGTACGGCACAACCTATCAGGATCTCGCCGCCAAGAACGGCATCTCAAACCCGAATCTGATCTATCCCGGCATGCGCCTGGTTGTTTCCTAGGCCGCTCGTGGTATCCTAACGAAAATAATCGTGCCGATTGCGCACACCTCGGTTCGAGGAGATGCGCAAACGGTGCACCATTTAAAATGAGAAGCCCGTTGCCCTCGCGGTAACGGGCTTTTTGCTGCCGATATGCCGGGATTCGAACCCGACAGGGTGCAGAGCTGAGGAAACGCGTAAGCGTTTTCCAGCGCAGCACGCAAGGAGCGGAGCGACGCAGCGAAAGCGGGCGGCGCCAGCCGCACGCGGACATCCCGCTGGGGGCACCACAGAATCTGAGAAGCCCGTTACCAATTCGGTGACGGGCTTTTTGCTACCCATACGCCGGGATTCGAACCCCGAAGGCATAAAATCACACTGTCATCCAAGGGCCCGTGGACAAAAAATAGCAAATATGAGTACTGTTACCAATTTAGTAACAGCGATTTCATGCCATCAGAAGGCGATTTGGACACAAGGCGTCCTATGGCGGAGGAATTGCAGGCATTTATCAGCTAAGTACTTGGACATATGTTGCGTAACACTGCATATTTTGCAAAAAGATAATGCTACAGGGCTTGTGACAGTACTCATATTTGACGTTTTTTGCCCACGACCCCTTATTGCGTGGGCGAATCAGTTGCAAAGCGGGATCCAAAGCGTCCTTCGCAAACAAATAGCCGGGGCCCGCGCGATGCGGACCCCGGCTCAATACCGTGACGATATGTCGGTTACGTTCTACACGTAGAACAGAATGTCGTCGTAGGTCGGAACCGGCCAGTAGTCGGCGGCCACGATCTCCTCCATTGCGTCCACGGCGGCACGCAGCGTATCCATAGCGGGAACGACCTCGTGCGCGTATACGTTGGCCTGCTCCTGGCCATCGAGAGCCTCGGCCTTCTGATGTACGGCGTCGAGCGCCTTGATGGAGTCGTTGATGGCGGTGATACCGTTGCAGAGCTTGTTGAGCGTGTTCTGCTCGCACTGCATGGCGGCCTCAGCACCGGCGGCACGAATAGTCTCAAGGCCCTTAGCGACCTTGGTGGCATAGGCGGTAATGACCGGGCGATAGGTACGACGCGCCTCGCGAACCATCGTGGTAGCCTCGATGTTCATGAGCTTGTTGTACTTCTCGAGCTTGCAGTCATAGCGGCACTGGGCCTCGGCGCGGGTCAGGACACCCGTCTCCTCAAAGAGCGCAATGGCCTTATCGGAAACAAAGGCGGGAAGAGCGTCGGCCGTGGTCTTGTTGTTGGCAAGGCCGCGCTTCTCGGCCTCGATGGGCCACTCGTCGGAGTAACCGTCGCCGGAGAACAGGATGCGCTGGTGATCGGTCAGCACCTTCTTGCAGTACTCGAGCGCGGCGTCCTGGAACTTATCCTCGGGCGTACCCTCGAGTGCGTCGGCGAAAGACTTGAGCGACTTGGCCACGGCAGCATCGAGCACCAGGTTGGAGTCGGAGACGTTCTGCTCGGAGCCGCAGGCACGGAACTCGAACTTGTTGCCGGTGAAGGCGAACGGGGAGGTACGGTTGCGGTCGGTGTTGTCCTGCATCAGCTTGGGCAGGGTATCGGCGCCTAGGTCAAGCACGCCGCGCGTGGCATGGACGGAAGCCTTGCCATCGATGATCTTCTCGACGACCTCGGTGAGCTGGTCGCCCAGGAAGATGGACATAATCGCCGGAGGAGCCTCGTTGGCGCCCAGACGATGATCGTTGCCGGCCGAGGCAACGGAGGCACGCAGGAGCTCCTGATAGTTATCGACGGCCTCGATCACCGCGGTGAGGAAGACGATGAACTGCAGGTTGTCGAGCGGGGTGTCGCCCGGATCGAGCAGATTCTCGGACTCGGTGCCAAGCGACCAGTTGTTGTGCTTGCCCGAGCCGTTGATGCCCTCGAAGGGCTTCTCGTGCAGCAGGCAGACCAAGTCGTGGCGGGAGGCGATGAGCTTCATCTTCTCCATCATGACCAGATTCTGGTCGATGGCCTCGTTGACTTCGCCATAGACGGGGGCGAGCTCATGCTGGCAGGGAGCAACCTCGTTGTGCTTGGTCTTGGCGGGAATGCCAAGCGCCCACAGCTCATCGTCCAGATCCTTCATATAGGCCGAGACGGTGGGGCGGATAGCGCCAAAGTAGTGCTCCTCGAGCTCCTGACCCTTGCAGGGAGCAGCGCCAAAGAGGGTGCGGCCGGTGATGACCAGGTCCTTGCGTTTGCGATAGGCGTCCTTCTTGATCAGGAAGTACTCCTGCTCATCGCCCACGGAAGGAACGACCTTCTTGGGGGTCTTGCCAAACAGCGCCAAAACGCGCTTGGACTCACGCGAGAGCGCGGTCATGGAGCGCAGCAGCGGGGTCTTCTTGTCCAGGGCCTCGCCCGTGTAGGAGCAGAAAGCCGTGGGGATGCACAGGACATCGTCCTTGATAAAGGCGGGGCTAGTGGGGTCCCAAGCGGTGTAGCCACGGGCCTCGAAGGTAGCACGCAGGCCGCCGTTGGGGAAGCTGGAGGCATCGGGCTCGCCCTGGATGAGGTTCTTGCCCGTAAACTTGGTAATGGCGGTGCCGTCGTGGTTGGGCTCCAGGAAGCTGTCGTGCTTCTCGGAAGTAATGCCCGAAAGCGGCTGGAACCAGTGCGCATAGTGCGTCGCGCCCTTGGAGATGGCCCAGACCTTCATGGCATGGGCGACGGCGTTGGCCACATCCAGGTCGAGCGGCTCACCGCCCTCGAGGGTTGCAGCAAGGCGCTTCCAAATGTCCTTGGGGAGGTAGTCCTTCATGACTTCCTCAGAGAACACCATGGTCCCGAAGCGGTCAGTAAGATCGGCCATACGGAACTCCCTTCGTATCGGCACCGCGTGAGAAGCGGTGTTGATTACTAACGAACGAGTCATAGCTTAGACTCGCCGTGTTTCCGCGACATTACCGTTATGTTGCTGTCGCGAAACCAATCAATGAGGTTACCCTATCGAGGCGGCGTTGCCACCCTCAACAGCCAATCAACTGCATAAATTGCAGACCTCTCCCCATGGTTTAAGGGTAGTCAATTTGGGATGGAGCTCTATTAACTGGTATTTTGCATCAGATACCAGTCTTTATAGTCCGTGCCTAGATTAGCCGCTCTGTTATAGAGAAAGCCGATAGCAAGGCATCTTTGATTGGTATCCCCGAATAACGAGTGAAACTCCACCGTGACACAGTGGTGCTGTAGAATCCTTACAACACATCACACTATTACGTATCTAGAGGAGCACGATATGCGCGTCGACGAGGTTTTTAAGCAGGCAGCATCCCAGGGCACCGCGCCCGTTTCGTTTGAGATGTTCCCGCCCAAGGGCGAGCTCACCCTCGACACGGCTCGCGAAGTGGCAGGCAATCTGTGCAAGCTTTCGCCGAGCTTTGTCTCGGTCACCTGCTCGGCCGGCGGCTCGGGCAACGGTGCCACCACCGCCCCCATCGCGCATATGATTTCGAGCGAATTCGACACGCCCTCGGTGGCACATCTCACCTGCGTGGGCCGCACCCACGCCGACATCGCCGCCAAGATCGACGAGTATCGCACCGCCGGCGTTGAAAACATTCTGGCCCTGCGTGGCGATCTCCCTGCCGGCGCGACCGAGGACGACAAGCCCGCCTCCGACTACGCCTACGCCCGCGACCTCATCCCCGAGCTCGTCGACGCCGGCTTTTGCGTGGGCGCCGCAGCCTACCCCGAGGGCCACATTGCCTGTGAGGATCTCAACCTCTCGGTCGAACACCTCAAGCAAAAACAGGACGCCGGCGCAAGCTTCTTTGTGACGCAGCTCTTCTTTGATAACGAGTGCTTCTACCGCTTCCGCGAGCTTGCCGACAAGGTCGGCATCACCGTGCCCATTACCGCGGGCATCATGCCGTTTATGGGCAAGTCCCAGATCAGCCGCATGGTCTTTATGTGCGGCGCGTCGCTGCCCTCCCCCGTTATCAAGATTCTCGCCAAGTACGAGAACGACCCCGAGAGCCTGCAGGCAGCCGGTGTAGATTATGCCGCCCGCCAACTTTGCGACCTCAAGGAGCACGGCGCCGACGGCCTGCACCTGTACACTATGAACCGTCCTGCGATCGCCGCGACCATTATGGAGCGCCTGGGGTAATGGAAAAACCGCACATCGATACAACCGCTGTCGAAGTGCCGGCCGACCTTGCGTCGCCGGCGCTTTACCGTGTCGATGCCGCGCACCATCCCCGTGTCGACCGTGCCGAGATGCTGCGGTATCTGGGTTACGGCGGCCAGCAGATTGAGCCCGAACTGTCACGACGTATTGAGCTTGTCGTTGAACGTCTGGAACTGGACATTGAGCCCCGTGGCGTGCGCCGCGTGTTTGCCGTCGATGCCACGGGCGTGGACGAACAAAGTGAGCCTTGCATTCGCTTGGTCGGCACCAACGTTGAGCTGCGAGGTCGCGATATCTATCGACATCTCAAAGATGCCCGCTTTGCCGCGCTCATGGCATGTACCCTCGGCATGGACGCCGAGCGTCGCCTGCGCACCACGGGAGCCCAACATCCCCTGGAGGGCGCCGTGCTCGACGCCGCGTGCTCCGCTTACGTAGAAGCCGCCGTTGAGCAAATGGACCAGCAGGTCAAGACGGACGCCGCCGCACACGGGCTCGCCGGCAACTGGCGCTTTAGTCCCGGCTACGGCGACTGCCCGCTCTCGGCCCAGCGCTCGATCGTCAATGCGCTCAACGCCACGCGGCTCATCGGGCTTACCGTCACACCCACCAGCCTGCTCATGCCCACCAAAAGCGTGACCGCGGTGATCGGCCTATTCGACGGCGAAGTCCACGACGCCCAGAGCCGCCCCACCTGCAATATCTGCCGCATGCGCGAGCACTGCCGCTTCCGCGCCGCCCACACCACCTGCTATTCCAGCCATTAGGAGCCCTCAATGTTTACTCCGCTTATCACTCATGATTCTGACGGCACTGCATTGGCGGCACCCGTTGATGCCGCACGTCGCAACGGTGCCACGTACAAGACGCGCACGATCGGCGATCTGCGCATTAAGGACGATCGCTTGCGTGCGGCCATCGAGGGCACGGGACACCTGCTGTTCGACGGCGGCATGGGCACCATGCTGCAGGCGGCCGGCATGAAGGCCGGCGCCCTGCCCGAGCTGCTCAATTTTGAGGAGCCCCAGGTCATTACCGACATTCAGCGCCAATACGTCGAGGCCGGCTGCGACGTGATCACCGCCAACACCTTTGGCGCCAACGCCCACAAGCTCGACGGAGCCGCCACCGTGGCAGACGTCTTTGCCGCCGCTGTCGCCTGCGCCCGTGAGGCCGGCGCCCGCTACGTCGCCGGCGACATCGGCCCCATCGGCGCCCTGCTGCGCCCCCTGGGCACCCTCAGCTTTGACGAGGCCTACGACCTCTTTGCCGAGGAGGTGCGCGCCGGCGTCGCTGCGGGTGTGGACCTCTTTATTATCGAGACTATGACCGACCTGGCCGAGATCAAGGCGGCAGTCCTCGCCTGCCGCGAGAACTCCGACCTGCCCGTCTTTGCCACCATGACCTTTGAGGAAGACGGCCGCACCTTCTTGGGCACGAGCCCCGAGGTCGCCGCCATCACTCTCGACGCCATCGGCGCCGACGTCCTTGGCATCAACTGCAGCCAGGGCCCGGCCGAGCTCCGAGGACTCGCTGCGCGTATGCTCACCGTTACCGACAAGCCCGTTATGGTGCAGGCCAATGCGGGACTGCCCCACGTGGACGATGACGGCAATACCGTCTTTGATATCCAGGCGCCCGAGTACGCCGAGGCCGTCGCCGGCATGATCGAGGACGGCGTGAGCGTCGTCGGCGGATGCTGCGGAACCACGCCGGCGCACATGGCGGCACTTCGTACCCTCATCGACAACCACACGCCCAGCCCGCGTCACCGCAAGCCCAGCATGTCGGTCACGAGCGCCCAGACGGTCGTGGACCTCCCCTGCGACGGCCACAAGATCGCCGTCATCGGCGAGCGCATCAACCCCACCGGCAAAAAGCGCCTGCAGCAGGCCCTACGCGACGGCGACCTGGACTACGTCGTGAGCCAGGGCATCAGCCAACAGGAGCAGGGCGCCGACATCCTGGACGTCAACGTGGGCCTGCCCGAGATCGACGAGGTCAAGGTCATCCAGCAAGCGACCGAGCAGCTCCAAGGTTCCACGCTGCTGCCGCTGCAGATCGACTCCACCGACCCCGCCGCCGTCGAGGCCGCCGTGCGTCGCTACGCCGGCAAGCCCATCATCAACTCGGTCAATGGCAAACAGCAGATCATGGACGAGATCTTCCCGCTGGTCGCCCACTACGGCACCAACGTCGTCGGCCTCACGCTCGACGAAGGCGGCATCCCCGATACCGCCGAGGCTCGCTTCGCCATCGCCGAGCGCATCGTGGCCGAAGCCGCCCGTTACGGCATCGGCCCAGACCGTATCCTCATCGACTGCCTGGTCATGACCGCCTCGACCAACCAGCGACAGGCTGAGCAGATTCTACGCGCCATGTCCCTGTGCAAGGAGCGCCTGGGCGTCAAGTGCGCACTCGGCGTATCGAACATCAGCTTTGGCCTGCCCGCGCGCCTGCTGCTGGGCTCGGTCTTTTTGGCCGCCGCCTTTGGTGCAGGTCTGGACGCCCCCATCATGAACCCGGGTTCCAAGCGCTTTATGGACACTGTCTACAGCTATCGCGTGCTGAGCGTTGAGGACGAGGGCTCGACCGGATACATCGAGCGCTACGCCGGCTGGACCGACCCGTACAAGATTGCCGCCAACCCGGCGGCCGCTCAGTCAGCATCGAGCGATGCCGCGCCTGCCGCAAGCACCACCGCAAGAGCCGATGACGACCCCATCCGCCACATGGTCGTCTCGGGTCGCAAGGGCGAAATCGCGGCCGAGACCGAACGCCTGCTGGCCGACCACGACGCCATGGACCTCATCAACAACCACTTTATCCCCGCCCTCGACGAGGTCGGAGTCCTCTTTGACCAGGGCAAGTTCTTCTTGCCGCAGCTCATGGCCTCTGCCGAGGCCGCGCGCGTGGGCTTCGATACCATCAAACGCCTGATGCCCGCCGGCGAGATTGCCGACAAGGGTAAGATCTGCGTGGCCACCGTCAAGGGCGATATCCACGACATCGGTAAGAACATCGTTAAGATGCTGCTCGACAACTACGGCTATACCGTCTTTGATCTGGGTCGCGACGTCGATCCGCAGGAGGTGCTCAAGACCGTCAAGGAGCGCGACATTAAGCTCGTCGGTCTCTCGGCGCTTATGACCACCACGGTCGTCGCCATGGAGGAGACCATCAAGCTGCTTCATGCCGAGGTCCCGGGCGTCAAGATCATCGTGGGCGGCGCCGTGCTCACCCCCGAATACGCCAAACAGATTGGCGCAGACTACTACGCCAAGGACGCCGCCGAGAGCGCGCGCATCGCCGAAGAGGTCTTTGGACAGTAACACAACGGAAACAACCGAGCACCAAAACGTGCCGCACGCGCCACGAGACGCGTGCGGCACGTTAGAATAGATGGGACTATGCTCGTTTTGGCAGATAGGAGCGCAAGGATGGCGATCACGCCTGCAGAAATCGCGGAAACCCGCGGCATGGTTGAGGAGCAGAACCTCGACATCAGAACCATCACCATGGGTGTTTCGCTCATGGGTTGCGGCGACGAGAACCTCGACCGCATGTGCACGAAGATCTACGACCACGTGACGCACACGGCTGAGCACTTGGTCGAGACCGCCGAGAACCTCGAGCGCGAGTACGGTATCCCCATCGTCAACAAGCGCGTTTCCGTCACCCCGGTGGCGCAGATCGCCGCGTGCTGCAAGGATGAGGACCTCACCCCCATCGCGCATGCCCTCGACCGCGCGGCCGAGACGCTCGGCATCGATTACCTGGGCGGCTTCTCCGCGCTCGTCCAGAAGGGCATTGGCGACGCCGACCGCCGCGTCATCCAGTCCATCCCCCAGGCGCTCGCTACCACCAGCCGCGTCTGTTCCAGCGTCAACGTCGCCAGCCTGCGTGCCGGCATCAACATGGACGCCGTACTCATGGCTGCGCAGACCATCATCGACGCCGCTAAGCTCACGGCCGACCAGGATTCCGTCGGCGCTTCCAAGTTTGTCTGCTTTGCCAATATGGTCGAGGACTCCCCGTTTATGGCGGGCGCCGTCCACGGCGGTGGCGAGGCCGACGCCGTCATCAACGTTGGCGTCTCGGGCCCCGGCGTTATGGTCGCAGCCCTGGAGACGCTGCCCGATTCCGCATCGATGATGGAAGTCGCCGAGAAGATCAAGCAGACCGCCTTTAAGATCACCCGCGCCGGCGAGCTCATGAGCCGCGAGGCCGCCCATCGCCTGGGTGTCGAGAAGGGCATTGTCGACCTGTCGCTGGCACCTACGCCCGCCATCGGCGACTCCGTCGCGCGCATCCTCGAGATCATCGGCGTGGGCACCTGCGGTGGCCCCGGCACGACCTGCGCGCTCGCCATGCTCAACGATGCCGTCAAGAAGGGCGGCGTCATGGCCAGCTCCAGTGTGGGCGGTCTCTCCGGCGCTTTTATCCCCGTGTCCGAGGACGCCGGCATGATCGCCGCCGTCGAGGCTGGCGCGCTTTCGCTCGAGAAGCTCGAGGCCATGACCTGCGTGTGCTCCGTCGGCCTGGACATGATCGCCATCCCCGGTGACACCCCGGTCGAGACCATCGCCGGCATCATCGCCGACGAGATGGCTATCGGCGTCATCAACAACAAGACCACGGCCGTCCGCGTGATTCCCGCCATTGGCAAGGGCGTGGGCGACTGCGTCGAGTACGGCGGCTTGTTTGGCCGTGCGCCCATCATGCCGGTGAACCCCAACGCCGGCACCGTGCTTGCCCACCGTGGTGGACGCTTCCCGGCTCCGCTGAACTCGCTGAAGAACTAGCCCAGGGATACGAGGCGAGGAGCCCCGGGAAGGGCAAATATATAAGGTCGCCTGCTCGGACAGTCCTGACTCGCACGGAGAGCACCTTAAGTGCTCTCCGGCTCGTGCGGAACTCGCGATCGACCTTATATATTTGCCCTTCCCGGGGCTCCCGCACAACGGGACCTCGGTTGGGTTCTATCCCTTTGGCAGTCGCTTCGCTTCTGCCCCACTTTGCTGGTATGGCGGTTTGGCGTTGGATCGGTTCTTTCTGATATATGCTGGTTGCGGCTCTTCTTTTGGGAGGAGTCGCTTTTTTGTTGCTAGGAGGTTGGCCCATGGTTGATGGGGATGCTCGTTCTGAGCTTCTTTCTGCTGATTGGAATGGCGAATGGATGCGTCTGCAAGCCGCTCGGCATCGGGCTGATGACTCTTTTGAGTGGGACAAAAGGGCTCGGCATTTTCGGCCGCTTGAGACTGCTCCGTATGCCCGGGACTTTATGAAGCTGTTGGCGTTAAAGCCTGGTGAGTCCGTGCTGGATATGGGATGTGGGGCTGGGTCGATTGCTATTCCGCTTGCTCAGGCTGGACATCCTGTGATTGCTGCCGACTTTTCCCCTGCTATGTTGGGCACGCTTGATGCTGGCATTGAGTACTATGGGCTCGAGGATCGCATTACACCGCTTGAGCTTGCTTGGGATGATGACTGGGATTTGGTTGGACCGGTCGCGAAAGCGGTAGATGTTGCCTTTGCCAGTCGCTCTGTCACCACGACCAACCTAAAAGGCGCGCTTGCCAAGCTTGATCGAACGGCTCGTCGGCGTTGTGCCGTCACGATGGTCGCCAACTCCAGCCCGCGCTATGACCTTCACCTGATGAACGCCATCGGTGCCTCGGTTACCTGCAGTAATGGCTTTGTGTATGCCTTTAATATCCTCATTCAGATGGGTGCCCTGCCGCAGGTTACGTACTTTGAATCGCCTCGTCGCGATACCTTCGATAGCCTTGAGGCGGGCGTGGCGGACTTCTCCCGCATGCTCGAGCACGGTAACGAGGATAAAATCGACCGTCTGCGCGACTACGTCGCTCAGCATATGATTGAGAATCCCCATACCGGCGAGCCAGGGTCCAAGGGCGTGCCGCAAGGGCGCTACATGCTCGACCACGTCCGCAAGGTCCGTTGGGCGTTTATTGCATGGGAGCCGGTCTCTTCGAGCTGTCCATAGACCGCTTTCGGCTGCCGTACACGTCCGCCTGCAACCCGCGCTGTTCTCCCGCTCGGCATCCGCATTCTTTTTGAACTGGGCAAACACGCCCCACACCACGCCGTTCCTGCGCTATCGTGGGACAGCTCACGTAGATTAAGGCCCCATCGCGGGGCACCCCATAACATAGAAAGCGAGAACCCATGGCACTGACAGGAGCCCAGGTCAAGCAGCTTCGCAGCATGGCCCATCACCTCAACCCCGCCATCATCATCGGCAAGTCCGACATCAACGAGGGCACCGTCGAGCAGACGGTCGCCTACCTGGAGAAGCACGAGCTCGTTAAGTGCTCCGTACTCGATGGTTCCAGTCTTTCTGCCCGCGAGGCCGCCGAAGAGCTTGCCGATCGCTGCCATGCCGAGGTCGTCCAGGTTATCGGCCGCAAGTTCTCGCTGTATCGCGAGTCCTCGCGCAAGGACATCGAGAAGATTAAGCTCGTCTAAGAGCCAACGATCCGGCGAGCCAACATACATCAAGCTTGTGAGCGTCCGAGCAATTCGGACGCTCATTTTTTATCGCTCGACGAGCACGCGGTTAAGCCTGCCCTCGACCAAGCGCTCGTACAGACGCCGCGTCTCGGGCTCGGGCACGCCATTGACCTGCTCCCTCAGGTGATGCATATGCCCACTGTACAGCTCGACGATATCGCGTCGTCGCCCCGCCGCGCCGTAGACGCGCATAGCGCAACGCACCATGTCCTCGCGCGCCGTCTCTTGCCGCAGCCCCGACTCCACCAGCCATACCGCCGACTGCAGGTCATTTTCTTCTAGGGCGGCATTCGCGCCCCGAATCATGCAGTCGATATACTTCGATTCCATAATGCGCCTCATACGCAAAAAGTAGGTGGGATTACAGCCATTGGGAACATACAACGGGCCGGCGTAAAGCTGCTCGATCTTAAGGCACAGCTCGATCAGATGGGGCCCGCGCGCACCCGTGCGATTTCCCAAAACTTCGCGGCTTATCTGATCAAACAACCGCACGTCGGTCTTGACGTAATCGCCGTTAAGCCCAATGCACTCGTTTTGGATCAGCACACACGACTTGCCGTCCGGTGTCGGCCCCAAGGCCGAACGCAGGCGCGATATCGTCGAGTACAGATTGTTACGAGCGCTATTGAACTCGGCGTGGGGCCACAGCTCCATAGCCAGCGTCTCGCGGTCGACCAGCGCATCCATGCCCAGCGCAAGCCGCTCGGCAAGCGTCGCCGCTTTCTTGCGGCGCCACATCTTATCCGTGATGGGAAACCCGTCGCGCTCGGCGCGAAACGCCCCAAACATGCGAATCTCGATATGGCCAATCGCATCGACACCCTCGGCATCGCCGGCCTGGAACAGACGCTCGCCTTCGCCCTCAAAGTCGTCACGCAGCGAATACCGCGACAGCTCGCGCACCGGGAGCTTCTTTCGAATTCTAGCAGCCGGCTCACCCAGACAATGCATCGCAAGACGCGCAAACAGCCGATACGACGGATCCAAAATCCCTGGGCGGTTCATGGACATCCAGGCTGCAAGGTCGCTATCGCGGCCAGCGGAGGCCAAATGCAGCGCCACCATCCAAGCCTCGGCACCACCGACCTGCGTCCGACTCAAATCGAGCAGCTCTGCCTCTTCACGCACCGATACCATCGATGTATTGCGTAAGTACGCCGCGCGCTCTAGCAGCAGTGCGTTGTCGCGTATGTATCCAATCGATTCCTCGGCAAGCCTGAGCACCTGCACCGCACGGAATTTGGCATTGACCGGACGCCCCTCGGCCAGCGACTGCCAGCCTTCCAGTATCAAGCCAAACAACTGGACTTGATTGTCACGCACACGCACGGCAAAACGGTCGAGCTCATTGAATGCCTGCTCGTCGGTCACCGGCATGCCGGCAAACAGGCGCCGCGCCGATAATACCATGCGCACCCAGATGGCGAGTGCTCGGATGTCACGCGCTTCGAGTGCCTCGAGCGTCAGGGCCATCTCGTCATCACGCTCGTCAGTCCCTGCATACGACCCATCAAATAGCTCCGTCAACATGCGGTCCGCCCGCACAAACGTCCCCGCGATATCGAGCTCACAATCGTAGACCTTATCCGTTTTGAGCCCTGCGAGGATCTCACCACCCTTCGCCCGCTCGGTCAGCCCATGTTTTATCTCGATATGTGCGGACAGCATGTCGAGTGCGGCACAAGACGCCTCACTTCCCAGCGCTGTATGGCTTGCCGGAAGCCCCAGACCACTATCTCCATAACAGGCGGCCGTAAACGCGTGCGCTACCTTCCACGACACGGGATCGAGCTCGCAAATCGCTTGCTCGCCCGCATGCTCGATAATTGAGGCCATATACCGCGCGAGTTTTGTATTGGAGACGCTCACCGCCGCCAGATAGATGCCGAGTGCCTCGCCAGGCGTCGGCTCCGATACCCGGCCATCTGCTTCGGTCTTTCCCAGTGCCGCGCGGCAGACATCCCCTCCATGCCCCGTCAGGGCCAGATCGACCCCATACTGCCCGGCAAGCTCAAGGACCACGCTACGGTCCAGAAAGGCGTCGGCCAGGTCCATCGCCGCATCACATCGGCCTGCCTTGAGCAAAATTCGAGCCGCACGCGGAACAAGCTCGGGACGGATCTCGGCCACCAACTTTCGCAGACGCAGGCGTCCGTTGTCCTCGGCGCCCAGGCACGTAAAGCTCCGGTCGGCGGGATCCAAACCAAAGATCGGGTAATCGCGTACAAGGTAGGACTGGTCGATCATCGACAGCCTCACCCCGCAAACCTCGAGTTCTGCAATATTGCCCTCGCCGATCAAGATCATGAGGCAGGCGACGCAGAACAGCGCATTATTATCGAGTGAAGCAAGATCGACAAGAGCCGCGCCATACACGTTGACAATCTCGTTTTCGAGCAGACCGGCAACATCGCCCTGGCCGTACAGACCCGTCTGCAAAGCCGAAACAAGCTCGGGCACACCCTGCGTGAGCTGATAAAAGTCGAGCGATGTGCTAATCGAAAACGCCGATGCCCACGCCGAATACTCATAGGCATGCACCTTGAGCATTTGCGCATTGATCTTAACCGAGTCACCCAGCCCATGAATCAGCTGACGATTTGAAGGACGGCAGGAGATAAAGACCCCTACCCCCATAGCGCGCAGGCCGCGAATCCTGTCGATGAGGTCTTCGGTATCGCGCTGATCGAGGTTTGGCACATTATCAATCGCGATAAGGGAGTGCGGTTTGTCTTTGAGTTCTTCGGTGACCACCTCGAGCTGCATAAACACCTCGCGCCCAGTGGCGCGATCGGCCTCGATAATCCGCACGGGGCCTCGCGTCGGGTCGCATTTAACCTCATGGGTGTACTGCAGCAGCACCGAGGTCTTCCCAAACCCGTCGGGCGCATAGAGAACCACGATGCCGGCCTTTCGGCCCTTGGCGATAAGCTCATTCATCAAGCGTTCGCGTCGCACCATATAGCCTCCGCCCAGCGGCATCAGCTCGAGGTCGTCTATACTGTCCAAATCGTTTACCATGCCCGCTCCTCAACTCGACCGTATGGACACTGTAACCGCAAGACCATACAAGCCGCGCTATGAATAGAGCGACCTTGCGTTTTAGGTTGTCTTTTGGTACGCAAGCGGCAAGTTTTTGTACAGCGAGGGCCGATTGTTATTAATCCCCCGACTAATCGGTCTTTAAGCAGGTAAATGGCTTGTCAGCTTGTCCCATCCAAGCGGCAGTGTAACGCAAATGAACAAGGTTCAGCCATGTCATTCAACTCGCCTAGCACCCGCTACCGTCTACGACCTTCTAGTGGCATTTTTGCATAGAATCTGGTATAGAATGAATCAGGCTGTTGGATATCCGGCATTCGTCAAGCTTGCGGCAAGATTTTGGTCAAGTGGGCGGAAAGGGACAGCAAAAAGGCCCCCGCAAAGCGGAGGCCTTCGGCAAAGCTATGTCGAGGTGACGGGCTCGCGCTACTCGCAGAGCGAAAGGGCGGCCTCGTCGGCAACGACAACGCAGTTGGTGTGCAGCTGCAGGATCGAAGCCGGGCACTCGGGCGTAACCGGACCATAGCACATGTCATGCACGGCCTGAGCCTTGGCCTCGCCGTTGGCGACGACCAGGATCATGCGGGCATACATGATGGTCTGGGTGCCCATGGTGTAGGCCTGACGGGGAACATCGTCGATGCTGTCGAACAGGCGGCTGTTGGCCTGAATGGTGCTCTCGGTGAGGTCGACGCAGTGCGTGCCCTTGGAGAAGTGGTCATCGGGCTCGTTGAAGCCGATGTGGCCGTTGTTGCCAATGCCGAGCAGCTGCAGATCCGGGTAACCGGCGTCGGCGACGATCTTGTCGTACTCAGAGCAGGCAGCGGCGGCGTCGGGGTTGGAACCATCGGGCACATGCGTGTTGTTCAGGTCAATGTTGATGTGATCGAAGAAGTTCTCGCGCATGAAGTAGTGATAGCTCTGGGGATCGTCATGCGAAAGGCCGCGATACTCGTCCAGGTTGTAGGTGCTGACCTCGGCAAAGTCGACGTCGCCCTTCTTGTACCAAGCAGCGAGCTGCTTGTAGGCACCGATCGGGGTGGAGCCGGTGGCAAGGCCCAGCACACAGTCGGGCTTGAGGATAACCTGCGCCGAAATGATATTGGCGGCCTTGCGGCTCATATCCTCGTAGTCTTTAGCTTTAATGATCTTCATTACGCGTCCTTTCTCGTACAAGAGAGGCAAGGCTCCCCTTACAAGCACTTGCCCGCGGCCCGCGTCGGCCGCAACCAACGTGTGCGGCCACCAGGGCGAGGTCGCGTAATGTATGTGTCTCGTGTCTAGCCGCGTCGAGGCCCCTGCCCGTCCACGGTGACCCGAAGCCTTTTAGCTTCGGACAAACCCCATCTTGCCACGGAGGGCGTCCTCTTTCAAGGGCGCCCTCCGTAAACGTGTTTGAATTGTAGGCTAATGGCCACGTGCACTTGCTAGCGCTCGCGAGCAACGATGAGCTGGTCCATCTCTTCGACATGCACGCCAACGGAGCCCTTGATGCTCGAGAACTCAACGGAGTTGCACACTAAGATGGGAACCGTCACATCGTAGCCCTCGGCAGCAATTGCCTCGCGATCGAACTCAATGAGCACATCGCCCTTATGGACGATGTCACCCACTTGCGCATGTACGGTAAAGTGCTTGCCCTCAAGCTGAACAGTGTCCAAACCAACGTGGATGAGCACGTCCAAGCCATCGACCGTGTTAAGCGCAACAGCGTGTCCCGTGGGAAAAATGGCCTCGACCTTGGCATCAGCCGGTGCAATCACACGCGTGCCGGTAGGCTGAATCGCCACGCCCTGGCCCAAAAGCCCGGTGGCAAATGTCTGGTCGTTTACCTCGGACAACGGAATGACGTCGCCCGAGATGGGAGCATCCAGCGTAAGGACTCGACCACGCATACCAAAAGACCTTAGGACTTTAGTGAACATGCTCCCCCTCGGACATACCAATCGACCAAAATAGCCTTAACAGTTTACCACTTGGCACTCGTTTTTGACCATTAGGGAAGTTCGCGCTTGACAACCTCGACGATGTCGTCAACAACGCGCTGGGTCAGCTCGTGCGTCTCGGCCTCGGCCATAACGCGGACCAGCGGCTCGGTACCGCTCGGGCGCACCAGAATGCGGCCGCGGCCGTCAAGCTCCTTCTCGGCAGCAGCGACGGCATCCCAGATGGGCTGGCAATCGTCCAGACCAGCCTTGTTGTCGGAATGCACGTTGACGAGTACCTGCGGGTACTTCTTCATGATGCCGGCAAGATCGGTGAGGGTGCGACCGGTGCGCTTAAGCACGGCCAGCAGCTGAAGAGCCGTCACCAGGCCGTCACCGGTGGTGTTGTGCTCCAGGAAGATGATGTGGCCGGACTGTTCGCCGCCGATGACGGCACCGTCCGCAAGCATACGCTCCAAAACGTAGCGGTCGCCCACAGCGGTCTGAACCATCTCGAAGCCCTGCTCCTTCATAGCGATGGAGAAGCCAAGGTTGCACATGACGGTCGAGACGATCTCGGAGTTGGCGAGCTTGCCGCGGGCGGCGAGGTCAGAACCGCAGATAGCCAGGATGTAGTCACCGTCGATCTCATTGCCCTCGCTGTCCACGAACAGTACGCGGTCGGCGTCGCCGTCGTGGGCCAGACCGATGTCAGCATGGGTGCGCAGCACGAGCTCGCGCAGGGGCTCGAGGTGCGTAGAGCCGCACTCGACATTGATGTCGGTGCCGCAGTAATCGGTGTTGATGGCATGGACCGTGGCACCCAGGCGCTGCAGCGCGGCAGGCGTGGTCTGGCAGGAAGCACCGTGACCGCAGTCGACGGCAACCACCAGGCCATCGAGCCTCAGGCCATCAAGCGTATCGATGGCGTGGTCGACGTATGCCTTGCGAGCGTCCTTCATCTTGATGATGTGGCCCACGCCGGCACCGGTCGGCAGCGTGTCGGCAGCCATGGCTTCCTCGGACATGACCCAGGCGCTGATCTCTTCCTCGACCGCATCGGGAAGCTTCATGCCCTTGCGGCTAAAGAACTTGATGCCGTTGAACTCCGGCGGATTATGCGAAGCAGAGATGACGATGCCGCCGTCGAGCTCATTCTGGACGGTGAGCAGCGCCACGGCAGGCGTGGGGATGACGCCGCAGCAGTGCGGACGACCGCCCTCGGCCATGATGCCGGCGGTCAGAGCGCTCTCGAGCATAGTACCCGAAAGACGCGTGTCGCGGCCGACGCAGATATCCGGACCAAGGAACTTGGTCGCCGCGCGGCCCAGGCGAAACGCGAGGTCGCACGAGAGGTCGGCATTGGCGACGCCACGGACGCCGTCGGTACCGAAGATGTTCTGGGGCATAGGATCGCTCCTTCCCTAGCAGGCGATATGCAACCGCCCACCCTAGTCGAAAAAGAAAAGCGGGACCCGCCGAGGAATCGGCAGGCCCCGCTTGTACATTGTATCTCGTAAGGAGATAAAACCTTAGCGCTTGGAGAACTGGGGAGCGCGGCGGGCCTTCTTGAGGCCGTACTTCTTGCGCTCGACCACGCGAGCATCGCGCGTAAGGAAACCGGCCTTCTTGAGGTCAGCACGGTAATCGCCAGCGTTCAGAAGAGCGCGAGCGATGCCCAGGCGCAGAGCGCCGGACTGACCGGAGATGCCGCCGCCATCGCACAGAGCGATAACGTCGAACTGACCGGCGGTGTCGGTCACCTTGAAGGGAGCAAGGGCGTTCTCAACGAGCTGATGACGGCCGAAATACTGCTCGGCGTCACGCTTGTTGATGGTCACCTTGCCGGTGCCGGGGACGAGACGGACGCGGGCGACGGCGTTCTTACGACGGCCGGTACCCTGGTAGACAACGGTGTTCTCAGCCATCTTTAAGCCTCCAGCTCAATCTTCGTGGGGTTCTGGGCAGCGTGCGGATGCTCGGCACCAGCGTAGACCTTAAGTTTGGTCATCTGGGCACGGCCGAGGGTGGTCTTGGGCAGCATACCGCGAACGGCGCGCTCGATGACCTTCTCCGGGTGCTTCTCCATAGCCTGGCGGAAGCTCTCAGCCTTGAGGCCGCCGTTGTAGCCGCTGTGGCGATAATAGGTCTTCGTGTCGGCCTTGTTACCGGTAAGCTGGACCTTATCGGCGTTGATGACGACAACGAAGTCGCCGCAGTCGCTGTTGGGCGTGAACTGGGGCTTGTTCTTACCGCGCAGGATCATTGCGATCTGGGTGGCAAGACGGCCCAGGACAGCACCATCGGCGTCGACGAGAACCCAGTTGCGCTGGACCTCGCCCTGCTTGGCGTAGTGAGTCGATTTCGAAATCACTTAGACTCCTCCATGTACAGTACGTGTTGTTACAGAGATTCACGGGGCTCTGCAAGTAACCCGTCCATATTACCCCGCTCGCCGTACGAGTCAACAGGTATTTTGGCTCCGACCAGAGTTTCTGCACATGTCATCCACGAGCCGTGATTTTCCAGCTCTTTAGCTGTTGTCATTTTTTGAGGGTTCGCCGTCGCTAGCGCTCAACGAACTCTTGGATTTCCGCGAGCAGGCGCTTTGCCTCCTGACGACCCTGGATATACAGGTCCAAAAGCTTTGCCGAATCGTGCTCGACATGGCCGACCTCGACCGGCTTTTGCGGAGCGACGACCAACGCGCGGCCCTCGCGCTCATACTTCCACAGGTGCATACGCTGGATGTTGTAACGGTCGTGGCGCGTCTCGATAGCCTCGAGCAGATAGGGGTAGTCGGCATAACGCGCACGCGCGGCCGGCAAAAACTCGTAGGGCTTTTTCTCGTACGAGCGGTCCTGCGTGACAATGACAACCGCGCGATCGAAGCCCGCCTCCTCGAGCACATGCTCGATGGGGACCGAATCGGCTACGCCGCCGTCGACGTATTTGTGCCCGTCAATCTCGACCGGCGGCGTCACCAGCGGCAGCGACGTCGAGGCGCGAACAGCGTCGAGGTCAAGTACGGCGCTTTTGACCGGCAGGTACGTGGCGGTTCCAAAAAGCATGTCCGTCGCGACGGCGTACATCTCGATGGGGCTTGCGTCGAACGTCTCGTTGTCAAAGGGATCTAGGCGGTCCTGGACATCGTTGAAGATAAAGTCGTAACCCACAATAGAGCCCGTGGACGCAAACGATGCGGCGCCCATGAAGCGGTTGTCATTGCAGAAAGCCAGGTTGATGCGGTTGGCACGGCCGATCTGGTGCGACTTGTAGTTCACGCCGTTGAGGGCGCCGGCCGATACACCGTAGACCGCCGGAATCTCGACGCCGGCCTCCATGAGAACGTCGAGCACGCCCGCAGTAAACTGCCCGCGAAAACTACCGCCCTCCAAAACGAGCGCGACCTTGCCAGCGTTCTTTGCCTTATCTTCTGCAGTCATGTTGACCTCCTGCGATTGCGTTTTGGCTTTCTTCTACCCAGTTTTGGGATGGCGAGCGCGCAGGTTTTTCGAGGCGGCAGGTGAAGCGGAAAGTGTGCCCCAGTTTGAGGCGGGATTCCGGGATGCGCTTTCCACTTGGACCGCCGCTGGGAAAGCGCGTCCCGTTCTGAGCGCGGATTCCGGGACGAACTTTCCGCTAGCCATTCATTTGGAAACTGCATCCCATTCCGAACGAGGATTCCGGGATGTACTTTCCGCTTGAGCTGCCATTGGGAAAGCATATCCCACTCTACGGCTCGATTCCGGGTCGCAGTTTCCGCTTGAGGCATCATCCGGAAACTACATCCCAGTCTGAGCGCGGATTCCGGGATGGGCTTTCCGCCTGGGCCGCCATTGGGAAAGCACGTCCCACTCTGCGTCACTGAGGCGTTTTCTTTACGCTCGCGCCCTGCACAGAGTTCGATTCTCCGCGGTACGGGGGGGATCCGTTGATGCGGCGCATGGCCGGCTGAGATTCGATAAATATCGCATCCGTTTTGAGTCGGAAGTTTGCGCGGAGAATCCGCGTATTTGCTTCGCAAATACGCACCGGCTTCGGCCGCCTGCCGGCGCCCTCGCCCGCTCACTACAAACGCTCCGCGTTTGCTTAACGCCCGCGCCCTGCGCAGAGTTCGATTCTCCGCTGTACGGACTAGAAATAAAAAGACAGGTAGATATGGGTATCTACCTGTCTGTAACTATTGGTGGAGGCGCGGAGAATCGAACTCCGGTCCACGAAAGCCCCCTGATTGGCATCTCCAAGCTCAGTCGCTGGTTTGGTCTCGGACGCTTTGCGCGCAGCGACACGCTCGCGGCATCCCAACCGGTTCGGTCTTAGCCCGCGCCATACCGATTACGTGCGCAGGAGCATTCCCCTAAAATGACGTCGCGCCGGTGTCGGGGAAATCACCGGGTTGACGCGCCGCTATAAATTAAGCAGCGAGAGCCATAGGCTCAAAAGAAGAGTTGTTGTCAATTCAATTTGACGGTACCCCTGTTTAACGAGGCGAGGAGACCTCGGCTTGCTTCCTCTCTCAGAGCTATCGTGTCGAAACCAGTCGCCCCCAAATGTCGGGAAAGTCTGGATGGCATCGGGCCTGCAAGCACCCAACAGCCGTCGACTTTTCAAGGAACATGCGGGGCGAGCCCCGCTTGTGGAGTGTTATCTTACCACGTTCTGAAAGCGGACAGCTGTTCTATGCACGAGCTGTGAAGACCTCAATGTGCGCACGACTTCGCATTTTTGCTACCGATCGCGTCACGTATATTTTCGCCAAGCAGAATTGACCCGTCGAAAGGACCGTCATGGATACCAAGCAGCAACTCGTCAATGCCCTCGCAGGCCTGGGCTCAACCATTACCGAAGCTATGGATGTCATCGAGGGCTTTGTCCCCTGCGGACATCCCGCCCTCACGGTATCGAACGCACTCGTCGCGCTGGACGTTGACGATGATGCAGCTCTCACTCAGCAGCTTGAGACCGTCGAGGGCTTTATCGACCACGTGAGTGAGAACCGCGGCGTGGCCGCCTACCACGGTATCGAGGTCGAGCTCGCGGGTCCCAAGGCAGATCTGTTCGCAGCAATCCGCGAGGTAGGCGCCCTTATGCAGAGCGCAGGCGTCAAGAACACCCAGGTCAACGAGTGGGTCTACCGCAGTCTGGCAGCACTCGACAGCTCCAACGAAAAGGCAGCCGAGCAGCTCGCAGAAAGTCCCACCATCAAGGCCGAGCTTTTGTAAATAGCAGACGCGGGCCCCTTGGCGCATCGTCGTCCAAGGGGCCCGCGAACAGCTCACGTCAACCGATAGCCGTGCCGCCGCGTTTGGCCAAAGCAAGAATCGGCATCATTTGACGAGGTGTCTTTGCTGCAAGATCGGCATGTTCGAGCAGTTTTCGATCGTTGGTCACCAAGTAATCAACCTGGGCGCGTTTGCATGCGGCGAGTATCAAGTTGTCCTCGTAATCGCGATGGAGCGCTAAGTATTTGTCGGCCAGCCAAAGGTCCGACGCATCTGCACCCACGGCCGTGGCGTTTTCGGTCATGTTCCGAACAAACGCCAGCGCCGCATCGCCAATCGCGCGGGCAGAAGCCTCGCCGAGCGCTCCCCCGCTGGCAAGAACGCTGCGCTTCAGTTCGTGCTGCACAACATACAGTACGTCCTTGGCGATATGCACCGGAAAGAACAGCAATGCCCCCGCCTCCGTCGCCTGCCCAATAAACGCACGCGCGGCAATCGACTCGGCATGGTCGGCGCAAAACGAATCAACCCATACGTTGGCGTCCACCATGATCTTGAGAGGCGCCCCACTCACAGGATCATCCCCTTTTGGCGATAATGCTCATCCATGGCGTCGGAATAGATTGCGTCCCAATCGCGATCGTCGGATACGGGCGACGTAGCGATGCCCAAATCTGCATAAAGCCGGTCTGCCGCTGCCCACGACGCGGCGAACGGAGTATCGGGCGCGACGGACTGCTGCCGGCCATCAACGGCAGACAGCACTTCCTCACACTGTCCACCACCCTGCGCAACCTTGGCCACGACCTTTTTGATGAGTTCGGGCAGCGTTCCGCCCGAAAGCCGCAGCGCTTCCTCGGCGCGCTCTTTAACCGAGCGATCTACGCGAACATTCACCTGCGCCATGCCGCTAACAGCACCCACGTTGACCCGCTCCCTTCAATTGCTAGCCCTGCTAGCACCACTATATAAAGAAGCTAGCACATGGTCAAATGCAAAAGGCCTGCGCCCGGACGACACCGATGCCGTCTGGGCGCAGGCCAGATAACGTGGGTGAACACGTCTGTTAACGCAGGTACGCCTTTGCGTTGCCCAGGCTGTAGGCGATCGTTGAGCCGTTGTGCAGCAGTGACGACGTCTGCGGAGTGATCATGCCGGTAATACCCAATGCCAACAGCGCCGAATTGGTGAGCATCACCTTAGAGTAGGAGCTCGTCAGACGATCAACGAGGCCCTGACTCATGCGGCGCAGGCGCACGATCGCGGCAAGATCCGTATCGGTCAGGATGATATCGGCGACCTCCTTGGCGATGTCGCTTCCGCCACCCATGGCCAGGCCCACGTCGGCCAGGCCCAGCGCCGGTGAGTCGTTGACGCCGTCGCCCACCATGGCAACGTGGCGCCCCTCGCTCTTAATGCGCTCCACATACGCGTATTTGTCCTCGGGCAGCAGCTCGGCCTTAAACTCGTCGACACCCGCCTCGCGCGCGATGCGCTCGGCCGTGCGCTCGGAGTCACCCGTGAGCATGACCACGTGCTTGACGCCCAGCGCATGCAGGTCGGCAATGGCCTCGCGGACCCCGGCCTTGAGCGGATCTTCGATGCCGAGCACGCCGACGACCTTTCCATCGACCGCCAGATACAGCGGCGACAGGCCCTGCATCTGGGACTCAATGCGCTCCTTAATATCGGAATCGAGCTGCGCGCTCTCGTCTTCAAACACAAAGTGTGCCGAGCCGATAATCGCGCGACGCCCCTCGATGGACGAAGCGATGCCGTGCGCCACGATGTACTCGACGGCGGCATGGCGCTCGCGGTGCTCGAGCCCGCGCTCGCGGGCGGCGTTGACCACGGCACGCGCCACAGGATGCGGGAAATGCTCCTCCAGGCAGGCAGAAAGGCGCAGGACCTCGTCCTCGCTCCAACCGTCGGTCGTGAGCACGCAAGCCAGACGCGGCTGGGCCTCAGTCAGCGTGCCGGTCTTATCAAAGACGATGGTGTCCGCCTTGGCAAACGACTCAAAGTACTTGGCGCCCTTGACCATGACGCCCATCTTGGCAGCGTCGCTCATGGCGGTCATAACGGCAACGGAGCCCGTGAGCTTGAGCGCGCACGAGTAGTCGACCATCAGCGCCGCGGAAGTCTTGATGAGGCTGCGCGTGGTGAGCGCGACCAGACCCGCGAGCAAGAAGTTCCACGGAACGATCTTGTTGGCAAGATCCTCCATGTGCGACTGGCCCTCGGATTTGAGCGAGTCGGCCGTCTGGACGAGCGAGACAATCGAGCGCAGTTTGGTCTGGGCCGTGTTGGCGCGCACGCGTACCAGGATGCTGCCGTCCTCGACGACGGTGCCGGCAAACACGTCGTCGCCCGCGCTGCGCTCGACGGCCAGCGGCTCGCCGGTCAGGGTCGCCTGGTTGACCATGGCGCTCCCCTGCTCGACCACGCCGTCGATGCAGATGGACATGCCAGTGCGCACGGCGACCAGGTCGCCGGGCTCAAGCTCGGTGGCAGCAACGCTCACCTCGGTGTCGCCGACCACTTTTTGCGCCTTGTCGGGCACGTCGAGCAGCGAGTTGATGAGCTCGTTTTCGCTCATGGCGCGCGTGTAGTCCTCGAGCAGCTCGCCCACGTTGAGCAGGAACATCGTCTGGCCCGCGGTGTCGACATCACGTTTGACAAACGAGATACCGATGGCCGAAGCGTCGAGCACGGGAACGGTCAGGCGCGGCTGCGCGAGCTCATGAAGGGCAGCGCGCAAAAATGCCATGTAACCGGCCACGACAAACACCGCACGCAGAGGCGTCGGCAAGAACCAGCGACGTGCGTAATGGGCACCGATAAGTGTGGCAAGATCCATAACGAGCTTGTGCTTGCGCGGCTCAAGCTGCATCACGTAACCCGTCTTTGCGTCGGCAATGGCCTGAGCGTCGAGCGCGCCGACGGCGGCCAGTACGGCGTCGCGTCGCGGCTCGTCGTATTCGAGCGCCATCTGGCCGATGCGGCCGTAGACGCGCACCTTGCGCACGCCGTCGATTTCGCCGCTAAGCTTTAGAAGCGCATCGAGATCGCTCTCTGGCACAGGACCCGCCATCTGGAGGCGGGTCCTGCCGGGGATCTCGCTGATAATCGAGAATCTCATAGTTTGTGCCTGAGAGCGCTACTCGGCCGCGTTGTCCGCGTCAGCCTCGCTCTGGGTGATGTAGGCAGCCTCGGCAACCATATCGTCGACCTCGGCCTTGGCCTGCTCGACCATGTCCTGGTAGCCATTCTTGATGCGCATGCCGCACGCAATGCCCTGCACGCAGGCATTCTTTACCGGAGCGCTGGCGAGCAGCTTGATGCCAGCCGTACCAAGCAGAAAACCGCCACCGACAAGCAGGGTATTGAACGTCGACTTCTTCATGTTGCTTCTCCCTTTTGCCGCATTGGACGCGGCATGGTGCTTCAGCACCCGAGTAAACAAGTTTGCTCGAGCACGCTTTTGAAATATCTCAATTTTATCTAACTATCTAGGTCAGCCATGGCTAACCTTTTGAAAATTAACGATGCGGAGTAACCGATTGTCAATGTGAGAAAGGGACTGTCCCTTTGCCCCTTCTTACAACTGCCAGGTAGCTGCTTCCTTTTGCAGCGCCACCATGCGGGCGAATTCTCCACCTGCCGCCTTGAGCTGCGCCGGAGTGCCCTGCTCGGCAACCACACCATCCTTGAGTACAACGATTTTGTCGGCATTTTCCACCGTACGCATACGGTGGGCAATAACGATAACTGTCTTGCCTGCGAGCAGGCGGGAGAGCGCCTGCTGCACCACGGTCTCGTTCTCCACATCTAAACTCGCCGTCGCCTCGTCCAGCAACACGATCGGCGCGTCTTTGAGCAGCGCGCGGGCGATAGAGATGCGCTGGCGCTCACCGCCGGACAGCTTGGAGCCGTTCTCGCCAATCATGGTGTTGTAGCCCTGCGGCATGCGGCTCACAAACTCGTCGCAGTTGGCGGCACGCGCGGCAGCAAGCACTTCCTCATCGGTGGCATCGCGACGTCCAAGACGGATGTTTCCCATCACCGTGTCGTCAAAGAGCAGCACGTCTTGGAACACAATGGCGTAGTCGCGCAGCAGTACCTCGGGGTCCACGCTCGCAACATCCACGCCACCCACGGTGACCGTGCCTTCGGTGGCATCCCAAAAGCGCGCGGCCAGGCGGCTCACCGTGGACTTACCGGAGCCCGAAGGACCGACCAGTGCCGTGACCTCGCCTTCCTTGGCGGTAAAGCTCACATCGGTAAGAACTTTCTCGCCGGCGCGGCCATCCTCGCCCGCACCATAGCCAAATGCCACGTGATCGAACACCACATCGTGGCCCACGGGCTCAAATTTCTCGCTGCCCCGCGCCACAGGCTCTTCCATGATGGAACGCATGCGCTTGGCCGACGACTCGGCGGCAAACAGCTCGGACATCAGCATCAGCGCCTGATCAAAGGGCGCATAGATGCGGCTCACCATAAGCAGGAAGGCAAACATCATCAAAAAGTCGACCTGGCCGGAGGCGACCATCGCAGCGCCCGTGACCAACGTGGTGGCAATCCCCAGGCGCAGGATGGCAAAGGCGGAGTTGACCAAAAGCCCATTGGCGAGCTCGCCTCTGGTGGTCTCGCGCTCCTCGGCATCGATCACGGCGTTGAGCCCCTCAAGATAATGAGCCTCCTGGTTGGTGGCGCGGATCTCGCGCACGCAGTCGAGCGTCTCCTGGATCGCCTCGGTAACCTTGACCTTCTCGGCACGCACATGGTCGAACACCGGGATCATGGGGCCGCGCGTCAGATACAGCACGGCAAAGGCCACGGGAACGCTCCAAAACGCCGCAATCGCCAGCTGCCAGCAAAAGAACAGCGACGCCGCGAACACAATGACGCTTGCGATGATGGCACCCCAAAGCTCTCCCAGCACGTGGCTGTAGGCGTGCTCCATGGCCTGGACGTCACCCATGATGGTCTCGGTTAAATCGGCCAGATCACGACGACCAAAAAACGACAGCGGCAGTTTGCGCAAGCGCTCGGCAATCTCCATACGCTGCTTGCCGCACTCCTCGTAAAAGATGCAGTAGGTGTAGTAATACTGCTGCCAGTTAGAGGCAAAGAGCAACACGAAAAAGACCAGGAGGCCGCCCACAATCGGCAGGACATCCGGCAGGTCGGCACCGGTGGCGAGATGTTCGACAAAACCGGCCATGACCAGGAACAATAAGCCCATGCCGGCCATGGTAATGAGATTGGTGAGCGCGGTCCAGAAAATGCCGCGTTTTACGCCGGCGACGCCTTTATCGGATAGGAAGTACTTCTTTTGGAATGAGGCGAACATTTAGGCCTCGCCTCCCTTCGTGACGGCGGCATCCGCGGCAGCAGTGATCTTCCAGCTCGCGGCCTGTTCGTATTCGGCCCACATCTTGGCGTATAGACCGTTTTGGGACAGCAGCTCGGCATGGGTGCCAGTCTCCTGCACGCTACCTTGGTTGAGCACCACGATCTTGTCGGCCCCCACCACGGTCGAAAGCCGGTGCGCGATCATAATGACTGTGCGACCCGCCGCCAGCTTGCTAAAGGCACGCTGGATGAGCGCCTCGTTCTCGGGGTCGGCAAACGCCGTGGCCTCATCGAGCACCACGATAGGCGCGTCTTTAAGGATCGCGCGGGCGAGTGCTACGCGCTGCACCTCGCCGCCCGAAAGATATGCCCCTCCAGCACCGAGCATGGTGTTAATACCCTGCGGGAGCTTGGCCACAATGTCGTCGCACTGAGCTGCGGAGAGGGCCGCACGCACTTCGTCGTCAGTGGCCGTGGGCTTGGAGGCACGCACGTTATCGGCAAGTGTTTGCCGGAACAGCTGGTTGGTCTGGAACACGAAGGCAACCTGGTCCATAAGCTCGTGCGGGTCCATGTCGCGAACGTCCACACCGCCTACGAGCACTCGACCCGAAGAAACATCCCAAAAACGCGGGATCAGGCTGGCGCAGGTTGACTTACCGCCGCCCGAGGGACCCACCAGGGCGAGGGTGCTACCCGCGGAAACGCTAAAGCTCACATGATCGACGGCAGGCGCTTCGGCACCCTCGTAGGTAAAGCTCACGTCCTCAAAGCGCACATCGCTGCCAGCGGGGTGCTTGGGCTGGGCAGGCACGGAGAGCTGCTTGGAATCCATAACGCTTCGGATGCGAGCCAGCGAATCAGCACTCATCTGAGAGGCCTCGCCCACAAACATGAGCTTGGTCATGGCCGTCGGTACCACGGCCGAAAATATCGCGTAAAACGTGAAGTTGGCCATAAAATGTGCGAAGTCCGTCTCGCCCGGCGCCAACAGCAACGCCACGGGCAACAGGAATGCCACAAGACCATTGAGCGCGGTAAGGTTGAGTACCTGCGGACCTCGGCAGAACGTGCCCGCATAGTTTTGTGCCATGTCGGCGTATTCGGCGATCGCATCGTGGAAAGCCTTAAAGGAGTAGACCGTCTGCTGAAACACCTTGACCACGGGAATACCGCGTACGTATTCGGTGCCGGTCTTGTTCATCTTGACCAGCGCTCCCATGTAGGCCTTCATGAACTCGGCGCCTTTGCCGCTCATCATGGTGGCCATGGCGCCAAACGAAACGACGACCGAGATAAGGCATGCCGCGCCCAAACGCCAATCGAGAGCGAAAAGCAGCACGAGCAAGCCCACGACCATGGCAGTGGCGCCTGCGATATCAGGCAGCATGTGTGCGAGCAAAGTCTCGGTGGAGGCGGCGCATCCGTCTACAACACGACGCAGCTCGCCGGTGGCATGCGTGTCAAAGTAGCCAAGCGGCAGCTTAAGCAGGTGCTCGCTCGTAGTCTTGCGAATATTGGACGCGCAGCGAAACGCGGACAGGTGCGTGCACATGAGTCCCACGAAATAGACCACGATGCTCGCCAGCGCAAAACCCACGGCCCACCAGCCATACATCGCGATGTTAGTGGCTTCGCTCCAGTTAGGTGCCACGGCGATCAGATCGCGCGCGACAAGCCAAATGCACACGTACGGGCCAAAGCTCAGCAGCTGCGAGAGCGCCGAGAGCGCCATGCCCAAATACGTTAGGAATTTGCGGTCACCGGCATACGCGAGCAACTCGCCGATGCCTCCACCTTCCCTTTTTGATTCCTTTGCCATGTGATTCCTTTCTAACGGCTTGAGAGTTAACCGCAATGAACTTATCATTGATGTGTTAGCCATGGCTCACAATCAAGCCAGGCGTGGACGTTTCTGCAAAGGAAAGGGACGCTTTTGCAAATACGGCGGGCAGCGACCGACATAACCGAACTCTACGCACCGCAGTTTGAGCAGTTTGGCCTGGAGCTTACCGGCAAGGGCGCCGTCTTTACCGGCGAGGTGGCAAACGACCGGGCGCACGGCCGCGCATGGATCATGCCCCTCTCCCCCACCTGCATCGTCATGGAGCATTTCATTACCCCGACGCACGATATGTACCTGGCCGAATACACACCCGAACCGTACGCATGCGTGAGCGAAGTCAGCGCGCCCACGCTCATGTGCATGCCCGAGGCTGGCATAACGCCTGCGAACCTTAAACCCTTGCATGGACCGTGGCCAAACAATGCCGTGTGCAGCTTTATCCAAGATAGCTGCGGCGAAGAACTAAGCCCGCTGTTTGCAGGACAGCTTTACCACTCGCGATCGGTGCTCTTTTTGCCCGGGTATTTTGATGAGCTGGAGCAGCGGTATCCCACTGAGTTCGCGGAAGTCTTTGAGGCGTTTGCCGAGTCGTGGCACGAGGAAGCGACGTCTGCCATCTGCCACACGCTGCGCCGGATTAACGAGGAACGCGCCCGTACCGTAGGCGGACACGTCTATATGCAAGGCATCGTGGAGACCATGGTCGCGGAGCTCGCCTGTTCGCGCGCGGCCCACAAGCAGGCGCGGCAGGCGGCAGGCACGCGCGCCAGCGTGACCATTGCCGAGGAAGCGACGGCAATGATTGAGCGTGCGCTCGACAAAGGCAGACGTGTGGGTATCAACGAGGTGGCCGAGAGGCTCTACACAAGCCGCTCCAAACTATGCGCCACCTTTAAGGCCCAAACTGGCGAGTCCCTGGGCGCCTACATTCGCAGACGTCGTATAGAGCGAGCACAGGACCTTTTGGCCGATAGCTCGCTCACGATAGCGCAGGTCGCAGAGCGTCTAGGCTACCCCCAGCAGGCCGCCTTCGCCCAAGCGTTCAAACAATGCACCGGCATGACACCCACGGCTTGGCGAAGCAAGCACCGCTAAGGTCCAAGCTCCTTGGCCGTTACGGAGCGATTTAATTAGCCGCCGCCCATCAGCTCGCCCAGGATCTAAACGTCAAGATGTGCACAATCAAGCGCCTTTTTGATAAGAGGGGCAGATCGATCAGCCAAATACAACGGAATGTTGAGCACCCCGTCGTCGAGCTTTAGGTTCTTAAGTGAGTAGCGGACCCTCAGTGGAGTCGTCTCCGCATGCTTGTCGGCATAGTACTTAAGGCTCTTGGAATGAACGACCTCTCCCGATTTGACCTCGACGGGAACGATTTCGTTTCCGACTTGAATCAAAAAATCGACTTCGTGTTTCGGCTTCTCGTTTGTCCAATAGCGCGGAGCGACATCCAGCTGCAGAAGCAATGCCTGAAGCACATAGTTCTCGGCAAACGAACCTTTGAACTCGGAAAATAGCGCATCCGAGATGGCAAAAGCGGACGCATCCAGCCTTGCCATGCGGCGCAGCAAACCGACATCAAGACAGTAGACTTTAAATGCCTTGAGGTCATCGTATGCAGAGAGCGGCACGCCACCGGCAGCATTAAGGCGAACCGCCGTGATGAGCCCAGCATCGGCAAGCCATTCCAGAGCATCCTCGTATTCTCGAGCACGAGCCCCCTCGCGCACCGCACCCCAAACGAACTTTTTATTCTCGCGCGCCAACTGAGTTGGAATCGAGTTCCATATTTGCGAAAGCTTGGCGAACTGCGCACGGCCACCATGCTTGGCAAAATCGCGCTCGTAGGAATCCAAGAGATCGGACAACACCTTATCGACCTGAACGATATCGCCCGTCTCCACCCACCGACCAAGAGCCTCTGGCATGCCGCCACATGCAAAATAACGACGAAGATGCTCGACGAGACGGATATGGAAGAAATCGGGCACTGCCTCGATCTGATCCAGGCCGCCAAGGTATTCGTCGTAGTTTGCAGCGCCCTCGGCTTTCAGAAACTCGGAAAAGCTCATAGGGTGCATCTCCATGAACTCGACCTTTCCCACCGGAAAAGCGCTGGTCTCACGGGACAAGCGAACGCCCAACAAAGACCCTGCGCATGCGACGTGATACTCGGGGGCCTCGTCACAGAAGTATTTAAGGGCGCCGACTGCAGAAGGACAATCCTGGATCTCATCAATAATAAGCAGCGTCTCGCCGGGATCGATAGGCTGTCCAAGTGCCAGGGAAAGGTTTGAGATGATCCGCCGAGGATCGCGCGTACCTTCGAAAAACTGAGCGTACTCGCTCTGTACCCCAGGTGACGGTTCCTCGAGCGTCAGATACACAAAATTGCGGTACGAGGTTCGACCGAACTCCTTAAGCGCCCACGTCTTTCCAACCTGGCGCGCCCCCTTAAGGATAAGCGGCTTACGATATTCCGACGCTTTCCAAGCGTTAAGCTTGGCAATGATATCTCGCTGCATGACCGAACCTCCCGCAAAGAAACTTCCGAAAACGTGATATTTCCCACATTTTACCCTAGGTAAAACGTGACGTTTATCACATTTACGGAAGTTTTAAGCTCATTTCGCCACACTTTCATCACATTGATTGCAATATGACAAAGGGGCAGTCCCTTTGTCACCCGCACAAAAATGGACGCGCCAACGGCGCGCCCATTCACTCTATTCCATTCAGCCCGCCTGACCCGAACGGCCGAGTCGTCACAGAACCCGGGAGCCCCGGCAGGGCGGGTGCTTCCTCAAAATGAGTTCCGCACGCAAAGAAGGCCACTTAATGTGGCCTTCGTCTTGCGCAGGACTGTTCGAAATTTTGAGGAAGCACCCGCCCTGCCGGGGCTCCCGGGTTCCCGCTTACGAGAGCGACGTTCTCAGCAACTCGTTGAAGAGCTTCGGGTTGCCCTTGCCGCGGCTCGCCTTCATGCACTGGCCCACCAAAAAGCCGATGACCTTCTGGTTGCCATCGCGGTACTGCTGCGCCTGCTCGGCACAGTTTGCCAGCACCTCGTCCACGATCGGTTGCAGTGCGCCGGCGTCGCTCACCTGGCGCATGCCGCGCTCGTCGACGATCTTGTTGGGATCGTCGCCGGTCTGAGCCATGGCCTCAAAGACCTCGTGCGCCTGGTTGGAGCTGATGGCATCGGTCGCGAGCAACTTGGCAAGAGCTGCCACCTGAGCCGGCGCGATGCCGGACTCGGCCAGCGAGACGCCCGCGCCCTTAAGGTAGGCGATCATCTCGTTCACCAGCAGGTTTGCGACCGTCTGGGCCTCCTTGCCAGCCATACCGGCAGCGGCGGCCTCAAAGAACTCGGCAAACTCCGGGTCGCCGGCGATCTGCTCGGCATCGGCCGTCTTAATGCCAAAGTCGGCCTCAAAACGGGCGCGCTTGGCATCGGGCAGCTCGGGGATCTCGCCACGGCAGCGGTCGATGAACTCGTCGTCCAGGTCGAACGGCGCCAGGTCGGGATCGGGGAACAGACGATAGTCGTCGGCCGTCTCCTTGACGCGCATAACCACGGTGCGCTTACGGCTGGGCTCCCAGTGGCGGGTCTCCTGATAGATGATGCCGCCCTCCTCGAGCACCTCGGCCTGGCGGCAGATCTCGTAGGCAAGGCCGTCATGCAGGCTCTTAAACGAGTTGAGGTTCTTGAGCTCGGTCTTGGTGCCCAGCTTGGTCTCGCCGCGGCGACGCAGCGACACGTTACCGTCGCAGCGCATGGAACCCTTCTCCATGGAGCAGTCGGAAATGCCCAGCGTCACAAAAATGCGACGGAGCTTCTCCATAAACAAGCGCGCTTCCTCGGGCGTGCGCAAGTCGGGCTCAGTCACGAGCTCAATCAGCGGCGTGCCGCAGCGGTTGTAGTCGACGAGCGACTCGGCCGCGGCGGTAATGCGGCCCTCGGCGCCGCCCACGTGCACCATCTTGGCGGCGTCCTCCTCCATGTGGATGCGCAGGATGCGAATGGGCACCGTGTAGGAACCGTCCTCGCGGCGCTCGGGCATCTGCAGGTTGGACGCATCATAGCTGGCCAGGTGGCCGGCACGCTGATTGCCCTCGCGCATGGTCGACGTCATGGATGTGGACAGGCCCTCGGCGTTGGCCGAGGCGCTCGCCAGGCTCTGGGCCTCGGCCTCACCAAACGCGCAGTCGGGGCGCTCGGCGGCACCGCGACCGGTCACGTCCAGATCCAGGTGACCGTACATGGCAAAGGCGACCGGACCCTGCGTGGTCTGGAAGTTCTTGGCCATATCAGGATAGAAGTAGTGCTTGCGGTAGAACATCGAGTGGCGCTGGATCTCGCAGTTGGTGGCGAGACCGGCCTTGACGATGCTCTCGATGGCGCGCTTGTTGGGCACCGGCAGGGCACCGGGCAGGCCCAGGCACACCGGGCACACGTTGGCGTTGGGCTCGTCATCGTGGCTGAGCTTGCAGTTGCAGAACATCTTGGTATCGAGTGCGGTGAGCTCGGTATGGATCTCCAGGCCGATCACGGCCTCCCAATCCTGCAGGACCTCGGAAAGCTCCTTCATTACAGCTCGCCTCCCTTCCCGGCAAAATCGGGCGCGACGGAAAGCGCGGGCGCACCCGTGGCGGCATCGGCAAAGCCGCGCTCCAGGGCGCGGGCAAACGTGAGCAGCTGACGGTCCTTAAAGGCCGGACCCACCAGCTGGGCAGAAACGGGCAGTTGAGTATCCTCGCCCAGGCCCAGCGGCACCGAGATACCGCCGTTGCCGCAAATGTTGAGCGAGATAGTGTACAAGTCGGAGAGGTACATCTGCGTGGGGTCGCTGATCTCGCCAAACTTAAAGGCCGTGCGCGGCGAGGCGGGCATGAGGATGGTGTCCACCTTGGCATACGCGGCATCGTAGTCCTGCGTGATGAGCGTGCGGGCCTTTTGCGCAGCGTAGTAGTACTTGTCGTACACGCCCGAGCTCAGCAGGTAGGCGCCGAGCATCTGACGGCGCTTGGCCTCGGCACCAAAGCCGTGAGCGCGCGAAAGCGAGCTCTGGTCAGACAGGTTGGCGCAGCCCTCCTCCTGATAGCCGTAGCGAATGCCGTCGAAGCGGGCCAGGTTGGAGAACGCCTCGGCCGGGCCGATAACGTAGTAGGCGGCGATGGCGGCGTCCAGGTGCGGCAGGTCGACCTCGACCAGCTCGGCACCCTGGTTCTGCAGCTCCTGGGCGGCGCGCTGAACAGCGGCCTTGACCTCGGGCGTCAGGCCCTCGGCCTCCATAAACGCAGGGATAATGCCCACGCGCTTGCCCTCAATGCTGTCGTTGAGATGCTCGGTAAAGTCGACGGCGCAATCCTGGCTGGTGCAGTCGTATGGATCGTGGCCCGCGCCGGTAAGCGCGTTCATGGCCAGCGCGACATCCTCGACCGTGCGGCCAAAGGGGCCCACCTGGTCGAGCGACGAGCCAAAGGCTACCACGCCGTAACGGCTCACGGCGCCATACGTGGGCTTAAAGCCCACCACACCGCACAGCGACGCCGGCTGACGAATGGAACCACCGGTGTCCGAGCCCAGCGAGAGCGCGACCTCGCCCGCGGCGACGGCGGCAGCGGAGCCGCCCGAGGAGCCGCCGGGCACGCGCTCGGTATCCCAGGGATTGTTGGTGCGGTGGAACGCCGAGCTCTCGGTGGAGCTGCCAAAGGCAAACTCGTCCATGTTGGCCTTGCCCATGGGCAGGCAGCCGGCATCGAGCATGCGCTGGACGCAGGTGGCGGTGTAGACGCTCTGGTAGTCCTCGAGCATGCGGGAAGCACAGGTGGTGCGCGTGCCCACGAGGTTCATGTTGTCCTTGATGGCCAGCGGCACGCCCGCGAGCGGGGGCAGCGGCTTGCCTGCGGCACGGTTGGCATCCACGCGCGCGGCGGCCTCGAGCGCGAGCTCGGGCGCCACCTGCAGGAATGCCTGGACCCCGCCCTCGCGCGCCTCGATGGCGGCAAGGGAAGCCTGGGCCACCTCGGTAGCGGTAAAGTCGCCGGCGGCAACGCCCGCGGCGATCCGGGCGGCGGTAAGGGAATCGAAGCTCTGCGCCATTACTCGCTCTCCCCCTCTCCCAAAATGGACGGCACGCGGAAGTAGCGCTCACGCGCGCTGCCGGCGTTTTCGAGCGCAACGTCGAGCGGCAGATCGCGCTCGGGCTCGCGCAGGTCATCGCCCATCACGTTGGACAGGCTTCCGATGGGATGGAACGTGGGCTCCACGTCGGGTAAGTCATATTGCAAGACGGGCTCGAGCATCTGGACGGCGTCGTTCATGTAAGACGTCATCTGGGTGAGCTCGTCATCGGTCAGTGCGATCTTTGCGTACTCGGCGATGCCGCGCACGTCTTTCTCGCTGAGTGCCATAGGCGCTCCCTTCCGCATAACAGTTAAACCGCTCTAGTATACAGGGCAACGCCGGCTTGGAGCAGGCGCTTTACCCAAATGCAGCGAAAACGTAACGAGGGCGGCGGGCTTGCAGGTGGCGGGTTGGCGATTCTGCAGCGAAACCGCACCGTCCATAGCGAAAACCGTACTGCCCGCAACGAAAACCATCCCGCCCGAAACGAAAACCATCACAACATTCGACGCTTTTCGCCAAAATCGCGATTTTCATCGAATGTTGTGATGGTTTGAAAGCCCCGACCACCACAAAGGTGCCTGTCCCCATTGTGGTGGTTCTGGAAAATGTCTTATGCCGAGGCTTTGGCCTTGCGGCGCTTGCGGACCGTGTGAATCACGATGTCCAGCAGCAACAGCACAATGGCCACGACCACGATGAGCACGGCGAACTCACGCTTGCCCCAATGGCGGCCGGCCAGCGACTTTTGCTTGTCGACTTCCTTCTTGCTGTACTTGGTGCGTACGCAGTGCACCAGCAGGCGATGGTCGTTCACACCGTAGGGTGTGCAGGTGACGAGCGTCACCTTGTCGGCGCCGGGCTCGATGGTCAGCGACTCCATCTCCTCGGGCAGCACCACCTCGGAGTCCACCATCTTGTAGGCGAGCGTCTTGTTCATGGTGTGCAGCAGCACCAGGTCGCCGGGCTCCAGCGAGTGGATGTCGTCGAACATGCTCAGGTTGCGCATACCCGAGTGCGCGGTGAGCACGCAATGCGTCGAGGTGCCGCCCACCGGCAGGCTCGTGCCCTCCAGGTGGCCGACGCCCGCCATAAGGACT
This sequence comes from Collinsella sp., assembly GCA_046883645.1. Lineage (GTDB taxonomy): Bacteria > Actinomycetota > Coriobacteriia > Coriobacteriales > Coriobacteriaceae > Collinsella. The sequence goes on along the minus strand of JBKTBE010000002.1, from coordinate 20,413 downwards.
TCTTCACTCGTGCCGTGGTAGATGGGCATGCTCACGTCGATGGAGGGAATCTCGACCCAGCTCATCATGGGGTCGCGGTCAAAGATGAGCTGCTGGGCGTAGGGCTCGATCTGGTCGGCGGGAAGCTCGGTGGCCTCGCCGGCAAGTTGCTCGTTAAAGGAGCGCGCCTGCAGCAGAATGCGCTCGCGCTCCTCTTCGGAGAGCGCGTCCACGGTACTGGACACGGTGCTGATCTGGTTGAACACGCCCGAGGCCTCGAGCCGGTCCAAGATCCATGGCCAGGTCATAAGGCCCACGCCAATAAGAATGATGACGATGGTGATGAGCCGGTCAGCCCAACGCGGCAACCGTTTGCGACGACGCTTGGGCTTTGGTTGAGGCTTGGGTTGTGGGCTTGAGTCACCGTTGTCCGCGGCGTTATCGCTCTTCATATGTTTGGCGCCCTGCACCATCGCCGGTCACTCCTCTAAAGCTCAGGTTGTCTAAACAAATAATAGCCGATTAGCGAGTCCCCACACCGGACAACGCAACCAGACTGCATTATCCGGTCAGGCATAGGCCCGTATTTGAGTTTTCAAAAAGTCCCGAATCGGCGAAGCGATTCGGGATACAATAGCTACAGGAAACGACGCATCCCGCGTAAATGAACGAGAGCGCGGGCGGCCAGTTTCCGACGTTTTTAAATGCCCGGGCCTCTAACCCCGGGCATTCTTATTTGCGCTTGTTGCGGCGCAAATGCCTTCTACCGTCCGCACCGCGCGTGCGCCTACGGACCTTAAACCGAACCTCATACGAGTCAAAAAACGCGATGACGAACGAGCCCACCGCCGCGAGGGCAGCGAGCACGTTAAGGAATTTCAGCATTTGGGGACCTCCGATCGAGTCATCGGCCGCCCGCGCACGGGATGCGTCGCAAGGGTATTTTACCGCGAGCACTCGCGCTTACAGCTGGTATACGCGATTTTGACAAACATTTGTTCGATAGTTACAAACACGATTCCTCATCCGGCGGAGCCTGGCCGCATTGTCCGGGTTTGCCCGACGTGTTTGCGTTTTCAGAATATTCCGGATCGGCTGGGCGATTCGGGATACAATGCCAATAGAAAACGATGCACCCCGCGTAAATGTTTGGGAGCGCGGGCGGCCTAGTTTTCTGGTTTTGTTAAATGCCCGGGATCCGACCCCCGGGCATTCTTATTTGCGCTTTCGGCGCAAATGCCTTCTACCGTCCGCACCGCGCGTGCGCCTACGGACCTTAAACCGAACCTCATACGAGTCAAGAAACGCGATGACGAACGAGCCCGCATCGGACGATGGAGGCTGGCTGCGTTGTCCAAAAAAACGGGGCAAACTCCAGTGCGGAGTCTGCCCCGAAAAGAGAATGGCAAAGCAAGAACGTGGATGGACGAGAAAAGTGTCCGCAAGTCTCATGGCCAACACATCCCACCTGCCAAAGGGATGGGAGAGCGGGCGTTACTCCTTCTCGGACTCCTCAGCCTGCTTACGACTGCGGATGAGGTGAGCCACGCCAATGCACAGCACCGCGCCACCAGCGATCCAAGTGAAGGTCACGCCATTAAGGCCGGTCAGCGGGAGGTTGGAGCCCTTCTTGTTCTTGACGGTAAGGGTGACGGTGCCGCCGTCGACTGACGGGGTAACCATGGTAGCGGAGTCAGGTTTCTGCACAGTAACCTTCAGCGTATTTACAGCTGTTTTTTCGTCGAGCGCCACACCCTCGTCTTTATTAAGCCCCTCAGGCTTGATAGTGAAGGTAAAGTCGTCCAGCGTATTGTAGCCAGGGTTGCTGCCCTCGACCTCGTGCACCGTGTAGGTACCAGCATCGAGACCCTTGACATTAATCTTGCCGCCATTCGCCGTTTTGAACTTATAGGCCTCATTGACAAGAGTGCCTTCGCTGCCGACATACATATCCTTGGAGCCAACATCGTCAGGATCGGTTGCTTGGATGGTGAACTCTACATTGTCAATCTTAGTAGTATCAGAATCAGCATCCTGCTTGATAAGCTTAAGCGCGTAGGTGTAGTCGCGGACGGTATCGGGCACAGACTCACCCGTTCCTTCGCCCATGGGATTGTTGGAATAAATGAGTTTTACGGCGTTGTCGTTACCTGTGCCGCCGACAGTAACGTTCGTAGCCTTCGTGGGATCAAGCATAGCGGTGTAAGTGACAACGACATTGGAGCTACCGTCGAGCGCCGCGTTAGCCTGTTCCGCAGCGGTCTTGAGGTCGGCAAACTTTACAGTCAACGTGTTAGTTGCATCAATCGAAACATCGTAACCGATCTTGGCGCCAGGAGTCGTGTTGGGTGAAAGGATCGTATCACCGATTTTAACGATGACGCTGCTAGCATCTGCCGTCAGACCGTCAGAAAGCTTATCGCTGAACTCATAATGGTAAGTATCGAACGTTGCGATATTGCTGGCAACGGTGCCAGTCAGCTTATATTCAACTTTCTGGCCCATCTGCGAGTCGGCCTTGTCGGCCCAATTGCTGCCGTCGTCGTTTTTGACTTTCTTCACAACTGTGGGAATGCTGGTCTTCTCGGTAACGGTCACGAGAGCGTCGCCGACAACAGCGAAGATCGGCGAAGTACCAGTATTCTTCTTCACTTCCTGATCGGTGCTCAAGGTGCTCTCGTCAGTCACAAAGAGATAATAGCCTTGCAGGGCATTTCCGTTCCCGTCCTGGGGCTTAAAGACATCGTCGGTGGTAAAGGAAGAACCCGTCTGGTCTACGCTCTTCACGACCTCCTTTGCCAACCCGTTGAACAGATTGTCGTTTTCAATGGGGGTCGTCTCGCCGGTGCCATCTGCATGATCGGTCAGATACTTAGCAGCAGCTTGTGCTGAGGAGCTAAGGGTGATACCAGAGTTGGGTACCTTTGAAAGATAGTTCAGAACCGCATCCTTCGCCTTAGGGCTCGCCCAATCGATGTTCGAAACGACCTTGCTCGACCCGTCGGTTCCATCCACAACATCGGCCTTGAAAATCTGGTAGGCCTTGTACGTCACATCGCCATTCTCATTCTTCTTGTTGATCTTGATGCTATTGGTCGTAGCAGCCGCATCCGCAGCAAACGCCATGGTCACCGGGGCCATCACGCCGCCGAAGCTCAGCGCTGCTGTGAGGCCGGCGGTTACTGCCAGGCGTGCGATGTTCTTGCTCATGCTCATCTTCTTTTCCTCCGTTTTCCGGTTGGTTCTCATTCGATCGGTCATTATCTGTCTGTGTCTTAGCATCTGCTTCGCTATGTCTCGCCCCGCTCTCTGCGGGGCTGCCAGCTACTCTTTATGGCTGCCACCTCCCCGCTTGACCAGGAGCGCGACCACGATGAGCGCGGCTCCGGCGACCGCTGCGGCGGCCGCGGCGTACATTGCCATATCGCCAGTCGAGGGCATAAAGCCTCCGGTGGTAATGCTAGGGGGCGTGCCGGTGGGCGTGTTGATGAGCGACGCCTCCAGGCTGCCCGTCGACCCGTCCGCGCTGTCGGCGCGCAGGGGCGACTCGGCCGTGATGGTGAGCTTGGGCTTGGCGGCGGCCACCTGGTCGACGTCCAGGCCCTCGGCCTTGACCGTCACGGAGCGCGTGCCCTCAAAGGCGGTGTAGCCCTTGGGCGCCTTGAGCTCGCGGACCTCCAGCTTGCCCGAGTCCACGCCCGAGACGGTCACGCGGCCGTCCTCGCCCGTGGTGACGGTGGCCTTGCCATCCGCATCCCACGTGCCGTCGGCCGCCAGTGTGCGACCGCGGTCGTCGACGATGCTCAGGACTGCCCCGGCAAGCGGCTTGTCACCGTCGCTGCCGCGCTTGGTGGCGAGATCCCAGGTGTAGGCGCACGCGTCGTCACTCGGCGTGCTGGTGAAGCCGGCATCGCCAGACTGGTGTCGGCAAAGGGAGAGCGCAGGTAGACCTCGTTGGAGTTGCCCTTCGCGATGCCGTGGTTGCATGCGCTGTTGAGCGGTGCGTTGTACACGGCGACCACGCGGGCGCCAGCGGTAAAGGCGTCGGCCCCGCCGAGCGCGGCGATCAGGTCGCCGGTGCGCACGGTGAAGGTTCCGTCCGCCGCTACCTTGGTGGCGCACTGGGCCGTGATGTCGGTCCAGCCCTTCGCGGGCTCGGTGCCGACGCGGCCGTCCTTGCCGGTCTGGACCGCGTCAAAGCCGCCGTCCGTGCCCGCCGCCACGTACACGCGCATGCTCGCGGCGACCTTGGAGGGGTCGAGCCCCGCGCTCATGGTGTCGACGAACTGCACCGTATAGGTGTCGTAGGCCGTGAGGCCCGCCGGGACCGTGGCCGAGAGGCGCCAGTACAGGTCGTCGGCGACCGTGGCGTCGGCGGCCTTCTGCCAGGCGGCGGTGCTGTCCTCCAGCACGTGCTTTTGGACCTTGGGCGTCGCCGCCTTGGACTTGACGGTGACGGCGCTGCCGCCGACCAGGGCCATGATCGGCGCGGTGCCGACCTCGCCCTGAGCAATGGCGTCGTCATCGGCGACGATGAGCCAGTAGCCACAGGACAGCTTGGCCGCCGTGCCCGCGTTAAGGGCCACGGGCACGGCGTCAGAGCTCTGGAGGGAACGAGCGAGCTGTGCGCTCAGCGCGCTCGTAAGGTGGGAATCGGTGTTGAGCCACTCGGCAGCTTCCTGTGCGGTGGCCTGGGAATTGGGCATGCCGGCGCTGTGCAGCACAGGCAGCGCGGCGTCGCGCACGGCGTCGCTTGCCCAGGCGAGGTCGGTGGCGATCTTGGCGTCGCTGTCGCCGTCGACGACGTTGGCGCTAAAGATCTGGTAGGCGTCGTAGCTGCGCGCCACGGTGCCTCTCACCGTGATGGAACCGGCCGAGGTCGGCACGGCCTGCGCGGAAGCGGGGAACACAACCGCGCAGGTGCCGATCAGGAGGGCAAGCAGCGCAAACAAGATCGGGAAGGAGCAAACTTTCTTATTCACGACGCTCACCTCCCTTCGCATTCGCCTTGCGACGAATGTGCATCCAGGCCGCAGCAGCGCAAAGCACCGCCGCGCCGGCAAGGTACGTCAGAGTGACGCCCGACATACCAGAAAGGGGCAAAGAAGTGGAGTAGGTGTTGGTGAAGGTGGGGGTGGAAGTGTCGGTGAGGTCGTGGTCATCGGTATCGGCGTTTTCCCACTCACCTTTGGAGTTAACGGTTCCCTTCCTGTAGGTCACTTCACATTTAATCGTCTTATCAGGCTGAACAGTTGCCTTGGCCGCAATCTTGTAGACCGAATGGTCGTACGTGTAGTGCGAGAACTGCGAACCGTCGGTTTTCTCGCGCACATAGTACGTAAAGGTCTTGAAAGGGCCACCCGTGGAGCCGCCCGGGTCGTCGGGATTATTCCTGATATCAGAGAGCGAGTACTTGAGCTCAATCGTTTCATTGCTTTTGTCCTTGAACGAAAGCGTCTGCGTCTTCTCAGGACCAGAGGTCACGGCAGTACCGATGATGTTTTTAAATTCGCTGTCTTTCGCAAGTTGAAGCGTAAACGCCTTCATCTCGCCACCCTCAACGACCTTAGTCGCCTTAGGAGTCCAGGAGACGGGAGACACGATTTTGTTGGTAAAGGTCGGTTTCTTACTGTTACCGATAGTAACCGTAGTCTTCGTGCTATCTTGTGAGCTATCTTGTGGGATGTCAACGGAATAGCTTCCGGAACCAAGTGGTTTGAAGTCGGGATCCTTCTCTGTCTTTTTAGAAACGGTTATTTCTTTTACCTTGTAATAATTAATAGGAATCGACATGAGATATTTAGTGTCGGATGGATTGTCCTCAACTTTTACCACGATCTTGTAAATGGTCTCGTCGAATTTGGTATTCGATTCGTTTTCGCCGCTGATGGGTTCCTCAACTAGATAGAAAACGTATTGTCCCGAAGAATAGTCCTTGCCAGAGTCGAAGGTGATATTGCCGTTTGTTTGATCAACAGGCGCCTCGCCCGCAACACTGCAATCGCCCATATCAAATGTGTCGTCATCTTTCCAAGAAGGCTCGATGTCACCATCCTGGCGCAGCAACTTAAATCTGTAATTGTGCGTGCTAAGGCCTTGCGAGATTCCCTTTTCATCTTTAAGCACCTTGGTGGCATTGAGCTTCATGCTCGGATAAACACTCAGATCCTTGACCTCGCCAACGACAAGATCGCCGTTGGTCATGATGCCGCCACCGTGGGTGTAGGAATAGTTGCCACTGATAATGGTCGTAGCCGCTGTCTGCGCCTTTCCCATGGCATCGGCAGTCGGATGGGCCTCAAGACCGAACATGTACTTGGCCTCGGCGCCGCCATTTGGCTCAATGGTGATCTTCTCGCCGTCGCAAGTGCCCTGCCAACCAGCCGAGTCGCCGCCGAGCATCTTGCCGAGCACAACTGCAATTGTCGAGTTCGCACCATCTTTTTTACGCACCAGGAAGAAATCCTTATGGCCGGATTTTTTGAAGGGCTCGGTAATGTACTCGGAGTTACTATCCTCGTTCTTCCCATATCCGCCGGCAGAGTAGTGTTCACCATTATTATCTTTATTGTTATAAATAGCGGCACCGTTGGAATGCGAAACGATTGTTTCGCCCGTAGGGCAAGCGCCAACGCCGCCGCCCCAGCCGCCAGCCTCATTTTCGGCAATCAACGTCTTTACGATATTGAGCTTGCCGCCCTTCTGGATAAAGACGCCACCGCCGCCCCAGTCGCCGCCGCGATCCTTACCCGTCATAGTCTTGTTGTTCGTAATGTAAATCTTGCTGTTCTCACCAGCGCTAATTGTTGCCATCGTACCAGTGTTGTCACCGCCAGCGATACGCAAACCGCCGCCCTCAGCGTTCTCCGCCACGTTGCCGGCAATCGTGCCGCCAGTCATTTCAAACTCGATGGTCTGGTTGTAAAAACCAGCGTAAACGCCGCCGGCAGCCTCATGGGAGTAGTTAGCAGTAACTGAGCCACCCGTTATACTGAGCTTGCCACCATTTACACATGCAATGCCACCGCCACCGAGCAGGCCATTGTTAAACGATTCAGAGATATTGGAATCGACACGATTGTTAGTAATGCTTGCCGAATCGCTGATACTAACGCAAGCATTTTTGGTAAAGACGCCGCCGCCATAACCATTTTCGGGACTGCCGCCGCTGTTGCAAGTGTTTTCATACGTAGCGTTGCCAGAGATAATTCCGCCCGTAAGCTTCAGGGTGGCTCCCTTGTCAGCATAGATGCCGCCGCCAGAACCCGACTTGTTTCCCGCGACCACGCCGCCTGTCATTTCGAGACTGGCATTCGCGCCCGCCTTCTCGCCCGTTATGCACAGGCCACCGCCCCAGCCACCGCCGTTGCCATTGGTGACGTAACCGCCTTCGATTTTGACTTTACCCTCAGAAAAAATCACATGGCCGTCATCGCTCAGATTGGCGGCCGTGGTAATCATGCCGCCCTTGAGATCGAGCGTGCCGCCCTCTTTAACGGTGACCACATGCTTTACGGAACCGCTGTCCGATGCCGCATCAATAGCGCCAAAGCCCGTAACGACATGCCTGATCGTAGTCTCGGTTGTGCCGAGTCCATCTTGATTGGGCGTGCTCTTGGTCTCAAAGTAAGTAAGACTCTTAGGAGTGCCACTATTTGAGCCGTTTCCTGTTTCCCATTCCATAGACGCAAGATGACCCGCCGTCGTTTCGACCAGGGTCTGTTCGTCTTTTGTTTTACCTAAATCCTCGATAGTGAGTGTGGCTCCATTTTCGACCACAAAGAAGGAGTCTTTGTTGCCGGAACCACGGTAGAGCATGTGTCCCGCAAGATCGATAGCAGTGTCTTTGGTGATGGTGATCTGCTTATCCGAATAGGCAAAATCCGTCAGTCGGAACTTGCCGCCATTGGTGAACGTCTCAGCAATATTACCTTTCACCTCGTTATAGCCATCGGCACTGACGGTAGCGGGAGCGATAGCGTTTTCATCGTTAGTTTCATCATCAGAAGGCTGTGTATCGGAAGGCTGCGCGGCGCCCTTGGCCTCCGCGTCGTCGGACGGCAGTCCCGCGGCAGCGGCGTCTTCGCTCGCGCCATTCTCGGCATCATCGCTAATCTGCTTTTCGGCACCCCCGTTAGTGGTGCTGTCTACACCAGTAGACTCACTTGAGGAACCCCCCCCCCATCACAGTTTCTTCGGTAGAAACCGTCTGGGCATCGTTGGCAATGGCCTGCGAGATTGGAGGCATGACGAGCGACAGTACCAGGCTCAAAACGGAGGCTCCGCACAAGACGCCTGCCAGTACACGGCGCGTCGCTTTATTACTCTGTTTAGATTTGTCTGAATTTGCTTTCATCGATGTCTCCTCCCCAAGAGACCGCGATCTTGCTCTTTCACTATCAAACGTATCTGCGCAATCTGTAATTGCGCACGCTTAGTAATCCATATTGTAGCGATTGTTTGAACATCTGAACAAGATAACCGATTGTTTTGTAGCGAATTCTCAATTCTCTTGACATTTGCTCAGATTTACCTTCGTTTATTCTCTATCTTTTTTTGTTTCTGCTGGTAATATAGTTGTCTATCATTTTTTAATAGCATTAGATTTATTTGCACAACATTTTGCTCAAGAGTAAACATCCTGTAAACAGTCGAAAATCGACCATGAGCGGTAGGTCATTTACCGGGAGTAATACCCTGCCAAACTGATGAGAATATCTTTAGCCCATCGGTGGTTGGAAGCGTAATGTTCAGACAACCATATTTGAATTTACGCGCAGATTTTAGGCATCAATTCGCCCAAATCGCCTGAGGCCACCGCAAAGGCGCCTGTCCCCTTTGTGATGGTTCTCCCCCGGCGCTACAGCAGATGCTCCTCGACAAAGACCGCGATGCCGTCTTTGTCGTTACTCGCGGTTACAAAGTCGGCGGCGGCACGGGTGGCGTCGCTGCCATTTGCCATGGCCACGCCCACGCCGGCGTCAGCCACCATGCAGGTGTCGTTATCGGCATCGCCAAACACGCAGATGTTCTGGAGCTCCATGCCGTTGAGCTCCGCCACGCGCACAAGGCCGCGCGTCTTGGACACGCGCGGATCCATGAACTCGTAGAGCCGTTGCGTGGTCTGCAGAGCCGCAGCCTTAACAGTGTCGTCGGCGAGCGTCGACGCCCGCTCGATGACCTGCGGCATCGCCTCGGGCGCCATGGTAAACATCACCTTGGCCTGCGGCTCGCGCAAAAACTCGGAAAAGTCGACCACCTTGTAGGGCACGCCGTCGACACGCGACAAGTGCTCGACGCACGCATTGCTCTCGGGCACATAGAGCACGCCGTCCCGAGGGCAAACGGGCGTTGCCGGCAGGTCTGCCATGTGCTCGCAAATGCGCGCGATGGTCTCGCCCGGCAGCGGATAGCTCAGCTCGTTGATGTCGTGCGCGCGGTCGATGACCTCGGCGCCACCGCAGCCCACCAGCACGTCCACCAGGCCTTCGATGCCCCAGAGCTCGTACATGGCCTCGGTCGCGTGGGCGTCGCGCCCGGTGCACAGGCCAAAGAGCACGCCGCGCTCGCGCAGGGCGCGGATCGCCGCCACGGTGCGCGGGGACACCGCGTGCTGGCTCGTGAGCAGCGTGCCGTCGATATCGCAGAACACGGCTTTGATGTGGCTGAAGGTGGCGTCCATGGGGGCCTTTCTGGGTAGCGCGTCGGTACTGAATGTGGTCGGAAATGGTGTACATGGTATACCAAGGCGCGCACGGGGCACTTTGGCGCAAAACCACCACAAAGGTGCCTGTCCCCTTTGTGGTGGCCGGACCCGAAGGGTGGCCTGGCCCGGGGCGCAAACCATCACAACATTCGACGTTATTCGGCAAAATCGCGATTTTCATCGAATGTTGTGATGGTTTTTACTGCTTTGCGGCACGATCCAAGTGATTGCGTCCAAACAGCAGCAGCGCCACGGGAACCGCCGTCACGACCATGCCTGCCCCCACGAGTGTCCGTTGTACGCCAAATGTCGCCGCTAGCCACGGGGCAATCGCCAGCGGCGCCACGCCGGCGAACATATTGCCAAAGCCCATGACCGAGTTCACACGGCCGAGTTGCTCGAGCGGGGCCGTCGTTTGCACGATGGTGTTGTGGAGCGGGTTGACGACGCCCCAGGCCACGCCCAGGGCAATCTGGCCGACAAGGGCTACGCCCACGTACGGCGTTCCCACGTAGAGCAGGCTTCCCAAACCCACGGACATGAGTGCAACGAGCAGCGTTTTGAGGCTGACGAAGCGCCGCGGCAAGCGGAGCGCGAGGACGGCGCCCAGCACCGCACCCACGCCGCAGGCCGACGAGAGCCAGCCCATCCACTCAACACCGACATGCAGAACATCGCGGTAGAAGAACGACTCCAGCGGATCGAAAGCTCCATAGCCAAAGTTCGAAAGGAAAATAATGCAGAACAGCAGGGCGAGGACGCTGTTGGTAAAGACCGTCTTGATGCTGGCTGCGAAGGTGACGCGAGCGGACGTGCTGGGGTTGGGGCTTTGGCTTGCGCACCCGGCGACGCGACCTTCCCGTGACTTAAACCCCCAGCCGGCGATAAGAGCCAGCAGGGTGAACAGCATCATGAGCACAAACACCGCGCGCGACGATGCGGCCGCCGCGGCAAAGCCGCCCAGCGTGGGCCCGACGATAATGCTCACGTTGGAGAACATGGTGATGGCGGAGTTGATGTCTTTGAGCTCGACGGGGTCGTCGGTGAGGTAGGCCGGATAGGACGTGGCGATGGGCTGGGCGAACCCCATTACAAAGCCCAAGAGTACCGCGCCGGCAAGGACCGTTCCGGTCGCGCTGCCAAAGGCGATGATTGCCACGCCCGTTGCCAGCGTGCCGACGATGCTCAGCATAAAATGGCGGCGCGGGCCCCAGGCGTCGAGCGCCGCGCCACCCGCAAAGGATCCCAGGATTACGAAAACGTTCATAAACAGAACGGCCAGCGACGTCGCGACGACCGAAGCGCCATCCGCATAGGTGAGCGTTCCGATAACGCCGATAAAGTAGCTGGTCTGGAAGCCGGTGTAGATGAGAAACCGCATCGCCACCAGGCGCTTTGCCTGCGCGGACAGCGATGGTTGGGATTTTGAGATTAGAGATAGGGACATGGGCGCTCCTTATTGAATACGAATACGGGCCGAGGGCATTGACCGCCGACCATCGACTCAATCTTTCTGTATGCAACGTTAAGGACGCATCGGGCCCCTTCCCTCCGTCTTCGCCCGGATGAACTACTTGGTAGATTTTAAGGCATGTCCCAAAGATCTACCAAAGCAAAAGGCTCTGTTAGACCAGGATTGACATGCCGACCTGCCGGCTAACTCGCCGTCTCCCCGTCGGGCGCCGGCATCTTGACCCTCATCTCGAACGGCATCCCGCCCTCCCGGACGAGCGCCCTGAGGAACGCGTTGACGGCGGTGGACATGGACAGGCCGAGCTCGTCCAGGATGGCCGTGGCCTCCTTCTTGACCTCCGGGTCGATGCGGATCGTCGTGGCCGGCATGTTCGACGGCATGGCCTCACCCCTCCTCGTGTATCGCGGTGCGACCATTCTACCGCCTCTATGCGGCGGGCGCGGCCCAGTAGTCCATGTAGGGCGGCTCCACGTTGAACATGTCGCGGACGCGGCTCCTGCAGACGCCGTGCGCGAGCTGCCGCGCGACCGTGCGCCCGGCGGCGCCGGAATCGGTCGCCATGAAGGTTCGGCACCACCTGAACCAGGCGAGGTAGGCATCGAGGTGCTTCGTCGACACGCCCTTGAACGGCTCCATGAAGGCGCCGAGGAGCGAGTGGACGGTGTTGATCCGGTTGATGGTTCCCCCGGAGCGGTCCTTGGGGTCGTAGGCCGCGTGCGCGGCGACCTCGAGTTCCGCGAGGACATTGACGTAGACGGCCGCCCTGTCGGTCGCGACGACCGAGCCGGCCGCGATGCGGCCCCTCAGCGCGTCCATGGCGCGCTCCCTCGAAAGGGCGCCCCGCCCCGTGACCTCGAGGAACGTCTCGTTCGAGTCGTTCACGCCGGTCATGACGCAGATCCGCTCGCGCGACAGCCCGCGCCTGTGCACCTGCTTGCCGCGGTGCCGGGAGGGGCGCGGCATCGTGAACGACCCCTTCGCGTGGTTGCCCTTGAACGACTCGGGGAAGTAGGTCTCGTCGAGCTCGCAGCCGCAGCCCCGCTCGACCCTGAACGAGGGGGAGTAGGCCGAGAGGCACTCGATCAGCCTGTGGCGCATGGTGTAGGCGGTCTTGAGGCAGACGCGGCAGCGCCTCGCGCACTCGCGCAGGGGCAGCATGAGCACGAAGCACTCGGCGTAGGCCATCCAGGTCTCCTTCGGGAGCCTGCTCGTCCCCAGGATGCGCTCGCTGCCCATGCCGAAGGTCCTGCCGCAGCCCCGGCAGAGGTAGCGCTGCTCGCCGTTCTTCGATTTGCCCTTCTTCACGACCGCGGCGGACCCGCAGCGCGGGCAGCGTTCGATTTCGCAGGCGGAGCCGGCCGCGTCGTCGAACGCCGCCGCGCGGATCACGTCCCTGACGGACTCGATAGCGCGGCGGCGCTCGGTCTTGCTGAGGTTCGCCATGCCCTTCTTGAAGTTGAGGACCAGGTCTTCGGCGTTCATGCTGCCCCCATCATCGCGGTCTACGGGGTCAAAGATATGGCACCGTGGGGACACATGTATGTCAATCCTGGTCTAACAGAGCCAAGCAAAAACCGCCACAAAGGTGCCCTTTGTGGCGGAAATGACGTTTGCCCAGATAAAACCTGCCAAAATAAACCTGTCCCTTTTTGGCAGGTTTTAGGCGAGATAGTCTTGAATCAAATCGCAAATGGCTCGGGCGTCGTTGATGTTGATGGCTCGGGTTGCAAAGCCGGCGTCAAAAGCCTGGCGTGCCAGGGCCTCGTTGCAGGCAAGGGCCAGCGTGCGGCCGTCGACCAGGTCGAGCGAGCTCTTGCCGCGCAGGCGATCGACGCCAGAGCGCGCAACCACGATATTGTCGAAGCCCTCGGTCTTGTAGCCCTCGATAATCACCACGTCGACGTCGTTGTAGCGCGACAGCAGCTCGCGCGCGGGCATCTCGTCCTCCGCGCGCGTGTCGGCGTACTCCGCCCAGCGCGTGGCGCAAATGAGACCCACGTGTTTGGATCCCGCCTGGTGATGGCGCCAGGTGTCCTTGGCGGGCACGTCGATATCGAAGCCGTGATGCCCATGGTGTTTGAGCGAACCCACACGCAGGCCACGGCGGGTAAGCTCGGCGATGACCTTCTCGACGAGCGTGGTCTTGCCCGAGTTCTGGTAGCCGATAAACGCGATTGCTGGGGCAGCCGGGGTGGGGGCTGCGGGTGCGACAGCAGCGACGGGCACGGTGCCGTCGCCAGCGGTTGCCTCGGCAGCAGCAGCTTGACGCTCCGCGCGATCCCATACGCCCGAGCGGCCACCCTCTTTGTGCAGCAGACGCACATCGACGATCTCCATGCCGCGGTCGGCTGCCTTGCACATGTCGTAGATGGTCAAGCACGCGGCACTCGCGCCGGTCAGCGCCTCCATCTCAATGCCGGTCTTGCCCGTCACGCCGGCCGTGACCAGCACGTGAAAGCCGACCTGCCCGTCCGAACGCGCCGGCGCCCAGCCCTCGGGCGTCTCGTCGGCCGGCGTTCCCGCCGGAGCGATGGGCTCGATATCGCACTTGCTTTTGGTGATGAGCAGCGGATGGCACATGGGGATGATGTCGCTCGTGCGCTTGATGGCCATGATGCCCGCGACGCGCGCGCAGGCGAGCACGTCGCCCTTCTTGGCGCGGTCCTGCAGCACTATGGTCTGCGTCTCGGGATGCATGAGGATGGTGCCCTCGGCGATGGCGATGCGGTGCGTCTCGGCCTTGTCGGATACATCGACCATGCGTACCTCGCCCTTGGCGTCCACGTGCGTCAGCTCGTCGCGGCGGGCGTCGCGGGCGGACACGGCGGCGTTGTCGCTCGCAGACGGCTGCACGGCCGCGGACACAGCGTCTTTGCTGGCAGCCGTGACTTTGTGGGCAGACATCGCGGCCCTGCGAGCGGCCTTGGTGGCATCGGCGTACCTGCTCTTGGCCATATGATCATCCTCCGATTTGGGACATAAATCGTTGCGTGCCCTCAATTATCGCGTGTTCCTGCGGTTTGTGGGCCACGGCATCGCGCCAAATCGAAAGTACCTGCATATCATCACCACGGCGCAGCGCCTCGCGCACCGAATACTCGGCATCGCTGAACAGGCAGGGGCGTACGCTGCCGTCCGGCCGTCAGACGCAGACGGTTGCAGCTCGCGAAAAATGGTTGGACATAGCGCTAATGAAGCCGACCGTGCCCGCCGCGCCCGGAAAGCGCCAGTAGCGCGCGGGACCGCACCGGCAGGAGCGTCGTTGATGTCGAGCGGCTCAAGCTCGCCCAGGCCAGCCGCAGCGGCGCCGGCATTGATGCGTGCCCGCAGCTCGTCGCTCGGCACGGTGTCGCTCGCGTCCCACAGCTCGGGATTGAGCGTGGGCGCATGCGGGTCCACAGCGCAATGCGAGCTCGTGTGCTCGTCACCGATGGGCATGTATTCGATAAAGCGCAGGTGGATGGGGCGGCCGACGGTCAGCCGTGCGAGAGCCGCCGCGTCCTGGTTGAGCCGGCGGACCACCACACAGTTGACTTTGACGGGCTCGAATCCCCAAGCAAGCGCCGCATCGATGCCGGCCATGGTCTGCTCGAGCCGACCCAGGCGCGTGATCTTACCAAAGAGCGCAGGGTCGAGCGTGTCGAGCGAAATGTTGACGCGGTCGAGCCCGGCGTCTTTGAGCTGCGGCGCCAGCTTGGGCAGCAGCGCGCCGTTAGTGGTGAGCGAGATGTCCTCGATCTGCGGGATCGCGCGGATGTCACGAATGAGCGGGATAATGCGGCGGCTGACCAGCGGCTCGCCACCCGTCAGGCGCACGCGGCGAATACCCTCCCCCGCCACCAGGCGCACAAAACGGGCGATTTCCTCGGCACTGAGCAGCTCATCATGCGCGCGCGGTGCTACACCGTCGGCAGGCATACAGTAGATGCAGCGGAAATTGCACTTGTCGGTTACGGCAATGCGCAGGTAGTTGATGTCGCGGCCAAAACCGTCATGTTGCGGGCGCTCGTCCACGCAATCCTCCCCTCGCGCAGCGATTTATTCTTCGGGGAATATAGTACCGCACACAGGAACCGGGTCGACACGCGTACGACAGGACAGGCCATTCGAGCAAGAAGGACTTCCCGAGCCCATCCTCAGCATTCAAACCGTCCCAACATTCGATGCTTTTCCCGATATTGGCAAAAAACGTCGAATGTTGGGACGGTTTAGGTGTTCGCAGGGCTCGGAAGACAAGCCAGACGCCCCTAAAGGCCGCCGTTCCAGTGCCGAATCACGAATTCCCGCAGGTCATTCTGCCGTTTCTGAAACGTCTCGCTTCGGTCGCATTTGAGACCCATAGCAAGTGCGATAGCGTTCATCGCCCGGTGCAATTGCAGCTGATGGGCAAACTGGGTTCCGGTGAGGACGATCATCCTAAAGCCCAGCGCGCTCAGCACGGTCATACGCTCCGCGTCAGACGCGCTGCGCTGTTTATCGAGATGGTCCGAGCCGTTGTATTCAATCCCCGTACCGCTCGCAGGTGCATATACATCGATCTCGAAATACCCGGCCTTTGCGAGATACTTGAACTCGTTGGGAACATCGACCCGATGGTTGAGCTCGACCCTGGTGTACCCGAGCCCGCCCTGGGAACGCTTCGCGACGACCATAATTGCGGTGGCCGTCTCCATGGGCGACCGCGCGCCATCGTGCACGCGTTTGAGCACGGCAGCCGCACGTGTAGCCCCCTGACGAGATCGGTTCTCATCGCAATAAGCGATCAAGTCGGCAACGGTATACCTCTGCCCCATCTCGATATAATCGCCTGACGACAAATGATTCAAATGGTATCGGGCGCAGATTTCATACCCATATTCCAGCTGCTCGGGTTCACTCATCCACGAACCCGCCTGGACGAAGCACATGGCCTCATCAACCACCAAGAGACCCTCTGCCACCTCGATAAGATGATTCGAAGGTATGGGTGCCCCAAACACGTGGCGTCGGAGACCCGCCGGCCGAGAGCGTTCAAAATCGAAGCTGACCAGCGTGTCGATACGATCGAGCTCCTCATGCGGGATGCCAAGTGAGGCCAGATAGTCGGCAACGATCTCGACCGCCGTAGATATTCTCAGCCCCTTGGCATCTAACCCCAGTTTGGGCAGATCCGCGGTCGACTGCGCCTCGTTGGCAATCGAGTCCTCATCGTATAGACTGCTTGTTCGCGAAAGCGGCTCGGACGGGCGCGTCACATTGTGGTACAGCCAGGCAGTCTTATGGGACAGGACGATCGGCAGGTCCATGAGCCCTCCAATGGGTCGGATAACCAACCTTATTCCCCTGCTCGCGGATTCGCACACCTTCGCATGCAAGTTAGCGATTCCACCCGATCGGATGACAGAAAAACCGTCCCAACATTCGATGCTTTTCCCGATTTTGGCAAAAAACGTCGAATGTTGGGACGGTTTGAGACGGGGTGAGGGGCGCGGAGAGCCAAAGAACCGTGCCCGAACGGGTTAGTCCAGCTCTTTCAAGCCATGTGCTAGCTGCCAGTACTCTCCGTGCAACGCGAGGAGCTCCTCGTGGGTGCCGCGTTCGATGATGCGGCCGTGTTCGAGGACCATGATCGCGTCGGCGTCGCGGACGGTGGACAGGCGGTGCGCGATCATAAACGTGGTGCGGCCGCGCATGATGCGGTCCATGCCGCGCTCGATGAGCTTTTCGGTACGCGTGTCGATGGAGCTTGTGGCCTCGTCCAGGATGAGCACCGGCGGATCGGTCACGGCCACGCGCGCGATGGCGAGCAGCTGGCGCTGGCCCTGCGACAGGTTGGCGCCGTCGGCCGTGACCGGTGTGTCGTAGCCTTGCGGCAGGCGGCGGATAAACGAGTCGGCGCAGGCGGCCTCGGCGGCGGCACGCACCTCGTCGTCGGTCGCGTCGAGCTTGCCAAAGCGGATGTTCTGCGCAATGGTGCCGCTAAACAGGTGCGTATCCTGCAGCACAATGCCGAGCGACCCGCGCAGACTGGCCTTAGCAATGTGCTTGACGTCGATGCCGTCGTACGTGATCTCGCCGTCATCGACCTCGTAGAAACGGTTGATGAGGTTGGTGATGGTCGTCTTTCCGGCGCCCGTCGAGCCCACAAACGCAATCTTTTGCCCCGGCTTGGCAAACAGGTTGAGATCCGTGAGCACGCGGGTGCCCGGCACGTAGGAAAAGTCCACGGCATGGAAGCGCACGTCGCCGGCAAGCGGGACGAGGCCGGTGACAAGCTCGGTGCCGTCGGCAGCCACCGCACGGCCCGCGTCATCGACCGAGGCCACATCGTGCAAATGCCCGTACGCGCCCACGCCACGGCCCTCGGGAATCTTCCACGCCCACGCGGACTCGCCCGTCTGCACCAGCTCCACGCAACCCTCGTCCACCTCGGGCTCAAGGTCCATTGCGGCGAACAGGCGCTCAGCACCGGCCAGCGCGTTGAGCAAGAAGTTGCCCAGCTGCGTGAACTGGTTGATGGGCATGGCCGCCTGGCGCACAAAGACCAGGTAGCTCGCGAGCGCGCCCACGTCGGCCAGACCGTTGATGCAGAGCATGCCGCCCGCCACCGCGACGATCGCGTAGTTGGCGTACCCGATCACCACGGTCATGGGCACCATCGAGTTGGCATAGGCCTGCGCGGCGCCACCGGTGCGGCGCAGCTCCTGGTTGCGCGCATCGAAACCGGCCACGTTGGCCTGCTCGTGGTTAAAGACCTTGATGACCTTTTGGCCCGAGACCATCTCCTCGACATATCCGTCCAAGTCGCCGAGCGACGCCTGCTGGGCGGCAAAGAAGCGCTTGGAGCGGATGCCCGAGTAGCGCGCATACAGCACAATGGCCGCGTCGCACACGAGCGTAATGATCGTGAGTTGCCAGTTAAGGATGATGAGCATGGCCGTGGTGCCGATCACCTGAATGGTCGCCTGAATCACGTTGGCAAAGCTGTTGTTAAGCGCCTCGGAGACGGTGTCGACGTCGTTGGTGAAAAAACTCATGATGTCGCCCGAGCGCGTGCCGTCAAAATAACTGAGCGGCAGCGTCTGGATGTGCGCGAACAGGTCGCGGCGAATATCGGACACCACGTGTTGGGCCGCGCGCACCATGATCTGTGAGTAGCCCAGGGCCGAGAGCACGCCCGCGGCGTAGATGATCGCCGTCAGGATGACCTGCTTGGCGAGCAGTTCCTCCCCGCCCGTGGCCAAACCGTTAACGATGGGGCGCACCATGTAGGTGCCGGCGAGGCTCGCGATGGCGGCAACGGAGGCGAGCACGCCCACCGCGAGCAACGAGAACTTGGCATGCCCCATGTAGGAGAGCAGGCGGCGCACGGTGCGCTTGAGGTCGGCCGGGCGTGCTTGGGCTGCGGTCTTAGGCATGGCGCTCACCCCCTTCCAAGGGCGATCCTCCGGGGACGGAGGAAAACGGATCATTCGCGCAACCATCGTCGCTGCCGTCGCCGGCGTCCGCGTTCCCCGCAAACTCCATCTGCGAGGCGTAAATCTCCTGGTAGATGTTGTCGCCCGCCAGCAGCTCCTCGTGCGTGCCCACGCCGTGGACACGACCGTCGTCCAACACCACAATGCGATCGGCATCCATGACGCTCGCGATACGCTGGGCGATGATGAGCACGGTCGTATCGGAAATCCGAGCGATGTGCTCGCGAATCTTAGCGTCGGTCGCCATATCGACCGCGCTGGTGGAGTCATCAAAAATGAGCACGCGCGGATGCTTGAGCAGCGTGCGCGCGATGCACAGGCGTTGCTTCTGGCCACCCGAAACACCAGCGCCGCCTTGGCCCAACTCGCCGTCCAGCCCGCCGATGCGATCAAGGAACTCGTCCACGCACGCCGCGCGGCAAGCCGCGAGGAGTTCATCGTCCGACGCCTGCGGATTGCCCCACTGCAGGTTCTCGCGCACGGTACCCGTAAACAGCACATTCTTTTGCAGCACAATGCCCACCGCGTCGCGCAAGGTAGCCAGGTCGTAGTCGCGCACGTCGCGTCCGCCCACAAGCACGGCGCCTTCGGTGGCGTCGTACAGGCGCGCAATCAGCTGCACAAGCGAGCTCTTGCCCGAGCCCGTGCCGCCGAGGATGCCCACCGTCGAGCCGCTCTCGATGCGAAGGTCGATATGCTCGAGCACATCCTCAGCTGCATCCGCGCGGTATTTAAAGGAAACGTCGCGAAACTCGATACTGCCGTCCGCTGGCGCCGCAATCGCGAGGTCTCCCGCGGGGCTGGCGATAAAGGGCTCCTCATCGAGCACCTCGGCGATACGGCCCACACTCGTAAGAGCGCGCGTGAGCAGCAAAAACACGTTGGAAATCATCATGAGCGAGTTCATGATCAGCAGCACGTAGCTCATAAAGCCCGTGAGAGAGCCTACACCCAACTTGCCGGCGAGAATCATGCGGCCGCCAATCCACAGGATGGAGAGCGCAGCCACGTACATCGACAGCTGAAACACCGGCAGGTTGAGCACCGCGCTGCCAAAGGTCTTTGTCGCAGTGCGCGCGAGCTCGGTATTGACGGTGTCGAACTTGGCCTCCTCGTGCTCGGTACGAACGTAGGCCTTGACGGCACGCACGGCGGTGAGGTCCTCCTGTACCACGCCGTTGAGGTGGTCCATCGAGGTCTGGAGTTGGCGGTAGAGCGGGCTCACGCGATAGGTGATGACGCCCAGTACGATTGCCAGCACGGGCAAGATGATCGCAAAGACGGTGGCGAGCGGGCGCGACAGCATCAGCGCGTAGATAAGGCCGACGATAAGCGTCACCGGGCCGCGCACCATAGGGCGAAAGCCGTTGCCCACAGCATTTTGGATAACGGTGATGTCCGTGGTCATGCGGGTGACGAGCGAGCTGGCGTCGTAGTTGTCCAGGTTGCCAAAAGCGAGCGTCTGAATCTTTTTGTACTCGGCCTCGCGCAGGTTAGCGCCTAGGCCCGAGGCAACGCGGGCGGACGTGCGGGCATAACCCAAGCCCAGTACCAGCGAAAGCGCAGCGCACACCAACATGTACGCGCCCTGTAGCAGCATGTAGTTGATATCACACGCAGGCACGCCCACATCGATGATGTTGGCCATGATGACCGGGATAAACAGCTCGAGCACCGTCTCGACCGACACAAAGAACACGCCGAGCATGGCATCGCGGCGATATGCCCCCAGATAGGAAAACAAAAGGCTCTGTTAGACCAGGATTGACATGCCGACCTGCCGGCTAACTCGCCGTC
>JBKTBE010000043.1:0-18425 GCA_046883645.1 Collinsella sp. | reverse complement strand
AAGATATGGCACCGTGGGGACACATGTATGTCAATCCTGGTCTAACAGAGCCAAACAAAATCTTGAGATTGCGCACGCAGGTTCATCCCCCATCAAACGTTGTTCGCAAACCCACGTATTATGGCGCGCCGTGCGGCGGTGTCAAGTGTTCCGAAATCGATTTCTGCAAGGCTAGTGCAGGCACCAAGCTCGCAGGACGCGCCCCTGTATTCAATTGGAAATGAACGCGAGCGTGACTTTTTCGCCCCGCTGCCAACACAAATCTTGACTCTACAATCGTTGTAGGGTTTTCACTACACTGGTACGTAAACGATCTAAGCCAGAAAGCGCCCCGCCCATGGAACACGACCTCACACGCGGCAATGTCCTCAAGACCATCGCGGTCTTTGCCCTGCCCTATATGCTCTCGTACTTTTTGCAGATGCTCTACGGTATGGCCGACCTGTACATGATGGGGCAGTTTAGCGGCGCCGCCGGCATCACCGCCGTGGGCAATGGTGCGCAGACGCTCTATATCATTACCGTGACGCTCGTGGGCCTGGCCATGGGCACGACGGTCATCGTCGGCCACGCCGTGGGCTCGCGCCGGTTTGACCGCGCCGAGACCGCCATCGGCAACACCATCACGCTCTTTATGGGTGTCTCGGTGGTGCTGGCCGCTATCCTGCTCGCACTGTGCCCGCAGATCGTGGCACTCATTGGCACGCCGCCCGAGGCAGTCGAAGGCACCGCCGCCTACCTGCGTATATGCTTTATGGGCATTCCCTTTATCGCCGCATACAACATTCTTTCGGCCATCTTTCGCGGGCTGGGCGATTCGCGCTCGCCTATGTACGTGATTGGCGTGGCGTGCATCATCAACATCGCACTCGACTTTCTATTTATCGGCCACATGGGGCTCGGCCCCGTGGGTGCGGCGCTCGGCACGGTAACCGCCCAGACGGCCAGCGTTGCCCTCGCGCTCGTGTGGCTCAAGAGCCGTCGCACGAACATCCACATTAAGCGCAGCGACCTGCGCCCCCAGCCCGAGGTGCTCGGCAGCATTCTTAAGATCGGCGTGCCCGTGGCCGTGCAGGACGGCTGCATCCAGGTGGCGTTTATGTTTATCACCGTCATCGCCAACCACCGAGGGCTCGTCGACGCCGCCGCCGTGGGCCTGGTCGAAAAGATGATCAGCTTTTTGTTCATTGTGCCGAGTTCCATGGGTGCCACCGTCAGCGCGCTCACGGCGCAAAACGCCGGCGCGGGCAAGGGCGATCGCGCGCGTCAGGTGCTCAAAGACGCCATGACGATCTCGGTGGTGTATGGCTGCCTGATCACGGTGCTGATGTGGCTGGTGGCACCGGCGTTTATCGGCTTTTTTGCCAAGGACTCCGCGGTCGTCGCGGCCGGTACCGGCTATATGCGCAGTTACATTTTCGACGCGATTTTTGCCGGCATCCACATTTGCTTTAGTGGCTTTTTCGCTGCATACGGCAAGAGCTACATCGGCTTTGCGCACAACGTGCTGGCCGTGGCACTCATTCGCGTGCCGGGCGCGTGGCTGCTGTCGAACGCCTATTCCGACACGCTGTTTCCCATGGGCATCGCTTCGCCATGCGGCTCGATTTTGTCGGCAGTCATCTGTGTTGTCGCGTTTACCGTGCTCAACCGGCGTGGGGCTTTTGACAAGTTGGCAGCGTAGAGGATCGTTTGCGTCGTACGACCTCGGCGCCCCTTCCCCGTCCATTGAAAGGAGCGGCGCCATGACCGACTCGCCAACTGAACATACCGAGGGTCTGCTCCGCATTGGCGAGGTGGCGCGCTTGTTTAACCTAAGCGTGGGCACGTTGCGCCATTACGAGCAGATGGGCTTGCTGGACCCGGCACACATCGATCCGGCGAGTGGGTACCGCTACTACGGATCGCGGCAGCTCTCCACTCTCAACACCATCAGCCACCTGCGTGTTCTCGACTTGCCGCTCGCGCTAATCCGCGAGTTTGTGACCACGCGCGACGTGAACCTTATGCAGCGGCAGCTGGCTCAGCAGCAGGAGCTCATCGAGCGCAAGCGCCGCGAGCTGGAGCGCGTGTCGCGCAAGATCGACAACCGGCTTGCCCTGCTTCACAATGCCCTGAACACCGAGCTCGATACCATTTGCGCAATCGATGCGCCCGAGCTTCGCTGCGCCGTATTGCGCGAACGCGTCAAGCCTACCGACGCCTATGCGCTGGAGTGGCAGATTCGTCAGCTGCAGAAGGGCCAGCACGAGACCTTTGTCTTTCTGGGCAACTTGGGCGTTGGGATTAGCGCCGAGCGCCTCGCCGCCGGCGACTTTGATGGCTACGACGAGGTCTTTTTGCTGCTCGATGACACCGATGATTACGTGGGCGACCTCGAGACGCGACCCGCCGCGCGCTGCCTGACCATTAGCTTTCGCGGCACGCACGGGCAAGCAACCCCACGCTATGAGCAGCTGCTCAGCTATATGCGCGAGCGCAACCTGACACCCGCCGGTCCCTCGCGCGAGATCGCCCTGATCGACGACATCATCAGCGACGACCCGGGGGCGTATGTGACGAGGATCGCGATACCGGTCCGCTAATCACTACCATTTATCGAGCAATTCCATCCATTTACCTTAATCCGAATTAGATTGTATTATGTAGCAAATAAAATGACAGCATATTGCCCCCCATAGGCAGGAGACATTATGCCCAGAGTTCAATCACGTCGCTCGTTTCTTCTCGGCCTAGCCTCGATCATCGGCTTATCCGCGTCACGCCCAACAAGAGTATTCGCTGCCGACTCAAACTCATCCGTCGCTTTTACATCAGACCTAGCACAAGACTACGCGCTTTCCCTGTTGCCCATCGTCGACGGATCCGCGAACTTAGAGATCGAGCAAATCGTTCCCGTATGCCAACAAATCGGCCTTATCTGTGGCTATGAAATCAGTGTCACAAGGGAAGGAAGCCCTTACGGTTATTTAATACTTGACGCATCATATCCTGGGCTTCTGAAGGAGATAACCCTCGGCGATACCATTCTCCCGATTTCAGCTTCTCTATCAAACGCCATTTCAACTTATTCCGGCCAACAGGCCACAAACCCAACCGTACTAATTTCGTACAACGATATTGAATATGGAACTTTGGTGCCAGGAACTAGAGACTGTGTAACCAACTATAACAATATACGGTCTGTCCCAATTGTCACCGAAAAGGGTATAGCACCTCAAAGCAATAACCCAACTTCATGGGATGCAGTCATTATCAATGAAGATGACTTGATGTTGCATTTCCAAATAGACGATTTAAACGGAATACCGTTCCGAGGAGTCTCGGAATCATTAGTTGAAGCCCGCACTAATAAGTATGCATGCGTCGTTTCTGCCTTGTACGCTGTATCAATGCATTACGGTCTCACCAGTTCAAACGCTAATCAATTTAATCCCGATTATTATAAAGAAATATGGAACGTCACTGGCACAACAACGTATAAGACCAATGATCAGGGCGTCGAGTACGGAAGCACGATCATCCCAGATGGAATTGTTCCGTTTAAAAGTCTTGCCGCTCAAAAGGGTAGAGCACTTAATACTCAATTTTTCGGTTATCAGCCTCAATTCGCTCAGTACAGAGCAACTATCGATCAAGGGAATATCGGCTTGTATCATATGTGGATCAACAGCCGAAACAGTGAAGGATCCGTCGAGCTATCAGGTCATACAGTCACGGTAACTGGCTATTTTACTGGGCATAATGGAAGCTCTGGCATCGAACTGCAGTGGCTCGAAGTATTCGACGGATGGAACACTTATCCCCGAGCGATTAACTATGCAACGCCCAATATGGTCAAATTGAACGGAACAGTCTTTTGGTAGACCGGATGGCACCATCAAAATGCTATGGCACCACGGCCTTTGCCCTGGTTACGATATTGGTGATTTTCGCTATGTTTGCATCCGTTTCTTCATGCACAGATAGAGCCCGCTATAGCGGAGGAGATGATTACCTTGTCTTTGGAGCCGGCAGCGTTCATTCTATTGAGGGAACGGAACTCGTAATCCAAACAGACAACAGTCCCCGCTACACCGACGCTGGAAAGCAAACCCGGATTACATTCCCCTCATCTGGCCGAATCAAAGACAAGCTTTCCCAAATCAAAGTTGGGACAAGAGTTTCCTACTCACGCTTTGAGTCGGTAGACGCATCTGGATCATACGAGGGAAACGATATCGAAATTGAACAGGCAAACACTATAAGGAGATGTTGAGGAACTGAGCCTCTGCGCAGTTCCTCAACAAATCATTATGCCTCCGGGACCCTACCCGTCGCCAAAATCTGTTCAAGTGCCGCCTCATCCAACACGGGCACACCCAGCTGCTCGGCCTTGGTGAGCTTTGAGCCCGCTTTGGGGCCGGCGACCAGATAGCTCGTCTTCTTTGACACGCTGCCCGAAACCTTGGCGCCAAGCACCTTGAGTGCCGCGCCCACCTCGTCGCGCGTGCGGTTGACGAGCGTGCCGGTGAGCACGAAGGTCAGACCCGCGAGTGGCTGTGCGTCGGCGAGCTCGCCTGCCACGCCAGCGTCGGCTGCGGCTTGCGCGTGCGCGGCGCTCAAATCGACCTCGAGCGACAGGCCCGCCTGGCGCAGGCGCTCCAGCACGGCAAGGTTCTCGGGCACGGCCAGGAACTGCTTGACGCTCGCCGCAATCTTGGGACCGATGCCCTCGCACTCGGCAATGTCCTCTTCACTCGCCAAGATGAGCTTGTCGATCGACAGGAATCGCTCGGCGATGACCTCGCCCACACTCTTGCCCACATGGCGGATACCCAGGGCAAACAGCACGCGACCGAGCGGCTGGCTCTTGGACTTGTTGAGCTCAGCGACGATCTTTTCGGCCGTCTTGAGGCCCACCGGAATGGGGTCGCCCTTCTTGACGCCCTTTTTGCTGTTGGAGCTGGCATAGGTGCGCCCCGTGTCCAGTCCGGCGATGTCATCAACCGTGAGCTGGTAGAAGTCCGCGACATCGTGGATCAGGCCGGCGGCGATCATCTTGTCGACGATCTCGTCGCCTAGGCCATCGACGTCCATGCAGCCGCGGCTCACCCAGTGGAGCAAGCGCTCCTTGAGCTGCGCGGGGCAGTCGATGGAGACGCAGCGGTAAGCGACCTCACCATCCTCGTGGACCACGGGGCTGCCGCACACGGGGCAGACCTCGGGCATGTGCCAGTCGACGCTGTCAGCCGGGCGCTTGTCGAGCACCGGACCCACGACCTCGGGGATCACGTCACCCGCCTTGTGCACGATGATGGTGTCACCCTCGCGCACGTTTTTGCGACGAATCTCGTCGATGTTGTGCAGCGTGGCACGCGCGATGGTGGAGCCGGCAACCGTCACCGGATCGAACTCGGCGACCGGCGTGAGCACACCGGTGCGGCCCACCTGGATGCGAATTTCGCGCAGGACGGTCTGCTTTTCCTCGGGCGGAAACTTAAAGGCAATGGCCCAGCGCGGCGCGCGGGCGGTAAAGCCCAGGTCGAGCTGCTGCTGAAAGCTGTCCACCTTTACGACCACGCCGTCGATGTCGTAGTCCAGGCCGCCGCGATGCTCGAGCGCCTGGGCACAGAACTCGTGGACCTCGGCGGGCGTGGCACAACGGGCCACGTTGGGGTTGACACTAAAGCCAGCGTTGCGCAGCCAGTCGAGGAACTCGCGCTGGCTGTGGACGTGCAGCGGATCGGTATCGGCGATGGCATAGATAAAGGTGGCAAGATCGCGGCGTGCCGTGATCTTGGGGTCCTTTTGGCGCAGGCTGCCGGCGGCAGCGTTGCGCGGGTTGGCGAAGGGGTCGCGACCCTCGGCATCGGCCTCGTCGTTCAGACGAACAAAGCTGCCCTTAGGCATGTAGACCTCGCCGCGCACCTCAATGGTACGCTCGCGGTCGGCGCCCATGTGGGCGAGCGCCGGCTCGGACAGGTGCATGGGCACATCCTTGATGGTGCGCACGTTGAGCGACACATCCTCGCCCGTGGTGCCATCGCCACGTGTGGCCGCACGTACGAAGGTGCCGTTTTGGTAGGTAAGGGCCACGCCCAGACCGTCGATCTTAAGCTCGCAGGTATAGGTGACGCTGCCGGCACCGAGCGCATCCTCGGTGCGCTGGAGTCATGCGTCGAGTTCGTCCAGATCCATGGCATCGTCCATGGAATACATGCGTGCCATGTGCGTGACCGGCGTAAACTGCTCGCTCACGTAGCCGCCCACGCGCTGGGTATAGCTGTCGGGCGTCACCAGATCGGGATAGGCCGCCTCGATTTCCTGCAGCTCAACGAGCATTTTGTCGAAGGCGGCGTCCGTGATCTCGGGTGCGTCGAGCATGTAGTAGCGATAGGCGTGGTAGTCGAGCTCGTGGCGCAGCTCGGCCGCGCGCGCTGCCGCCTGGGCACGGGCATCGGTCGGCGCGGTGGCTTCCGCAGTCGTAGACGTTTCGGTATCGATGTCCACGCCGTCACCAAACAGACTCGATTGCTCCATAGCGGCACTCCTTCGCTCGATTTCAAACGGATACAAGAGTACCACCGGTCGCAACGGGGCCGAATAGCGGTCTCAAACCGCACCGAATCGGCAGCGGCCGGACCGGGGCGGACAGTTAGTTCAGATACGTATAAATCCTAGAGCTGGATCAGGCACGAACACCCCTGTTTCAACTAATTTGAGCTCCTCGAAACCATGTAAACGTCCCGCTCGCCCTCCCAAGCACCCATTCAAGCCCCATCTCAATCAAAAAATTGCTCAAAACGCATCCCAAGCTGCCCCAGATTTATACGTATCTGAACTAACTGTCCAGACCATTACGAACCAGGCCTCTTGTCAGCCCCAAGTGATCCGTTTTCCTCCGTCCCCAACGGATCAACAAGAAAAGAGGGGCTGTCCCGCATTGGCGGGACAGCCCCTCTGGCTTCGATATGTGCGAAGCGGCTCGCTAGTAGCCCTGGCCGTAGCCCTGGCCCTGCTGGCCTAGCAGCTCCTCCAGGTACTGGCGCAGCTGCTCGTCGGTAATACCGCCGTTGCCGGTGTCGGTCGAACTGTCGTCCTGCTGCTGGTTCTACAGCTCCTCATCGGAGCCCAGCTCAACCGTGACCTTCTTCTCTTCCTTGCCGCGCATGAGCGTGATTTCGACTTTCTCGCCCACCTCGTGGCTGCGCAGTGCGATGATCAAGCCATCGGCGCTCGTGATCTCGTCGTCGTCCAGCTTGGTAATGACATCGCCCTCTTGGATGCCAGCCTTGGCAGCAGGGCCATCCTCAACGACGCTCGCCACATACGCGCCGCTATCGGTGCTCAGCTTGTTGGTACGGGCGTTGAGCGCGTTGACGCTCGAAAGCGTAACGCCCATGTACGGATGCACCGGCGTCTTGCCGTCGATGATCTGGTCGGCAATGTTCTTGGCATAGTTGACCGGAATGGCAAAACCCACGCCCGAGCTGGAGCCCGAGTAGCTCTCGATGAGCGAGTTGATACCCACGAGCTCGCCATTGTCGTTGACGAGCGCGCCGCCGGAGTTGCCTGGGTTGATGGCGGCATCGGTCTGAATCATGTTGGCATAGATGGTGTTACCGCTGGTAGAGCTCATGGCCGTGGAGCGATACAGCGCCGACACAATGCCCGTGGAGACAGACTGCTCGTTGCCGAACGGCGAGCCGATCGCCATAACCCACTCGCCAACGTTGAGCTTGGAGGAGTCGCCAATTTCGATCGGCGTAAGCTTGGAGGCGTCGGCGTCCTTGAGCTTGATGACGGCCAAGTCGCTCGAGGCGTCGTTGCCCACGAACTCGGCCTCATAGGTGGTGCCGTCGTCCATGGTCACCACGTACTGGTCGTAACCATCGACCACGTGGTTGTTGGTGAGGATGTGGCCCTCGGTATCGAGCACTACGCCCGAACCGACGCTGCCCGAGCTATCCGACTCGTCGGCAGACTGCGAAAGCGAGCCATTCTGGCTGCCGCTCGAAGTGGCGGTAATGGAAACCACGGAGGGCAATGCCTTGGCAGAAACGGCCTCGGCCAGCGTGGTGTCCTCGGAGTCGATCGTAATCTTTTGCGCCGACGAACCCGAAGCACCCGCCGTCACGGCATTCTTGCCGCCACCGATATTGAGCGTACCGCTCATAATGAGCGCAATGACCAGCAGGGCGCCGCAGGCACAGCCGGCGAGTGCCGTAATAAAAATCGGCAGCTTTTTGGTCTTGGTCTTGACCACCGTGTGCTTGTTCACGACCTGCGCACCGCCCAGCGGCTTTCCGGTCTGCGTGTCGTAGGCCTGCACGTAGGGAATGTTACTGCCGGCAGGCGTCGACTCCACCTGCACACGCGGCTGCTGCTGGGTCTCGCCGGCGTTGCCCGCATCCTGGGGACGCTGGGAATCGTACTCGCTCATGGCTGCGATCCTTTCGTCAAATAACCAAAGGCCCGCCAAACATGTGGCGGGCCATCATTGTTCACGTTGAGTTGTACCCCAAGCTGGGCAGTCCCGAGCACTAGATGCCAAGATTTCAGCTTTGCTTAAGTAATGACATGCTTATAAGCCAATTCGTTTTATGCCGTCATGTCTATTCGATATAACAGTCGATAGCAAAACTATATGTTGAATCGTTAATAAAGTCCGTAATCGTCGCACCCATGCCTGATCCGCACGTCCACTTATCTTTCTCCGCGTCGTATGGCGTTGGCCCCCACCCCGTTTCATATGATGCTTCGCTTTCCGTGAAGTTATTCATCACGTATTTATCCTTCTGCATGAGCGCGTACCAAGCGTTTGCATACATCACAAGCGGATCGGTTTGGACTATCGAGTACTTTCCGGAACGAATCTCAATTTCTGTTTTATCGTTAAAATAAGCGACCGTGAGCTCAATCTTGGCAAGCAGCGGCAACGTTTCATCTGATTCCCTCTGGATTGTTATGACATCACCGGCCATAGCGTCCGCAGACACAATTTCGCTCTCTGGCGTGAAAATAGTCTCTCTGCTTCTTGTTCGCGTTTTTTCATTGCCATTTTCATCTCTGACCACCGTGTCGACCACGAGCGTCAATCGCTTCCGAGCGTCCGGCAACTCCACGGCTTCTGCCATCCCAGCTCGCATCAAAATAGGAGCCCCTGCCATCAGACCTAAAAACTGCTTTCTATCAATCATTCTTCATTCCCCTTGTCTACTTTATTTGACTTTCTCAGCTGAATGGGGATACAGAACAGTCCCGTCAAGTTCCTTATCTTCCACAAAAACTAGAATCCATTTATCACCTGCTTTCAACCCTGAGACATATCCGGAACTTGACTTACGGCGCATATCGATTTTCTTACGGCAACCACTTGGCATAAGCGCCTCAAATTGCCCGTTATGAATATCCGACAGCGTCTGTACTTCAACTGAAATATGTTCGTCATCTTTTCCACCAACGACCGAGGGGCTCGGTTGATAGGCCGCGACAACCAATATCCCAAGAAATGCGCAAAGAAGCCCCAGCGTTTTACGTATGCGTTTTCTATCATCTTCGCCGTCACTCTCCACAATACGTCCCTTCATGCGATATATAAATCGTTGTGTCATATGGAAGAAAACGCAGCTGATTGAACCAACCGTCCCAGACAACAAGCATATATTTCTTATCATTTGAATATGTATTATGCATAGCCACATATCCCGCAACAGCCATCGCATGAGCGTCATGGCTTGACCTGAGAGTCCCAGAAAAAATACTGAGATTTCCAGAATCTGCAGTTGCCCTGAAAGAATCCCAAGATGGATACCAAGCAAATGATGTCTCAAGCCTTTTCCCGCGCCTAGCACAGAACTCCTTAATAGCCGGGGCAGCATTTGGAGATGGAGTCCTTCCTTGGGTAAAGTAAAGGCCCGTAGCTTGATCGAATGACTTATTTGGATCGCCGGATGTTCCCGATAACTGCCAAAGCTCATGATATAAGTCTGGCAATTTGAGCCGATTTAGCGTTACATAATGGCTGCTTACCGCAAACATTGCAGACACATCGCAAGCATAGGTCCCCGTTTCTTTAATAACCTCTGATTGTGTAGGCGTTATCATCCCTGAAATTGTTTTACTTGCGTCAATGACATATCCTTGCTTATACAGGTCTTTGGGCGATACGAAAACATCCTCGAACCTGCCTGGAGATCCGCTGCGGCTATTTCCCACAGAAAACACCGCTGTTGACCGGCATCCCTTCTCATCTAAAACAACGTTATTATCCAGATCTGCAATACCAAAAGACAGCTCGTCAAATTTCAAAGCAACGATGTCATCTTGGGATGCGAGAAGAGCTATTTCATCGCTTGTATTCTCAATGGGCATAGGGGCGTTCGGAGCCAAGCAGTATTCGCTGATCCACCAAGATCGCTCTGAATCAAATACGACGTAGCCATAGTTAACGTCATCCCGCTTCGCGCGAACGATATACCCGATTGATTCCCCATCGGAATTCACCATTTTTACTGGGTCACAAGCGGTCACCGGCTCATCCGATACGTCATCAAAGAAAGCTTGCGCTTGCTCCACAGCTATTTGCGGTGTGACACGAACCAAGTCGTCGTCTCCAAAAACCAACCTTGGAGACATCAGGGCGGCAAGCAATACTATGAATCCGACAATCACCTTTCTCGAATAACGCATTTCTTCCTCCATCCGTGCAGTAGGGAGATACGGTAACTAAATGATATTCGTGAGATAGTTATACGTTTGATATTGTTTTTACTGACCCACTTTAAATCGGTGAAAGGTCTTCTTTTCGCCCTAAACGAGAAAAGGGTACTGGAGAAATCTCCGGTACCCTCACATTCCTCTATTTACTTGCTAGTCCTTAAACAGATAGCCCACGCCGCGGACGGTGGTGATGTGCGCCGCGATCTGCGGGCCCACCTTGGAGCGGATACGTCGAATGTGCACGTCAACGGTGCGCGTGCCGCCACAGTACTCAAAGCCCCACACGCGGTGCAGCAGCACCTCGCGGCTGTAGGCACGGTTGGGGTGCGTCGCCAAAAAGCTCAGCAGCGAGTACTCCATCAGCGTCAGGTCGATAGGCTCGTTATCGAGCGTCACCTGGTAGGTGGCCAGGTTGATCTCGAGGTTATCGATGTTGAGTACATCGTCGGCGGTGACGGTCTCCTCCTCGCCCATCAGGCGCTGCGCACGAGCCTTGAGCTCGTTGGGCGTCGCCGTGGGGCACACAAAGTCGGCATGCGCGTGATTCGGCAGGCGCAGGGTACCGAGCGCCTCGTCGTCGACGATCACCAGCATGGGAACGCCGCCGCGGTCGTCGAGCCATTTGGCAATTTGATCGATGCGGTCGCTGCGGATGCCATCGGAATCGAGAATCAGCAGGTCAAAGTCGTGCGCTGCAGTCGGCGAATCGGGGGTTGCCAGGCTCACCTCGACACCCAGGGTGGTCGTCAAGCTGCGGGCAAACTCGTGGAAGCGCGTCGTGCGCGCCATGAACAGGGCACTCTTATCGGACATATCGGCCTCCAAGGAAATGAGCTCAATCGTACTGGAACAAGCCAGCGCGATTAGGAGTTCGCCAGGTAGTGCTTGATCTCCCACTCGGTGATCGTAGACTCAAACTTATGCCACTCGTCGCGCTTCTTTTTGAGGAAGAAGCTGTGGATGTGCTCGCCGAGGGCATCCTTCATAAACTGCGAGCCCTCAAACACGTCGAGCGCCTCTTTGAGCGAGCGCGGCAGCGGCGTGTAGCCGGCCTCGACCATCTGACGGTCGGTGAGCTTGAGCGTCTCGGCCGTGGCCTCGGGCGGGAGCTCCAGCTTGCGCTCGATGCCGTCCAGACCGGCCGCCAGCGTGACGGCGTTGACCAGGTACGGGTTGGCCATGGGGTCGGGGCTGCGCAGCTCGATGCGCGTGGACAGCTGCTTGCCGGGCTTGTAGACCGGGATGCGGACCATACTCGCGCGGTTGCGCAAGCCCCACGTGGCGTACTGCGGCACGGAGTCGCCGCCCGTGGTGATGCGCTTGTACGAGTTGACCGTGGGGTTGGTGATGGCGCTGATCTCGCGGGCATGCGCCAGAATGCCGGCCATGTAGTGTTTGGCGATGTCGGAAAGATGGTACTTCTCGTCGTCCTCGCCCCAAAAGACGTTGTTGCCGTCGTGGTCGAATAGCGACTGGCACAGGAACATAGCGCTGCCGTCCTCGCCCGCCAACGGCTTGGGCATAAAGGAGGCGTGGCAACCGCTCTCGTAGGCCTGCTGCTTAATGATGAGCTTGGCCGTGGTGATGGCATCGGACATGCTCAGGGCCTCGGCATGGCGCAGGCTCATACCGTGCTGCGAGCGGCCGGCGGCGTGGAAGGTGTACTCCACGGGCACGGACATCTTCTCGAGCGTGAGGACCGTGTTGCGGCGCAGGTCGCGGGCGGCATCGCTCACCGAAAGATCGAAGTAGCCCACGTTGTCGAGCGGCTCGGGGGTGTGCTCGTCGGGGAAGTAGTAATACTCCAGCTCGGCGCCCACGTTGAGCAGATAGCCGGCCTTCTCGGCCTTGCGGAACATGCGGCGCAGGGCATCGCGCGGGTCGCCGGCAAAGGGCTTGCAATCGGGAGTGCACACGTCGCAAAACACGCGGGCGACGCCGTTGTGACTCGGGCGCCACGGCAGGATCTGGAAGGTCGAAGCATCGGGAAACGCCAGCATGTCGGCTTCCTCGGGCGTGGCAAAACCCTCGATGGCGGAGCCGTCAAAGCCAATACCCTCCTCAAAAGCGACCTCGAGGTCCTCGGGGCTAATGGCAAAGTTCTTGAGGCGGCCGAGAATGTCGACAAACCACAGACGCACA
Source organism: Collinsella sp. (assembly GCA_046883645.1). Lineage (GTDB taxonomy): Bacteria > Actinomycetota > Coriobacteriia > Coriobacteriales > Coriobacteriaceae > Collinsella. The sequence continues at coordinate 5,579 of JBKTBE010000043.1, read as the reverse complement.
AAGCGGATGTCACGCTGCTCTACGGAGCGGAGTACGTAATCGATGTTCTGCTGGTTCATGTCGCTCCCCTTTCTTTCGGGCGGGTTTCGACTGGTCTATATCGCAGATACTATCGCAGAAAAATGTTTCCGCAGGGTTAAAGCGTATCAAGCGCTCAAAAAACGTGCGCGAACAGGCAGTTGCGAACGAGCGGCTAGCGTTCAGATTCGGAGACAATTTGTCTACAGGCTCGTTCCAGCGTAGGGAACTCCATCGTCACTGCATCCCAAACAACCGAGCGGTCAACATTGCCGTAATCATGCGCAAGATAATTTCTCATGCCGATAATTCCACGCCATTCGATTTCGGGATGAAGCCGCTGCGAGCGTTCCGACAACTTGCCCGCTTCTTCCGTTACCCTAAGCGCACACATCAAAAGGGAGTCCGCCAACGCCCTCGTCCGCACGTCATTCGCATGCAGAAACTGGTCCTCGGTGATATCAAAAGCCTTGATGCGCTCGTTCGTTTCAGAGATGGCTTCCAAAACCTCTTGAGCGCGGAGGCCGTCTGACTTACGCGCGATCATAGAGGATCACTCCTTCGCGCTCGATTACCGCGGCAAGATCGTCATCAAGATAGTCACTCGAGACGAGGTCAACCTGCCTCCCGGTTTTTTTGCGCACCGCCTCACCAAATGCCGACAGCGCGAAAAGACCAAAGCCCCGCTCGCGATCGACTTCGAGGCGCAAGTCAATATCACTATCGGCATGCGCCTCGCCACGGGCATACGAACCAAATAGAATCACGGTTTTGATGGCGGGAATCGTGCTGGCTGCCTCGCGGACGGCGGACTCAATCTGGGCAGTATCCAAAATGCCCGCCGCGGCGCTTTCGCTCGCAGAGCTTTTACCAAGTGAAGGAACAAACGGCAGAGAGCGCTCGCGCAGCATCTGCCTCATAAACATATTGACCGCAACAGACGAAGTCATGCCAAGCTCTTCGCACAGTTCGGCAAATGAGTCTTTAATTGACGAGTCCACTCGCACACTCAGCACAGACGCAGCCATGGATACCTCCTGTATGACATTGTCTATATATTATCACACAGACTAGCGCGAGGTCGAGGCGCGGTGTTCGATGTGGCCGGGGATCTCGATGCGCTTGGGCGCGAGCCTTGCGGCCTCGCCTACCGTGGTGGTGACGATGTCGATGCGCTCGGATAGGCGCTCGACCACGCGCTCGGCAATCGTCAGGGTATCCTGCGCGGCCGTGGTCACGCCGCCAAAGAGCACGTGGTTCCAGGGATAGTCATCGAACGTCGCGATCTTTAGGCCCGCCGGCAGCGAGGGGCCAAGCTGGGCCAGCGCCTCGGTCAAGCGCAAGAAGACCAAACCGTTGACGGCGATAAGGCCGAGCTTTTTACCTGCATAATCGCGAATGGCCTCGTCCAGACGGCTGATGCCCTCAGCGCCACCGTCGGCCAGGGTGACAACCTCGCCGGCAAGTCCGCGACGCGAGAGCTCATCGGTAAAGGCCTCGGCACGCTCGCGACGGACGGGGCTGTCGTCGCTTGCCTCGGTGAGCAGGCACAGGCGCTCACTGCCCGCAGCAGCCAAGGCGTCGACCAGCCCGGCAACGAGCTCGCGGTTGTTAGACGTCACCAGATCGATGCCGCCGTCCTCGATGTCGCGGTCGAGCAGCACGACTGGCAGGCGCCCCGCAGCCGCGGCGATCGCCGCATCGTTGCCGCCGCAGGTGTTGACGACCAGGCCGTCCACGCCCGCATCGATGAGCCTGGTGAGCGACTCAGCCTCCTTGGCAGAGTCGTTGCCGCTAATGGCCGTCATAAGCGAGCAGCCGCGCGCGGCGGCGCTGGCGGAAAGGCCCTCGAGCATGGCGCTCGAGAACGGGTTGGCGATGTCGGCCAGGATCACGCCGATAAGGTTGGTGCGCGAGCTGCGCAGGTTGCGCGCGGCGGCACGGGGACGATAGCCCGTGCGCTCGATAACCTCGGCGATGCGGGCGCGGGTTTCCTCGGTCATCTGACCGGGACGGTTGTTGAGATAGCGCGAAACGGTGGCCGGGCTCACGCCCGCCTCGGCGGCAATGTCCTTGATTCTCATCTGCGCCATAGCGCACCCCGTTTCCCAATTGTCGGCGGTCTGAGCCATTTTAGGCATTATTAAAAATCTCGGTTGCAAAACGCTGTAGGTGAGCAGCATCGTTTTTGCGTCTCGAGCAGATGCGATGATGGGCTAGATGGCCGAGTCTTTGGACAGCTCAAAATAATCGGGATGCAAGGCAATAACCGGGCCCTGCTCCTCGGGCATCAGATGCAAGTGTGTCTCGGCCAGATAGCTCGCCGCATCGGTATCGCCCCTCTTAATAGCCTCGAGAATTCGGCGATGCTGCCGACGAATCGGCTCCCAATCCAGATCCTGCGACACCATACGCAGCCAGTTATACCGCTCAAAATGCGTATTGATGCTCTTCATCCAATCCCACAGCATGTGGCGACCGGCAATCACAAAACACGTCTCATGAAACAGGTTATCCAGGTCGAAAAAGCGACGCGTTTCGCTATGGTCGAGCGACTCGGACTCGGCAAGAATCTGCTCAAGCCGATGCTTTTGCTCGGGCGAGGCGGCCGAACAGCATTTAATAAGCACGCTTCTCTCGAGTTTCTCGCGTAAGAAACAGGCATTCTCGGCACGCTCCATGCTGATTTTCGAGACATAGGTGCCGCTTTTGGGACGCGTTTCCACCAGCTCCTGCTCACGCAGGCGCACAAAGGACTCGCGAATGGGCGTGCGCCCGATTCCCGTCTCCTTTTCCAGACCAATCGCCGAAAGGCGCGTGCCGGGCCTGAGCTCGGCATAGATGATCTTGGAGCGCAGTGCGTTGTATGCCTGATCTTGCAAGCTCTGATAATGCTGGTGCTGTTCCATAAAGCCCTCGGATAAACCCTCGGTTAGTCGAATACCACCACGTAATACTATCGCATCCCCCGCCCCCTCATAAGTTGCGGTGGAATAGTTCCTGCTCAAAGCCTTCAGCAGCAAAAACAGGAACTATTCCACCGCAACTTCCAACAGTCTTTTTGGGACGGGGCTTTTTGGCCACCCCGGGCCGCAGGTCGGCCCCTTGCCACAAAAGCGGCCCATCTACTACGTTAACGCGGAGAGCCCAGACCATGCTGAAAAGTGCGAAAACAAAACCGCTGGTAGAGAGCTTGTCGATTTTCGAAAAAGCCGACTATGGTTGACCCCTGCGGCTTAAACGTAGTAGATAGGCCCTTTTCGTGGCGCAGCACTACTGCACCCCAAATTGGCACCCCGAGCCCTCGTGAGTTGCCAACAAGCTGTTCGTCCAGCGCTTTATCCGCGCGGCATTTGGAAAATAGCACCACCGCAAAACCCGCGAGTAGCGCTTACTTTGCTATATCTCACTATACTTTGCTATATCTTGCTATACTTTGCTATATCTTGCTATATCTTGAGCAAAGGTGGCTCACATGCAAACAAACCCTTTTAAGCCCACAGCAGGTAAAACACCTCCCACGATTATCGGCCGCGAAGATGTGCTCGAAGAATTCAATGAGGGCCTCGTCAACGGGCCCGGTGCCCCGGGGCGCCTAATGCGCATAGCCGGCGTCCGTGGAACGGGCAAGACGGTCCTCCTTGACGAGTGCTCACGTTTGGCGCAAAGCCGTGGCTGGACGGTCATAAAAGAGGTCGCAACCGAGGGACTTTGCCAGCGCATTCTCGAACAGCTGCAGCCCAAATTCCAGGCCAAACACGCCAGATTTGAGCCCACCGTAGCTGGCATATCCATCGGCAGCATAGATATTGAGCGAATCGGCCCATCGCTACGCGACGCCATGAGACAGACAATATCCAAGAATGGAAATGGCCTGCTCATCACTCTCGACGAAGTTCAAGACGCAGAGCTCGATGAGGTCCGAACGCTCTCCATTGCGATTCAGCAAGTTATCGGCGAAGACCTTGATATCGCCTTTGTTTTTGCTGGGCTGCCTTCGATGATTGAAAGCATCATCAACGGAAAGACACTTACGTTTTTGCGCCGTGCCCTCCCCTTTGACCTGAAGGCTGTGGCAGTAACCGAAGTGTCGTACTCCCTCGAGGAAACCATTGAAGCGTCTGGCATGGAGTTGCAGCCAGGTATTGCCGGCCAACTTGCCGAGGCAACGCAAGGCTATCCTTTCATGATCCAACTCGTTGGATACTACGCATGGCAGTTGGCGAGACGCGCACATACAGCGATTATTGGAGAAGAAGAAGCCGAGCGCGGCATTGCAACGGCACGCGAACGCTTCTGCGCCATGGTGATTGAGCCCGCGCTGCAGCGCATTCCGCCCACGTGCATCGCTTATCTGCTGAGCATGGCGTCTTTGGGGCAGACGAGCTCGACCAGCATGGTTGCCGATGCCCTAAACAAAACGCCTCAACAGGTGAGTTCCGTCCGCAGCCGCCTGTTAAGAGAATCGATTATCGAGGCTCCCTCGTACGGCAAGGTCTCATTTGCCATCCCCTACATGCGCGACTACCTCTACGAGCACAAAGCCGAACTGGAAGTTGAACTGTAGAAACGGCAACTGCCCTGCAAGACGAAAACCGTTTTCGTACGGATTTAAAGCAGACGTAAACGATTTTCGTCTTGATTTGCGTACGGAATTAAGACGTAAATTGCGCTTTCGTACGCTTATTACCAGACGCAAATTGTTTACGTCCGGCTATGCGTCCCCAATCCAGACGAAAAGGGCCCCGAGCTCGTGTGAGCTCGGGGCCCTTTGTGCCGCACATCTATGAGAGGGAATCGATGCGCACGGGCGCTACTCCATGAAGCCACCCTGGGATGGCGGAAACCTCGTCAATGGGGCCAGGTTTACATGCGCCAAGTTGGTGCAAAGTAACCTGCCCCCCACGCAACAAGGGGTTGACTAGAGCTCGCAGGCAACCTTGTAGCCATCGCCGATGGCGTCGCGAATGTTGCCACACTTGTTGGCGTCGCCCAGCACGTGGGTGGCAACACCGGCTGCAGCCAGGTCGTCGGCCAGCTTGGTATTGGGACGATAGCCCATGGCAAGCACCAGCGTATCGGCATCGGCGATAGTGTGGACCTCGCCGTCCTTTTCGTAACTGATGGTGTCCTCGGTAATCTCGGTCACCTTGGCCTCGGTCAGCACGTGAACGCCCTTGGAGAGCATGCGCGTGATGAGCACCGCGCGACCGGCACCGCCCTCGTTGGCAGCGAGCGTCTTGGTCATCTCGATGACGGTGACATCGCGATTGGCCGGCGACAGGTCGTTGACCAACGGGGCCAGGTAATCGGCCGTCTCGCAACCGACGGTGCCGCCGCCCACGATGACGATCTTCTTGCCCGGGAAAGCCTTGCCGCCCAGCAGGTCGTCAGCCGTCATAACCTGCTTAAAGCCCTGCATGAAGGCCGGAGCGATGGGCTCGGCGCCATAAGCCAGGACAACCTCGTAGCCGGCGTAGTCGCGTTGAATGTCCTCGGCAGTAAGCTCGGTGCCAAATACGCACTTCACGCCGGCCTCGGCCAGGCGACGATACTGATAC
>JBKTBE010000042.1:0-18745 GCA_046883645.1 Collinsella sp. | reverse complement strand
GAGGAAGTCCACCAAGTCGTTCTCGGTAAGCGTGGGCGTCCAGCCAAAGTAGCCGGCGTGAATTTGCATGAGTTTTTCGATCAGCACCAGCAACTCCTCATAGGTGAGCGGCTGCAGGCGGATGATGGGCGCGAGCATGTCCTTAAGGTCCTCGCGCGCAAAGCGGCCCTGAGCGAGCCGGCTGCGCAGGGCCTCGTAGGAGAACACGCCTCGGCGGCGGTCTTCGATGGAGGTTGGAGTGCCGCCCATGATCATGCCCAGGTACTGCGCCTTGCCCTGGAGCGTGTCGTTGTACATAGTCAGGATCTTCTCGTAGTTGTATTGGCGCGTGATCGCGTTGGGAATCTTGTACAGATTCACGAGTTCGTCGATGAGCACCAGCATGCCCTTGTATCCGCTGCAGACCAAAAAGCGTGCAATGAGCTTAACGTAGTCGTACCAGTCGTCATCGCTGATGATGGTCGAGGAGCCCAGTTCGGCGCGAGCCTCGCTCTTGGTGCGGTATTCGCCGCGGATCCATTTGGTCACGCGGCTCATGGCCTCTTCGTCGCCCTCGGATACGGCCGTGCGATAGCGGCGGAGCATGCGGGTGAAGTCAAAGCCGTGGACCATCTCCTCGAGCGGGGCCAGTTGGGTATTGACGACTGACTCGTCGACGTCGGCACACGAGGCGACCCAGCGATCCAGAATAAGGTTGAGCGCACCGCCCTCGGGGCGCGTCTTGGTCGATATGTTGCGGATGAGCTCGCGGTAGGTGGCAAGGCCCTGCCCCTGACCGCCTTGCAGGCGGCGCTCGGGCGACAGGTCGGCATCAGCGACGACGAATCCCTCGCCCATGGCGTGCGTGCGGATGGTCTGGAGCAAAAAGCTCTTGCCGGCGCCGTAACGACCGACCAGAAAGCGGAAGCTCGCGCCACCGTCGGCGATGAGACTCAGATCGGTGAGCAGGGCGCGGATCTCGACCTCGCGCCCTACGGTGATGTAGGGAAGGCCGATGCGCGGGACCACGCCGCCCTTGAGTGAGTTGAGAATGACGGCGGCGACGCGCTTGGGCACGCGGGGTGCTGCGGATGCGATATCACTCATAGTCTAGGTATCCTCTCACGTCTGCTTCGTAATCCTCGATAATTTGCGGTCCTGCCGCGCTAAATTCAATTACGGTGTCTCCCACCAGGTCAAAGAGCGCCTCGTTGATGCTGTCGACGAGCATGTCCTCGCTCTGCCCCGATTGCACTACCGCCGATTCCGCCTGTACTGCGTTGTGCACGAGCAGCGCGCGGAGATAGGCGTCTGCGGCAGGCGTGAGTTCGTTCGTGGCGTCAGCGGGCGTAACAGCTGCGAACGCGGGCGTCGGCGCGAGAAGCGGTGCCACGACACCAAACTGTTCGGTGGATATGGTTGGCTCGTCGGTCTCGTCCTGCCGAATGGGTGCCGCGACCGCCTCGACAATCGCGTCGGCTACGGGCTCGGCTTCCGGTTGCCCTGAGTCCGCTGCCTCGGCTTCCACAGGTGCGCTGTCCTCGCGCTCTTCATCGATCAAAAGCGCTTCGCGCGTTTGCGCAGCGGCGCTCCGAATGTGCCCCAGCTGAGTCAGGTCGATATCGATCTTGACGGGCTGGTGTGCGGCGTCCCACGAAAGCCATGCCACAATCTCGTCATCGATAATCTTGGCCAGATATTTGGGGACCTTTTCTTCCTTAAGGGGATGGGCGGGGTCCAGCGCCAGGCGCAGGCGTTGGTCGCAGGCGCGCATCATTTCACCGAGCTTGCTGCTCTTTTGCCTACTACCGTGGATACGCATGCATTCCCAAAAGCCGTTTTGGCAACGGTAGATATGGATAGGATCCAGGCGGTATTCGCAGTCCTCGTGGCGCTCGGGCGCAAAGAATACGGCCGAGGCAAACATGGTGTAGGGCATGGCCGTCTCCTCCCCAAATAAGCTCGCCACGATGCCGGTCTTTCGGTGCGTGTCATAGTAGCGCGCCATACGGACATACACGGCGCACGCCACGTGGCGCAGATCGCGGTGGTGGCTGCGGTCGAGCCGCGAGTTACTTAGGTTGTACGTGGAGAGGGCGTTGATGGCGGCCATGAGTCGCTCCTCGCGCACCTCATCGGGCGGAAGGGGGAGCGTGGGCTCGGAGGTTTTGCGACGCTTAGGGGTCTGGCCGGACGGTGCCGGCGCTGGCACAAGGTCTCGTGCCGCGTGCCGCAGCTCGATAAGGGCATTATCGAACATGACGGTTTTAGAGTCACGAAGCAGCTTGGGGTCGAGCGCGTGGAACACGGCGTAATCCTGCAGCCACACGCGCGCAAACCGGTCGATGCCGGGCTCAAAGGCGCGGTAGGCATCCCAAAAGGCCTTGATCTTGTTAAAACCTTCGAGCGGATTATCTACGCCAATGCCGCAAATCAGCTCATAGAGATACAGAAAGGCAAAGGATGTAGACGTTTCCTCGACGGTTCCGCGGCGCACTTGGGCACGCCAGGTAAAGTAGCCGCGCAGCTGCCGGTCGCTCATGGCGTTGTAGGTGGGAAAGTACGACTTAAAGGTGCCGTTGTAGGGACAGTCGTCCTCAAAGTCGGCCATCAGCAGGCCCTGGCGGTAAAAAAGCTCGGCTTCCGAAAGCCAGCGGCCCGCACCGCCCTTGGGGTCATCCTGCCAGCGCGATATCTCGCGCATTTTGCGGTACTGGTCGGGGAGGAAATTCTGCATCTGTCGGCCGGTTTTGAGAATCGGCTCGTCTGCGTAGATTTCGTTTGAGAAACGGGCGGACTGATGGGTCCGAGCCTCGGCCATAATGCGCTCGATGAGCATTTTGATGTCCTGGTCGGCCACCGCTTCTCCTCTCCTAACGCAGCTTCGGTGACCTCATATCATAGCACAGCATCAAACAGGTGTTCGAGATACTGCTGCGTAGATAGATTTAGAACAGGAGGGCGTAGATGACGGCGATGACGACGGAGGGGAGCATATTGGCCGTGCGGAAGGTCTGAGGACGGATGAGGTTGACGCCGACGCAGAAGATGAGCATGGAGCCTACGAGCGAAAGGCTGTCGAGGGCTGCCGTAGTCATGATGGGGGAGAGTGCGCCGGCAAACAGCGTGATCGTCCCCTGGAACACGGCGACGGGCAGGGCGGAGAAAATGCAGCCGCGGCCAAGCGACGCCGTCATGGTGCAGACGATGATGCAGTCCAATGCGCCTTTCAGGGCAAGCGTTGACCAGTCACCGAGCAGACCGTCCTGGATCGATCCCACAATGGCCATGGCGCCGATACACACGGTGAGTGAAGTCGAGACAAAAGCGTTGGTGAACTCGTTATCGCCCTCGCTGCCGGTTTTGCGCTTGAGCCATTCGCCAAGGTTCTCGATGGCGGCCTCCAAGTTGATGGCCTCGCCGATGAGCGAGCCGAGGGCGAACGAGACAATGAGCATGGTGGTACCAGTGGTCGCCAGCGCCTTCCCATCGATAAGGAGCATCTTTTGCATGGTGCCGCCAAGGCCGATAAACAGGACGCACAGCCCCGATGCTTTCATGAGCGTGTCTTGAATGCGCGGTGTAATGAAGCGGCCGCCCGCTAATCCCAAAAGACCGCCCGCAACTAAAAGCACAACGTTGATGATTGTTCCCAAGCCCGGCATGAGCCCTCCTGTATTGATGCCAACGTGGCAATCGTAGCAGAACGAAATGCGAGGCACATCGCGACTCATCTAATACGTTATTTAAGTGGTATTAGGAATGGTGCGCAGCATTTAAGCCTCAGGTGGTTGTCGGGACATAGGGATAGTAGTCAAAGCGCAACGTCATAAGCCGCTGTGGGGATTCAATAGCCGCGGCGATGATATTGGCATCGCGGGCACGATCAAACCCTACGAGTTCGATCTGATACGAGACGTCTTGCATAATGTCCAGACGTCGCCAGGCGAGGAGTGTGTCGCCATCGAATTCCAAGGTCTTGCCTCCGTCTGGGGCAACGGCGTATAGACGCAGCTTGGCGGTGGTTGCAGGTTCGACAACCGTGACCTTTTTAATTTCGTTTCGAGTATTCTTGGCGCCCAACAAGGTGAGCAGTGTTGGGGCCACGACCTCGCCCGATGGCAAAAAGACGACTTCGATGGATTCGGGAAATGCGATGATGGCCGACTTGCGGACGGGCTGATTGGCGGCGGCAACTTCGATGTTCGCAGCGTCGATGACCTCTGTGTGGTCGAGCGCGGCAAGCACGCAGCAGTTACCTTCATCGATCTCTTGAGGATCAGCAAGCCCCAGCCTGTCCGCGAGCTCGGGATCGTCTGGATCGGTAACGGGCTCATTCGGTGCTTCGAAAGAAGCTGGGGCGCTGTTTGTCGGCGACGGCGTGTCGCCCGCACCTGCTTCTTTGTCCGCGCTCTCTTCTTGTATGGTTGCGTTGATGGGTTCGTCGTTTGAGGGGAGCGTCTTGGCGTCAAGCGCGGAGGGGAGAATTCCGATGGCTCCGGATCCGTTCCACTCCATTTCGAGAAGCGCCGGGTCGGCAAGAATGCGTTGCCTGCTTTGCGCGTGGGCATCGATTTCAATAGGGCCTGCCTCTATCCCTCGTGTAAGACTGAGTGATCCGGCTGGCTTCTCGAAATGAGCGTCTGTGTCTTTGGCGCTGACGGCGTAGAACAGCAGGGACGCTTCTCCCGCCGCGATGGCATCGGTGCCGGCTTTGGTCAGTCGCAACGATGCCGTGAATGAGAGGGTGGGCTGCGCATCGTCTGCATTCGCGGCGGCGCAGCCCAGACATATACCGCCTCCTTTCTCAAAAAACGTACCGTCGAAGGCGACCTTCGCTCCGTTCGCCGAGTCATCGACCGAAGCGATGTCGATGCGCAGCTCTAAATTGCATGGATCGCCATCTGCATCGAGCACAACCGAGCGCCACGTGCAGACGGCGCACCCCGCCTGGGAGCCGTTTGCCTTGTTCGAACGATTGATATCCACGACTATCGAGCCGTCCGTATTACGACGAAGGCATCCCGAGGTTGAGATTGCGGCCTGTGCGATCGAAAAACGCTTGCACGCAATGGCGCTCGACGGATTTGGTGCGGAGCTTAGGGCCGCTGGTAAGGAGTCTGCCATGACAGGAGTCGCCCAAGCGGCGACAGGCGTTCCGGTTGCGAGCGCGCCGCAGAGTGCGACGACGGGCAAAAGGTTCTTCGATGCCATGGGGTCTCCTTAGCTAATTTAGTGCGGCCTGTTCATGTTTTGTTTCTGGCTGTGTTTGATGTGCAGACCGAGGCCGGCGGTTCCCGCGCCTGCTGCTGCGGCGCCTGCTGCCAAGAGCCATCGTTTGTCGCCTGTCTGCGCCAACGGTTCCTCGCGGTCGCTGCGGTCGAGCTCCGAGAGGTCGACCGTCACTTGCGTGGCGGCCTGCGCCTGTTCTTGCTGGGCAAAGGCCATGGCTGGCCCAAACGCTAGGATGCTGACGGCGGCGGCCAGGGCGACGGCCTTATGCCGTGTGCGCACCGGGCTCGACCGTCCAGGTGATCGTTGCAACCTGATCGCCTTCGCCGGTTACGCGGAAGATGTCGCGCGTGACGCGGGCGACGTTTCCGCTTGTCTTGAGCTTAATTTTGTCCGTGCCACCGGCAATGCCCTGGTAGCCCATGTCGAAGGCTGCATTCTTGGAAAGATCGAGGCCCGTTCCCTGCATTGCGGCGCTGGCGTTCTGGAGCGCGCCGTCGGGGCCGACCTTAAAGTCGATGGAGTTCTGCGCGGTTCCGGCCTTGGCGTCGGCAGCAATGGTCCAGGTGTTCATGGCGTCGATCTTCATGTTGGTGACATGGATGCCGTAGGCCGAATGATTGTCGATGGTGGTCGCGTCTTCTGAGGGGCCCTGAAGCGTGCCGTCGGCCTTGGCGACGAAGGGAATAACCGTCGGAACTTTGAACTCAACGTTGTCGATCTCGGTCCTGACCATTACTTTCGTGGTTCCAACGCGCCCGGCCGCCATAGCTGGCGTCGGGGCGGCGCCCATTGCGAGCGCGAGCGCGAGCCCCGCGCCCACGACGAGCGCTCTGGCTCCGTTCATGTTCCTGGTGATGTCCATGGTCGTTCCTTTCTATTCGCCGCGGGCCGTCCCCGCGATGATTGGACGAATGCTGGTGAATTGCGTGCGGTGCCGCGTCGGCCGGAAAAGCTAGTTCTCGGCTTGCTCAACCCGCACCTTGACACGTGTCGGATTGCCGTGGCTGTCGAGGGTCTTGGCATCGAGTGCCTGGATCTCGATGTACGCCTCGCCTTCTTTGATGTCGCCGGCGGGGCACGTTTCGATTGTCTTGCCGGTCTCGACCACACCGGATTCGTACATGGTCTCGTCGTTTTGGATGACGCGGAATCGCTGGGGAAATTTATTGTCTTGGACGTTTTGCACGTTGACGCGCAGCTTGCCGTCCTCCTGCAGCTGAGCGACCGGTGCGACCGAAATCGTCATCATGTTGTCGCGGACTATGGCGTCGAGCTCATCTTGGATTTCCTGACGCGTTTTGCCCTCGGCCGTCGTAACCGAAGCGCCCGCCTCGGGTACGGGCTGCGACTGCCAAGCGTATAGTCCTACGGCGACAAGGGCGCAGACGATGGCCAAGCAGGCAACGATGAGCTTCTTGCGACGACCCAGGCCTGCAAAGTGGGGTGGCTTCTTCGCGCTCATGCGGCATCCTTGGCGGTATAGATGCGCGCAAAGGTGGACGGGTTCGCTCCAAAGAGCATGTGAAGCATCAGGCGGCGTGAGTAGACAAGCTCGTCGAAGTCGGGAGGGAGCTCGATGTCGTGGATATGCGCGATGCGGTGGGCGAGCGCCGAGAACGACTCGGGGTCGCAGATCACATCGGTGGTAACGTGGTAGACCGTCGTATCGGGGAATGCCTCTTCGTCGAAAGGCAGGAGATGGGGATCGTCGTCGACTTCGATGGCGATGCCGTACTGGGGCCAGTAATATGCCATGGGAACCTCCCTGCTTCTGGGGCCAAAACTTCTGTCGGTTTTGGCTGTCGATGCCGACCGTATCAGCCGTTACTTGACCAATTGCTGACCAAATGCTTGACGGATTGGCGTCTCCGCAGGTAAAAGGCGGCAAAAAATACTCCAACTTTTTTCGAGCGGCAATCGCGCGGTCAGTGACGGCGGGGCCATATGTGTTAAAAGCATCGTCTGCCGAGGAAATCCAGCCGCTCGCCGAATTGCACGAACGTAAAAATCGCCAATTATGGAGACGGTCTCGAACACGTCGACGAAACGATGCGGTAACATCTCCCTGCAAACACTGTAGTTAGCTAAAGGGGGAGTTCGCGTGTCTGTAACCATCAAACCCTTCACCGACGAGTTCGAAGAGTATGGCCGCGATGAATCTCGCGCATCGGGCGAAGCATCGAGCATCTCGTTTCCGACAACGGAAGACGAGGTCCGTGCCATTTTGGAAAAGCTCCATGCCGAGCGTGTCCCGGTAACGGTTCAGGGCGCCCGAACCGGCCTTGCCGCCGGTGCCGTGCCCCACGGCGGGCATATCCTCAATACTTCCCGTATGAATCGCTACTTGGGCCTTCGCCGCGATGAACAAGGCCAATTTTTGCTGCGCGTGGAGCCGGGCGTTGTGCTCTCGGAGCTGCGCAAGCAGCTGAGCAAGAAGGTGCTGCCGACCGCTGGTTGGGACCAGGCATCGCTTAAGGCCTACGATGAGTTTCAAGAGGCCCCCGAGCAGTTCTTTCCCACCGATCCCACCGAGGCGTCTGCCTGTCTGGGCGGCATGGCGGCATGTAACGCCTCCGGTGCCCGCAGCTACGCCTACGGCCCCATGCGCCCGCATATCACGGGACTCCACGTCGCGCTGGCTGATGGCGATTTGCTTGAGCTTCAGCGCGGCGAGGCTTTTGCCCAGGGCCGCCACCTGTCGCTCGTGACGGCAGTGGGCCGTGCACTCGAGCTTGACCTTCCCGACTACACCATGCCCAAGACCAAAAATGCTTCGGGCTATTTCGTTGCTGACGATATGGATGCCATCGAATTGTTTATCGGTGCGTGTGGCACAATCGGCGTCATCACCGAGCTCGAGATTGCCCTGCAGGCGGCGCCTGCGGTCGTTTGGGGCGTGAGCTGTTTCTTTGACAGCGAAGACAAGGCCGTGTCCTTCACCGATTCCGTGCGTCCCGTCCTGTCCCATGCGGCTGCCATCGAGTACTTCGACGCTGGCGCCCTGGATATTCTACGTCGCCAGCGCGAGCAGTCGACGGCGTTTGCCTCGCTGCCGGCGCTCGACAAAGAGGCCAAGGTCTGTGTCTACGTGGAGCTCGACTGCGACGACGAAGTTCAGGCGACTGAGGAGCTGTATCACTTGGGGTGGGTACTGGAGCTTGCGGGTGGCCGCGACGACGCGACCTGGGTTGCGCGCACCGAGGTCGATCGCGAATGCCAGCGGTTCTTCCGCCATGCGGTGCCCGAGAGCGTCAACATGCTCATCGACGAGCGTCGCCGCACGGATCCCGCCATCACCAAACTGGGCTCGGACATGTCGGTGCCCAATGCACGCTTGGCCGATGTCATCGCCCTTTATCGCCGCACGTTGGCCGAAAGTGGGCTTGAATCTGCCGCCTGGGGGCACATCGGTAACAACCATCTGCATGTGAACATTCTGCCGCGCGATGCGCAGGAATACCGCCGCGGCGGAGAACTCTTTGCCCGGTGGGCTTCCGAGGTCACGGTCATGGGCGGCGCCGTCTCCGCCGAACACGGTGTCGGCAAGATCAAGGCGGGCTTCTTGGAGACGATGTACGGTCACGAGGCCATGGTCGAGTCGGCACGGCTTAAGCTCCAGCTCGATCCTGCCGGGCAGCTGGGCCGCGGTAACCTGTTTTCGGAGAAGCTCTTGGATGAGCTCGTCCAGAAAGGGGGCGCGTGAAGATGAGCGATTTCCATATGGTGGTGTGCGTCAAGGCCGTGCCGGGAAGCACCGAGGTCAAGATGGACCCCAAGACCAATACCATCGTGCGCGATGGCAAACAGGCGGTCATTAATCCCTTTGACGCGAGCGCTTTGGAATGCGCGCTGGCGCTGAAGGACGACTTTATCGGCTTTGGCATGGATGTGCGCGTGACGGTGGTGTCGATGGGCATCCCCGCGACCGAGTCGCTGCTGCGCGACTGCATCGCTCGAGGCGCCGACGACGCGCTGCTGCTGACCGATCGCGCCTTTGCAGGTGCCGATACCCTGGCAACCACCTATGCCCTCAAGTGCGGCATCGAGGCGCTCGACGAGGACTTCGACCTGCTCATCTGCGGCAAGATGGCGGTGGATGGCGATACGGCCCAGATTGGTCCCGAGCTTGCCGGTGCCTTTGAGATTCCCTGCGTGACCGACGTGAGCTGCGTGCAGAGCGCGGGCTTTACGACCTGTGGCTCGCTGGCGCTCGTTCACGGATGCGATGCCGGCGAGGAGACGGTGTACCTTGAGATGCCGTGCGCGATGACGACCGCCAAGGAGATTGGCCAGTTGCGCATGCCGAGTATTGCCGGTATCCGCGCGGCGGAGGAGGCGGACGTGCGCGTGGTCAGTGCCGCCGACGTGAACGCCGACCCCGCGCGTTGCGGTCTTGCCGGGTCGCCGACACAGGTCGTGCGCTCGTTTGTGCCCGACCGTGACCAAACGTGCGAGGCCGTTGACGGAACGGCGTCCGAGCAGGCGGCAAAACTTGCCAAGATCATCGAGGGGATGGCATAGATGAGCGGACTGATTATCGATAGCAAAGCCTGTATCGGCTGCGGTCGCTGCGTTCGCGCCTGCGCCTCGGGCGGCATTGTGGTGGAGGGCGAGCGTCCCAACCGATGCGCCCGCGTAACCGACGGCTGTATCCTATGCGGTGGGTGCGTCGACGCCTGCCCTGTCAACGCTATCTCGATCGAGTGTGACGAGGCCGCTGGTGCGGTGGACCTTGATGCATATCGAGACATTTGGGTCTTCGTGCAGACCGACGAGCACGATACGGTGACTCCCGTTGCCTATGAGCTTATGGGCAAGGGGCGCGAGCTTGCCGATGCTCGCGGCTGCCGTCTGGTGGCACTGGTCGGCATGAGCCCCGAGGGCTCGCTCGGGGACCTGGAGCATCTGGTTTGCGCGGGCGCCGACGAAGTCCTGGCCTGTCGCGACGAGCGCCTGCGCCAAAACGATGCGGAGGTCTACGCCCGCTTGATCTGCGATTTGGTAGCCGAACGCAAACCCGAGGCCATCCTATACGGTGCGACCGCTTTTGGTCGCGAACTGGCACCCGGCGTTGCCGTGCGTTTGCAGACGGGCCTTACGGCTGACTGCACCGTACTTTCGATGGATACAGAGACGGGACTGCTGCAACAGACGCGTCCGGCGTTTGGCGGCAACCTGATGGCCACCATCATTTGCCCCAACCACCGTCCGCAGATGGCAACGGTGCGCCCCGGTATCTTTAAGGCTCCCGACTTCGACTACGGCCGCTCTGGCACGATCACCCAGATATCGCTTGCGGATGATGCTAAGGCTCGTGTCGAGATCTCGATTCCCGCCGAGGAGTGGGGACAGCAGCCCTCGATCGCCAATGCCGAGCGCCTGGTCGTGGTGGGTCGCGGCATTGGTTCCAAGAAAAACCTGCCGTTGATGCGAAGGCTCGCCGAGGCTCTGGGTGCCGAGCTTGGTAGCACGCGTCCCGTCGTGGAGGCGGGTTGGCTGGAGTATCGCCACCAGATTGGCCAGACGGGCGTATCGGTTTCGCCCAGGCTTCTCGTGAGTATCGGTGTTTCGGGCGCCATCCAACATCTTGCCGGCATCGGTGGGGCGGAGTGCATCATCGCCATCAACGAGGACCCGGATGCCCCCATTTTCGGTGCTGCCCAGTACAAGGTTGTTGGGGACGCCGTCGAGGTCGTCGAGGAGCTGCTGGCCCAGCTTGAGCGCTAGGCGCGCGCCAGCCAGTCGCGCATCTCGTCCTTTAGGCGGCTCCAAGTTGCCTGCGTGGCGGGGTCGGTAAAGGGCCGCGTAATGCCAAAGGGCGCGTCGAGCAGGCGGTGGATATCGCCCTGTTCGCGCGCCAGCGCGCGGCTTGCTGGATAGACGAGCTCAAACATAAAGCAGATAAGCCCCACCAAGAAGTCGGCGGGCTCATCGCGCTCATCGCGTGCGACGCAGCGGTGCTCGTCAAAGGCGGCAAGTGTCGGCGACGAGAAACGGCTGCCGAGAAACGTCTTCTCGTCCACCTTGAGGATAGTGTCGACAGTGCTGTCGGCGATGGTGCGCATAATGTCGATCTTGTCGCCATCGCGCACGATATCGCAGAAGCTCCGCGTGCGCTCGTCGAGCTGCGCGGGTAGACGGAAATCGCTGTGATAGGCAATGCTCGCTCGGATGAGCTCATCTTCTGCCGGGTCATCGATAAAGTCGCGGATGCTCGTTACGGCGGGTGCATCGGCGGGATTCTCGCCAAAGAGGACCTCGATGCCCAGCGCCGCATGGCTCATGCTCTCGGCGTCCTTAAAGGTGTCCCAGCGTCGCAGCTGCTCAAAGCGGCCCATATCGTGTAGCAGGCCGCAAAGCCATGCCAGGTCAATATCTTCTGACGACCAGCCCTGCTCGCGCGCTACGGCATCGCATGCCTTGGCCACGTGGTACGTATGCTCGATTTTGAGCGCGATGCGTGGGTTGGTGGCGTCGTAGGCATCGGTGTAGCTTTTGAAGGCCGCGCGCGCCCGGTCTCGATCGATAGCTGTCATAATGACTTCCTAAAAAGATGTGTCTTTCGATCCGGTGGCAATTGTAGGTGAACTCGGTTGCTGCCGGATGATGATTCTGCCGTGTCGCTACATGCGGCTCGGAGACCTTGTCAGGATGAGAAACGTATGGTGCTCAAAATCGTTAGAACCGTCTGGCCAGTGATGCTTACCTATGTTGCAATAGGCGCGCCGTGCGGAATGATCATGGGGCAGACGGGAATGGAGCCCTGGATGGTCTTTGCTCTAAGCAGTACGTTTGTGACGGGCAGCGGCCAGTTTATGATCTGCAATCTTTGGCTGGCGGGCGTACCGGCACCTTCGATTATCGCGAGCGTTGCCGCCATCTCCTCGCGTTTTGCGCTTTACTCGGCATCGATCGCGCCGCATCTGACGGGTGCCTCGAAGCGTCAGACGCTGGCTGTTGCCGCGACACTTACCGAGGAGGCATATGGCATCTCGCTTGCCAAGTTGGTTGAAGGGGAGGATTGGGGCCCGCGCGAGTCCTTTGTGCTCAACGTGATCCTCATCGCAACATGGGGCGTTTCGTGTACGATGGGCGCCATCGTCGGCGCCGTTGTCGATGTTCCCACCGCCGTTGCAGCCTTTGTCTGCACCTCGCTCTTTATCTGCCTGCTCTTTTCGCAGCGGCTGTCGCGCGGCAACGTCGTCGCGGCGGTTTCGAGCGCGGTGTCCGTCGCCGTATGCAAGTTCTTGGGCTTCGTGAATATTGCCGTGCCGGCAAGCGTCGTGGCCGGCATTGCCATTGCGTTGGCGTGCGATGCAGTATTTGACGGAAGAGGTGCCCGCGATGCCCGTTAACGAGTTCTTGGTTCTGTGGCTGTCGTCGTGGGCTGCTATCGCGTTCTTTCGCATCGCGCCGGCGTTCGCCTTGCGCGGGCGGACCCTGTCGCCCCGCATTACCGAGGCCCTGGGCTATATCCCGCCCGCTGCCTTTGCCGCGCTGGTCGCCAACGACTTGGTGAGCCCCGGCGCGTTCGACGCGGGACTCTGGCCTGCCTTGGTTCCCTGGATTGCGGCCGCCGGCGTCGTGGTCGTGGCGGGCAAGACAAAATCGATGCTGTGGTGCTGCGTCTCGGGCATCGTACTCTATATTGTCTTGAGCCTTATATAGGGCTGGCGTCGCGGGCGCCGAATCTCGTTCCATCCCAACTTGTAGAATTTTTCACCGAGCTGGTCTATTTCTTCTGGTACCATGGTCAAACTTTACTGTAGCAAAGCGTGACGTGGGCTTTTGTACCCCGTCAGCGGAAATGGGGGTTTCATGGCACAGGAAGCAACCGCCAACGAGCAAAAGAAATTCAAGGTCCCGCGCATCCCGGGCGACATCATGATCTATCCCATGATCGTCGGTCTTTTGCTCAACACCTTCTGCCCGCAGGTTTTTGAGATCGGCGGCTTCTTTACGGCTGCCTGCCGCGGTGGCTCCAATACCATCGTCGCCGCGATCCTGCTGTTTGTGGGCGCCGGCATCAGCTTTAAGTCCACGCCGGGCGCCATCAAGACCGGCATCGTCGTGCTGATTCCTAAGCTTGTAGTGGCAGCCGCGCTGGGTCTGGGCGTCGCGTACTTCTTTAACGATAACTTTTTAGGCCTGAGCTCGGTTTCCATCATCGGCGGCATTACGTTTTGCAACATGGCGCTCTATACGGGCATCATGGGCGAGTTCGGCGATGAGTCCGAGCAGGGCGCTGTCGGTATCCTGTTCTTTACGGCCGGCCCCGCCGTCACGATGATCATCCTTGGTGTTTCGGGTCTCGCCAACATCCCCGTCGGCACCATCATCGGATCCATCCTGCCGCTTGTTATCGGCATGGTCCTGGGCAACTTGTTCCCGTTTATCAAGAACCTGCTGGTTCCCGGCGCCAATCCCGCGATCGCTGTAATTGGTTTTCAGCTCGGTGCGTCCATGAGCCTTTCGAGCTTCATCGCCGGTGGCATTTCGGGCATCCTGCTGGGCCTCATCACGCTCTTTATCGTCGGTCCCATTACCTTTGCCTTCGAGCGCCTGTGTGGCGGCAATGGTAAGGCGGCTGTGGCATGTTCCACCATTGCCGGCACGGCCATGACCACGCCGGTCGCCCTCGCCGAGGTCGCTCCGCGCTATGCCGAGCTTGCGCCCACCGCGTATGCGCAGATCGCCACTGCCGTCATCATCACGGCAATCATGGCCCCGATTCTGACCGGCTGGGTCGATAAGAAGTTCTGCCAGAGCAAGGAAGACCTGTCGCCTGCCGGTGTCGAGGCCATCGAAGAGGCTGTCGCGACCGACATCGATGGCGAGTAGCAATCGATACCCATCAATGATTCCGGCGTGCAACTCGCGCTGTTTGAGCGCCCGAACGAGAGCTGTCTTGCAGTGACGTTCGGTCGCTCTGCTATTATTCCCCTTACCCCTGCGGAGTAGGGGGGGTTTGTTGCCCAGATTCGAATTGGGCGATTCTGGCCACTTGGATATTGAAGGGAGGGCGTCTAGTGGTAAAGGCACTCAAGATCGAGATATTCCTGCTATGCATGATTATTCTTATCGGACTTGCCGTACGAAGCCGTCGCTCCCTGTTCTCGAGCACCCAGCAGCTTTTGTTTAGCATGCTGGGCTACACGTCTGCTGCCTACATTTTCTTCGATATGATCTGGACGCTCTCGGACGGCGTGAGCACTCCTGTAGGCATCACGGCCAACTGGATTTCCAACGCGGTTTCGTTTTCGCTGTTCGCCATCGCGTGCCTCATTTGGTTTTTCTATTCCGAGACGATGCAGGGCTCACGGCTCCTGACCACGCCCTATAGGGTGGTACTTTTAACGTTGCCAACCGCATTGGTGGTCGTTCTGGCATTTACCAGCTACTGGACGCACGCTATGTTCTATATCGATGCGCGGGGCGTATATCGTCGCGGAGCGCTTTATATGATTCAGCCTATCGTTAGCTACTGCTACGTCATATATACGTCCTTGCATGCCTTTATTCAGGCTCGAAAAGTCGAAAGCCTGCAAAAGAAGGCCATTTATCGCACCCTCGCCTTTTTTGCGGTTCCCGCTCTGGTGGGCGGTACCTTTCAGATCGTATACTCGGTGCCTGGCCTTTGTGTCGGCATAATGATTAGCATGTTGCTGCTCTATATCATCTGCCAGGAGCAACTGATCTCGACTGACCCGTTGACTGGACTCAACAACCGCAACCGTTTTGAGACCTATATGCTGTCGCTCTTTTCAAATGTGGATCAGGCCGAAGATGTATATCTGCTTATGATGGACGCTGACGGCTTTAAGCAGATTAACGATCGCTATGGACATGTGGAGGGCGACCATGCTCTTCAGGTAATATCCGCTGCGCTCAAAGAGGTCTGCTCGGCGTCTGGTGGCTTTATCGCGCGTTATGGTGGCGATGAGTTCGTGGTGCTCCAAAAGGCAGCGGCGGAACAGGATATCATGCATCTGTGCGCGACAATCAACGACGAGCTCGCGCATGCCGAGGTGCCGTATGCATTGCGGATGTCCATCGGTTGCGCGCGGGTCGGCGATAGTGTTGATACCTGGCAAGACTTACTTCGCGCTGCCGATGCGGAGCTCTACCGCGTCAAGGCCGAGAAAAAGAAAGCCGGCATCCAGATACGCTAGGAAAAGGGTCGCACGCTTGCGTGCGTGGCGGCCCTCAGCTCATCGATGTATTCCATTAAGCTAAAGTGTGCAAACGCCCTCCCTAAAAAGGTGAGCTCGCTAGGCTTTTTTGGGTTTGTTGACGATGATGATGCCGCCGCAGACCAACAACAGGGCAACGATGACGGTAACGGGGCTCGTGCCAGCGCCCTCGCCGAGCAGCAGTGCGCTCAACAGCACGCCAAAGACCGGGTTCATAAAGCCAAAGACCGACACGCGGCTGACGGGGTTGACGGCGAGCAGGCGGGACCACAGCGAGTACGCGACGGCGGAGATAAGCGCCATGTAGATGATGAGCGCGATGGCGGGGGCGACTTCGGTGGGGGACAATGTGCCGCCCATCAAAAAGCCGATGGCGGTGAGGACCAGGCCGCCGACTAAAAACTGCCAGCCGGCAAGCAAAACACCGTCGTGCTTGCGCGAGAAGATGCCGATCAGGCAGGTCGAAAGAGCGCCCGCGACAGTGGAGGCTAGGATAAAGCCCTCGCCATCGAGCGTGAAGCCAAAGGTGCCATCTGCGCCCGAAAGGTTGACAAGCGCGACGCCGGCAAAGCCCAACACGCAGCCAAGCACCTTGGCCGTATTGAGCTTCTCGGTGCGAAATGCCAGGGCGGCAAAGAGGATTGCGAGGAAGTTGGCGCTGGCCTCGATGATGGAGCTCGACATGGCACTGGCGCGCGAGAGTCCCAGGTAGAAAAAGAAGTACTGCCCGATAGTCTGGAAGAGCGACAAGACAAAGATGGGCTTGATGTCGCGCGCTTGCGGTACGAGGGGGCGGCGTTGGGCCGCGCTCATCCCAACGATAACCAGGACGCCGGCAAGCGTAAAGCGTAAACCTGCAAAGAGCAGCTGCGAAGCGCTATCGTGCGCCGGGATACCAAAGAGTGCGTAGCCGATCTTGATGCAGGGAAAGGCCGATCCCCAGAGTGCACAGCAAACAAGACAGCCCAGGATGAGTCCGGGCAGGGTGGCGAGATACGGCTTGCGGCTTTCCATGGTGTCCTTCCTGTATGCGCGAAGCAAAAAAGAACCCGCCACCGGGTGTGCCGGTGGCGGGTGTTGTTACCCGAGGGGATTGTACCCGATGGGAAAGCTTTAAGCGAAGTAGGCTACGCCGCTCTCAAAGATCGGCATGAACTTGTCGCCGGGGACATGCTCGGGCACGTTGCGGTACAGGTTGTCGCCGCGACGCTCGGCATGGCCCATCTTGCCCAGGACGCGGCCGTCGGGGCTCGTGATGCCCTCGATGGCGAGTGCGGAGCCGTTGGGGTTGACGGAAAGATCCATGTTGGGCTTGCCGTCCTCGCCCACGTACTGCGTGGCGACCTGGCCGTTGGCAATCAGCTGGGCGAGTACCTCGTCGTTGGCGACAAAGCGGCCCTCGCCGTGGCTGATGGCGACGGTGTAGGGGTCGTCCAGGCTGCACTGCGACAGCCACGGGGACAGATTGGACGAGATGCGAGTGCGCACCAGACGGCTCTGGTGGCGGCCGATGGTGTTGAACGTCAGCGTGGGCGCATCGGGCGTGGCGTCGACGATGTCACCGTAGGGCACCAGGCCGAGCTTGATCAGGGCCTGGAAGCCGTTGCAGATGCCCAGCATCAGACCGTCGCGGGCCTTGAGCAGGTCGCGGACTGCCTCGGTGACCTCGGGAGCGCGGAAGAACGCCGTGATGAACTTGGCGGAGCCGTCGGGCTCGTCGCCGCCCGAGAAGCCGCCGGGGATCATGACGATCTGGCTTGCACGGATGCGACGGGCAAGCTCGTGGGTGCTCTCGGCGACGGCCTCGGGCGTGAGGTTGTTGATCACGAAGGTGTCGGCCTCGGCACCGGCTGCGCGGAAGGCGCGGGCGCTGTCGTACTCGCAGTTGTTGCCGGGGAACACGGGGATGATCACGCGCGGGCGGGCGATCTTGGCGCCGCCGTACACGTGGATATCCTTGGCGCGGAAGTCGATGGTCTCGACCTCGGCGGTCTCGCCGGCGCTGCGGTAGGCGAAGACGCTCTCGATACCGCTCTCCCAGGCCTCCTGGAGCTCGGCGAGCTCGATGACCTCGGAGCCGGTGTCGATGACATAGCCCTCGACGGTGGTGCCCAGGGGCTCGACGACAACGCCGTCGGCGACCTCGGGCAGCTCGGCATCCTCGGCGAGCTCGACGATAAAGCTACCGTAGAGCGGGGTGAAGAGGCTCTCCACGTCCACATCCTCGGCAAGCTCGATACCGATCTGGTTGCCGACGCACATTTTAAAGAGGCTTTCGGCGCCGCAGCCGTAGCCGGGCGTGGAGATGGCCAGGGCGTTGCCGTTGGCGGTGAGCGCCTCGACGGCGTCAAACGCGGCGAGCAGCTGCTGGGCGTCGGGGCGGTAATCCTCGCCGTAGGTGGCGGGGGCGATGCGGACGACGCGGTGCGTGAGGCCCTTGAACTCGGGCGAGACAGCACGGGCGGCCTTACCCACGGCAACAGCGAAGCTGATCAGGGTCGGCGGAACGTTGAGCTCACCGGCCTCGTCCTCAAACGAGCCGCTCATAGAGTCCTTGCCGCCGATGGCGCCGGCACCCAGATCGACCTGGGCCATGAGGGCGCCCAGGACGGCTGCCATGGGCTTGCCCCAACGCTCGGCCTCGGTGCGCAGGCGCTCGAAGTACTCCTGGAAGGAGAGATAGGCGCGCTTGTGCTCAAAGCCGGCGGCCACGAGCTTGGCGATGGACTCGACCACGGACAGGTAAGCGCCCGCAAACTGGTCGGCCTCCATCAGGTAGGGGTTGAAGCCCCATGCCATAGCGCTTGCCGTGGTGGTCTCGCCGTCCACGGGGAACTTGGTGACCATGGCCGAGCTGGGGGTGAGCTGCGTCTTGCCGCCAAAGGGCATGAGTACGGTCGCGGCACCGATGGTGGAGTCGAAGCGCTCGGAAAGGCCCTTGTTGGAGGCGACGTTGAGGTCGGTGACGAGCGAGGTCATGCGCTCGGCAAGCGTGGTGCCAGCCCAGCTGGGCTGCCACACGCTACGGGCGCACACGTGGGCGACCTGGTGCTTGGGTGCGCCGTTGGAGTTGAGGAACTCGCGGGACAGGTCGACGATGGCGACGCCGTTCCAGGCCATGCGCATGCGCGGCTCGGCGGTAACCTCGGCGATAACGGTCGCCTCGAGGTTCTCCTCGGCGGCGTAGCCCATGAACTCCTCGACGTCACCGTCGGCGACGGCGCAGGCCATGCGCTCCTGGGACTCGGAGATAGCGAGCTCGGTGCCGTCCAGGCCGTCGTACTTCTTGGTCACGGTGTCCAGGTCGACATACAGGCCGTCGGCAAGCTCACCCACGG
>JBKTBE010000041.1:0-18956 GCA_046883645.1 Collinsella sp. | reverse complement strand
CAACCGGCCGAGACGACACAGCCCGCCAGCTCGCCCGCGACCGGCAAAGACACCGCACCGAGCTCCTCCAAGCAGGCGAACACGGGCAACGGCAAACAAGCGAATACGACCGCCGGCAAGCTCGCAAACACAGGCGACACAACGCCGAGCGCAATCGCACTCGCAGGAATCGCCGTCGCAGGACTCGGAATAACCGCCACAGCCACACGCCGCCTCAAGAACTCAAAATAGCCGCCAGAGCATATCGTTCCCACCAATCTTCAAGCCCATAGACAAAAGAGGCCCGTTTCCCCAACCAAACCCAGGGAAACGGGCCTCTTTTCTTACTTGTAAAAACAGATGGTAATGCCGCCGTTTCTTGAAGCGCGCAACTATCAATGCCCAGGCAACGCCAACAAGCAGCACAAAACACGGGATTCAATTCTTCAGATAAATGCGCCTTTACGGGTGATTTTTGGACGAAGTGGCCCGGCCGGCGGCGAGATATTTGGTAGTCGAGCGATCCCGCAGGCGCAGCCGAGGACCAGCGAGACACCAAATATCTCGCCGCCGGCCGGGCCAAATCGCGGCACCAAAAAGCGCCCGTGCGCTCGATGGATTCGGATGCCCGACAGAGGCTCCTTATGGCTGCTTCCTTCCGGACCTGACCAGATTCGGAACATGTCGTCATCCGAACCCATCGAACGCGCTAGGCGCTCGGTATATCTTACCTGCTCCCGCCCAACAGGGCAAGTGGGGCGAACCCATCGGATGGATTCGCCCCACTCGTGCATATCGCTAACGGCGCCTGCGGTACAGGACCGCGCCGCCCACTGCGGTCAGCGCGCCGATGCCGGCCATGACCGCGAGCGCCTCGACCGGTAGGCTGCGGTCGCCGGTGTCGGGCATGCCGCCCTTGGAGCCGTCGCCGCTAGAGCCGCTGCCGGAGCCGTTATCTGAACCGCCGCCCGAGCCGCCGCCCGGCGTGCCGGGGTTCTCGGGGGTGCCGGGGGTCCCGGGATTCTCGGCGTAGCTGTTGGTGAAGACCGGCGGCACGTTGGCGTCGCCCTCGTAGGAGACCTTCGCCGACAGATAGCCCGTCTTGGTGCCGTCGGCCGCCTCGTCGCTCACCGTGACGACGATCTTGCGCACCGCCTTGTCGTAGGTCACGTGCGCCCGGCCGTCGTCGACCTCGCTCACCGTGAAGGTGTAGGTGCCGGCCTGCTTGAACGTCAGTGCATCGAACGTGACGCTGCCGTCCGCGGCGTTCCTGGCGGTCGACATGACCTTGCCGTCCCGGCTCTTGAGCTCAAAGCTAAACTGGCCCGCCTTGAGCTCGGCGCCCTTGAGCACCTTGGCGGCGCCCAGCTTGAGGGTGACGGGTGCGGCCTCGTAGCCGTTGGTGAACGTCACCGAGTCGTCGCCCGTGGGATTGCCCTCGGCATCCGCCAGCTCGTGCTTGACGGCGAGCGTGCCGTTTTTGGCATCGGTGACCGTCGTGCGCACGCGGTACGTCGCCCTGTCGTACGTCACGCCGCCCGCCGTGCCGGCGACCTCGCGCAGCTCGTAGCTGTGCGTGCCGGGCGCGGTGTAGGTGACGGGGCTGAGAGCGACCGTGCCGTCGGCGGCGTTCCTGCCCGTCGCCGCGACGCTCTCACTGCCGTCGGCGGCAATCTCGACCAGCTGGAACTCGAACTCGCCCTCGGCCAGGTCGCGGCCCTTGAGCTTCTTGTTCACCTTGATCTGGTCGGTGACGGAGCTCGGTGTCGGATTCACGCCGTAGGTGTTGGTGAACTCGAACGCGCCCTTGCCCTCGGGCGTGCCCTCTGCGGGCAGGACCTCCGCGGCGAGCGTGCCCGCGGCGGTGTCCTCGACGACCCTGATCGTGAAGGTCCTGGCCGCCGTCGCGTCGTTGACCACGCCGTCGACCGAACCGGACTCGCTCACCCGGTAGGCGAACGTCTTGGTGCGCAGACCTTGGCCGTCGATCTCGGCGTCATCGAGGTCGCTCGGCTGCCTGAACGTGACGTGGCCCAGCTCGACGTTGCCGGCGGCGTCGTTGGTCGCCTCGGTCACCGTCTTGCCGGAGGCGTCGGCCGGTGCGGGCGCGCCGTCCAGCGGCTCAATCTTAAAGGTGTACTTGCCCGCGATGTCGGCCTGCGCCAGGCCGAGCCCGGCCTGGCCGAGCGCCAGCGTCTTGGTGCCCGCGAGGTCAACTGTCGCCTCGTTGGTGCCGTAGCCGTTCACGAACGACAGCGTGCCGTCGGAGCCCTCGGGGTAGACCACGGCAGTGTCCAGCCCGCCCTTGCCGTTATCGGTCACCTTGACCGTGATGTCGAAGCTCGAGGCGGTCGCCGTCACGCCCGCGGGCAGCCGGTCCGTGCCGTCCTCGGATACGGTATAGGGAATGACCCAGGAGCCGTCGGCGGCCCTGGTGGCGGTGCCATCTGCCACCATCTGCTCGAGAGCGTCGGTGGTGTAGGCGATGGGCGAGAACGAGAGCCCCGCGGCCTCGCCGTCGCCGGAGGCCTGGTTGGTCGCGGTCGCGACCACGTTGCCCCGGGCATCGCGGACGGAGAACGAGAACTCGCCCGCCGCCGCGGCGCGACCCGTCAGCGTCTTGGTGGCGTCAATTGCCACGTTGCCCTCGCCGCCGAGCGTTCCGGTGGCCTCGTAGGAGTTCTGGAACGCGACCGTCACGGGCGTGGGCGTCTCCGTGGCGTCATCCGCTGTGGAGACCTCGCCGCGGGCTACCTCGACGCCGTCCCCGGCAACCGTGGTCGTGACCGTGAGCTTACCCGTCGCGGCGTCGTAGCCGGGCGCGATGGTCACCGTACGTGGCGCGGTATCGTTGGTGTAGCCCTCGCCGCCGAGCTTGGTCTCGGTGACGGTGAAGCGGTAGGTCTTGCCCGCGTCGGCGTCGGTGAACTTCACGTCGCTCTCCGCGGCACCGCCGATGAGGTCGACCAGGTCGGCCTTCCCATCGTCAGCCGCGGCCACGGCGTAGGCGTCCTTGTCGGTCTTGAGGCCGAGCTTGGCGGCCGTCTCGGCGTCGGCGGTCACGGTGAAGGCGAACTGCCCCGCCTCCATGGCGCGGCCGGAGAGCGTCTTGGACAGGCGCACGCCCGCACGGGCCGAGTATTCAAGCTCGGTCGTGTAGGTGTTGACGAAGTCACCGCCGCTCACCTCCGCGATCGCGGGCGTCGTGGCCGTGAGGTTGCCGGAGCCGTCGTCGGCCACGGTCACCGTCATCGTGGCGACGTGGCCGTCGTAGTCCACACCGGCGATGGCAGAACCGTCATCGGGCCTGACCTCGCGCACCTTGTAGGTGAAGGTCTTGGTGCGCACGCGCTTGCCGCCGACCTCGGCGAACCCAGCGTCCTTGATGTCATTGAGCGTGTAGCGACTGGAGCCGAAGTCGAAGGCGACCTTATCGCCCGCCTTGGTGACGGCGGCGGCCGTCACACTGACGGTCTTGGAGCCGTCGGCAGACCCCTCGGGCATGGGGGCGCCGTCCTCGCCCGTGAGCGCGAATTGGAAGCTATCGCCCTCCGCCCAGTCGCGACCCTTGAGCGTCTTGGTGAAGAGTCCCGCGGTGGAGACGTCTCTGCCCTCGGTGGCCGTTCCGTACGTGTTGGTGAACGCCGCGGTCGCGCCGTCCTCGGTCACGGCGCCTTCGGCCTTGGAGCCGTCAGCCTCGTTGACCGTGGTCGTATAGCCCTCAACGGCGTCCTCGGCCACGGTGTAGCACGCGCCCACGGGCAGGCCGGCGATGACCTTCTCCCCGCCGTCCTTGAGCTTGAAGGTCGCCTTACCGTCCGTGAAGGTCACGGCGTTCTTGCCCTTGCCGAAGGTGCCGGAGACGGGCTCGCCGTCCCCGTCGGTCAGCGTGACCGCAAAGCCGAATTCGCGCTGGCTGTCGCCGCCGACGACCGTCTTCTTGACGGTGAGGCTGCCAGTCTTGGCGGTGTTGGTAAAGACCGCCGCCTCGACCGTGCGCTCAGCAGCGTCGCCCGCATCGTCGGTCAGCTGTGCAATCTTGGTCTTGGCAGACAGCTTACCGGCACCGTTGTCGGTCACCGTAACGGTGGCACGATAGGTGGCCTTCGAAAACGTGAGTGCCGCCTCGTCACCCGACCGCTCGGTAATCACATAGGTATAGGTACCGGGCTTGGTGTACTCGATGGTACCGAAGTTGCCGACCTGGGCATCCTTGTGCAGCCCAATCGTCGACACGCCGTCTTTGACGCCCTTGGGCATAGGTGCCTCGCCCTGGGCAGTCAGCGTCATGGTAAAGGCATCCGATGTCATCCAGTTGCGTCCGGAGATCTTCTTTTGCACCTTAAAAGCGTTTTCCACCTTTGTGGACTCCACGCTGTAGACGTTGGTGAAGCCCACCTGCGTCGCCTGTCCGACGGTACCCTTCTGGGAGTTCGCCTTATCGACAACCGCAAAGCCGTCCTCGCTCGTCATGAGCTCACCCTTGGAGTCGAGCTCCTGCACCTCGTAGTGCGCACCTATGGGCAAGGTAACCGTGACGGAGCCGCCAGCCTTGAGCGCGATGGTGTCACCGCTCTTGATCTGTCCGCTTACATAAGTGCCATTGGTGCCACTGGGGCGACCGGCGTACGCAAAGGTGCCGGCCAGAGGCGTTGTGCCATCGGCCTGGTAGAGCAGTACCTTAAAGGTAAATGCCTTGTTGGGCGCGGTGATGCCTTCGGCGGCCGTGACCGTCTTGCTCAACGTCAGGCGCCCGTCAGAGACCTCATCGGTAGTGGTGTTGGTCTTGACGGCAGGGTTGTTGCCGACCGTCACCGACGCCTGGTTGGAAATATTGCCCGAAGCGCCACCGCTCTTAAACGCGTCCTCGGTCACGCGGACCTTAAACTGAACCGTGCCCTCCTTGCCGGCGGGAACGTCCGTCAGCGTCCAGGTGAGGTTGCCGTCATTGTCCCTGGAGCCGACATCCTTATGGTCGCCGGCGAACTCCACGAACTTGGTCCCCGCGGGAACGGTATCAGTGATAGTCACCGTTGCCGGCTCGCTCTCGGTGTTCTTGTAGCCGATGGTGTAGGTGAGCTCGTCGCCCAGCGCCACACCCGACCCATTCGAATCCTGGGCATCACTCTCGGACTTCTTGGGCACGTAGTTGGTCGTGGTGCCGGTATAGCTCTTGTCGCCGACCCTAATGGTAGCGGCGTTGTTGACGGTGCCGACAGCGCCCTGGACACCCTTCACAGCGTCCTCGGTAATCTTTACACGCACGCGTACCGAACCGTGGCTGCCCGCGGGCTGCTCACCCAGGTTCCAGGAAAGCAATTGGCCACTCGCGGCGCCCTTATCGGCATACTCGCCCTCAAAGGCCTCGAACATAACGCCGGCAGGAAGCTCGTCGGTCACGGTCGCATTGGCCGAAAGCGGGTTGCCATTGTCATCGGCCTCGGTGTTGACCCAGTTAATGGTGTAGACGTAGGAGTCGCCCACGGAGAGCAGCTGCCCGTCGATGTCCACATCGGGCTTCGCAACCGTGCCGATCGTCTTGACCTTATCGCGTGTGTTGTGGAAGACGATCTTGCCCTTCTCGGTACCGTCGCGATAGGTCACCCTGGGCGTCAGCGTGCCGTCGTTGTTGTCGGTCACCTCGAGCAGCACCCGGCACGTCGCGGACGTGTCCACGGGACGCACGCCCTCGGGCAGGTTGGCCAAGCGCTCCTTTGCCACCAGGTTAAAGCTGTAGGTGGTGGTGTAGTCGGCATTGTGCAGCTTGGTGGCAACACCATCCTTCACAGCGTCAGCAAGGTTAATCGTCAGCTCATGGGATCCGCCGAGAGCGCCGCCAAGCTTAAAGTAAACCTTGCCGAAGTCGACCGTGGCGATACCGTTATCGCTCGCCTGGGTCTTACCCTCATCCATCTTTTCAAGCGAGCCATCGGTCTTCTCGGCATACAGGTCAAACGTATACTGACCCGCCTCAATCTTGTCGCCGGAGTCCATTACCTTCTCGGCAGCAAGACCGTCGAATGTTCCGGTCGCGATGTAGCTGTTGGTAAAGGACACCTGGGCCTTGGCGGTACCGCTCTCGGAGCTAAACTTCGCATCAGCGGAAAGCTCGACGTTCTTGACGTCATAGTGCTTGGCCGTGGTCACGGTATAGAGCGAACCGTTATCGCGTTTCTTAACCGCAATCTCTACCTTCCAATAGGTGGAGTCGTATGTATAGCCGCCCTTGCCGCCGTCATTCTCGACAACCTTGTAGGTAAACGTCTTACCCGCATCTTCCGTCGCAAAGGTCAGGCCGCCCAAAATACCGGTATGGGACGTGCCGTCGGCCTGCGGCTCATCGTTTGTCACGGTGAGCTTGCCCTCATCCGCGCGCAGCAGCTTGTTGAGCTTTTCGATTGAAGCATCACCCTCGCCCGTCACCGTAAAGCTAAACATGCCGGCATGCAGGTCGTGCCCGTTGAGCGTCTTGACGATCTCCAGACCACCCTGGAGCTCGTAGCTCGTTGAAGTTTGGTAACTATTGGTAAAGACGAAGCCTTCCGAGCCGGTCGCGCCATCGGCGCGGGCCACAAGCTTGCCGCCCTCATCGGTTACGGTAATGGTCAGGACATAAGTGTGCGTGTCATACTTCCACTCGCCGAGGCCGCCATTCGGGGCCAGCTCGTTAATAGCAAACTTATACGTGCCCGGCTTGTTAAAGGTGAGCTTTGAGAAGTCAATCTTCTCGTGCTCTCCGTCCTTGAGGCCCTCCTTCGTTTGCTTCTGCTCGGCGTAGCCGTTGTCCTCACTCATCGAAGAGCCGGTGATGAGCTTGCCGCTGATGGCAGCCTTGGTAGCATCGTCAGCCGCGGTCATGGCAAAGGTGAACTTGTCCGGAGCATCGGCACCGACAACCACCTTTGTCACGGACGGAGTGTAGGTTGCCGCCTCGGTGACCGTATAGGTGTTCTTGAATTTGACCGTTGCGACACCGGTGGACGTTGCATCCGAGGGGTAGATCCACTGACCCTCAAGCTCGTCGCCACCGTCATCCGGCTTGCTTACCGATGTCGTGACCCTGAGCGTGCCGTCGCCGTTATCCGCCACGACGATTCTGACCGTATGGATCGTCTCGTCGTACGTATAGCCCGTCGCTTTGTCGTCAATCTCGCTCACCGTATAGGTGAACGTCTTTCCAGCATCATTCTGCGTGAAGGTGAGCCCACCCGTGGGAACCAGGCTTACGGTCTTGGGGGTATCCGCCTCGACGTTTGCAGTCTCGTAAACCTTGCCGCTCTCGGGAATGCCAAGCTTGTTGGCAGAGGCCTTGTCGGCAGGCTTGACGGTATAGTAGAACGTGCTCTTAGGCGAGCCGAACACCGTCGCGTCCTTGGGATACGTCAACGTCTTCTTGATCTGCAGACCGCCAGCGGCACGATAGTCGAGGCTTGCCGCATAACGGTTCACAAACGAGACGGTTGGCGTCGTGGCGCCGGCCTCACTTGCATCGTACTGCAGCACGTAGGTATTCGAATCTTGCTTAAGCTCGGCAATCTTGCCGTCCGTCAACGCGCTCGCATCGGCGCCATCGCCCAGCAGCTTCGTCACACCCGCGCCCTTGAGCACAGTCGTCACGGTGTAGAGCTTAGCGGGGTCGTTCTTGCGTGCAAGGACCTTGACGAGCACGATGGCATCGCCCGTGTAGCTGGTGTCATAGGTGTAGCCGGCAGCCGCAGGCTGGTTCTCGTGAATGCGATAGGCAAACGTACGCCCCAGGTCCTGTTCCGTGAGCTCACGGGCAAAGAGCTTCTCTTCCCCGCTTGCGCTCACCACAGCGCCGGGCACGCCGGCCCCCGCCGCCTTATTGGACAGGCTGGCCTCGGAGCCATCAACCGATGTCTGAACGCCGTTGTACCAAAGGCCCGTCACGGCAAAGGTAAACTGGCCCGCGGTAGAGGCGCGGCCCTCAAGGGTCTTGCTCACCGTCACGCCACCAAAGGTGCCCGACGCATGGTATGCGTTGGTAAAGGCAGCCTTGTCGGTTACAACCTTGTCCGCATCGGAGGCACCGGTGTTGGCGTAGGTCACGCTCGACACGCGCAGCTTGCCCGCGTGGTTGCCCGACTCGTCCAGGTCGGTCACCACGACGGTCGCGCGGGCGGTGTGCTTGTCCATGGACATGCCCGCCTGGCCATCCTGCGCAGCTTTCTCGGTGATGTTGAAGCTAAAGGTGCCTGCGCGGTTGAACGTCACGGTCGGGGCGGCTTCGGTGCCAAAGGAGAACGATGCCACGCGTCCCGACTCGGGCGCGCTGACGACAGCTTGGTTGACGTTAACGGCAACGGCCCCGTCCTTTACCGCCTGCTTTGTAGTCTTACCCAGGCTAGTTGCGCCGTGATCGTCCGCAGCGGCGGTAAGGTTAAAGGTATAGCTCTCGCCCTGGTTCCAGTCGCGACCGCTCACGGTCTTTTGGCCCTGCAGGGTCGCACTCGTGGGCCCCACGCTATATATATTGGTAAAGGAGGGCGTGACATTCTTGTCCAGCTGCTTTACCGAGTTGTTTTCTGCGGCCTTGTAGTACTCGATCGAGGTCTGGATGCCGGCACCCTTCTCGGCGTTGCGCACCACGGCGTAATAGACCGACCCGTCGTAGGTCATACCCGCGATGCTACCGGGATTCTCAGCGAACTTGTACACGTAGGCGCGTCCCGCATCCGGCTTGGCGGTATAGGAGATCGCCGGCCACGTCACCGTGCCGTCGGCGTTGTTGCCCACGGTTGCGGTGTTGCCCTCGGCGCCCTGGGGCATGGGGGCCTTGATGCTCGGTACGACCGTCTTGGGGTCGAAAGCTGCGTCGTCGTCCGCATAGCCGCCCATACCCTCAAGCGTAAAGCTAAAGGCGTTCTGGGAAAGCGAGAACGTCCCGGCGTTATCGGTCAGGATCTTTTGGGCATGGATGATGATCTTCTTTTCGTGCTCGTCATAACGGTTGGTGAAGGTTGCGATCTTATCGGCAACATCCGTCTTGGTTTCGACACCCGCGTCGTTGAACTCCTGCACCATCTTCACACTCTTAATGACAAGAGCGCCGGCCTGGTTGTCCTCCACCACGACCTTCGCAGCATAGGAGGCGTCAGAGTAGCTTATGCCATCCGCCTTGGCATTGGAGCCGGGGATAACCTCCTTGATGGTATAGGTGTAGGTACCCGGCTTGGTATAGGTGATGTCGCCAAACGTCGCCGGCCGGTCGTTGGTGAGCTCGACCGTCTCCACTTTGCTCTTGGCGTCTTTCGGCATGGGAACGTCGTCCTCAGCCGTAAGCCGCACGGTAAAGGAATCGCCATCGGCCCAATCGCGACCTTCGAGCACCTTCTTGGCGCTCAGACCGTCTTTGGCCTTAAGCGTTACCGAGCTGGCGCTGTAGTTGTTGGTAAACTCGAGTTTGTTGCTCGCAGGGATCTCCCCGTCCACGAGCGCTGCAATCTTGCCCTCGATGGTGTTGCCAGTTCCCGACTGCTCCTTGCCGCCGGCCTTGCGGCTCACGAGACTAAAGCCGGCCGGAAGCACCGACTCTTCGGCGGAACCGGTCACGGTGTTGACGATACTCGCCAGCACGTCGCCGTTGGACGCCTCGCGCTTGGTAGTGAGCTCGCTCACGCTATAGCTGGCACCCTTCTTAAGGCCGTATACGCGGATGGTCTCGCCGGCCTTGATGGAGTGGGTGTCGCCGTTCCTAAGCTTAAAGGAATTGCCCACAGCGTTGCCGCTCGCATCGAACACATGCGCCTCGTAGCCCTTCTGGGACTCCGGCAGGGTGAACTTAAACGTAAACGTCAGATCCCTGTTATTCGCATCCTTAGTGGGTGCAGTAAGACCAGTATCTGCCGTCACCGTCTTGGTCACCTGCAGAGGTGCCACGCGACAATCGGTATACTGCACGGCCGTTGCCGTGGTAAAGAGATGATTGAGCTGGAGTGCGCCCAGCTTAGTACGGGTCTTGGAGGCATCGTCTATATATGCTGAATCGTCTTCTTGATAAAGAGCCATGCGGTTTACGCCCGTATCGGCAAAGATCGTCGCCAGCTGACCGTCGCGCTCGCCACCGTCCTCGACATAGCGCAAGACGGTCTTGGCACCTTGCGTCGTCTTGTCATAGCGCATATGCATCAAGTCATTTTCGAGCGAAGGCGTCACGCCCTCGGCGGTGCTCTTCTGGCCCCATGTCAGGTTTCCGTCGGCGTCAACGACTGCACTCTGCAGCTTGCCTTTGATGTGCGTAAGCGTGTTGTCAATGGAGTCGGGAGAGCCAAACTGTGCCAGAGAGGCGATCAGCGAACCCGGGCCGCTCATGCTGAGCACACCGTCGCCTTTCTTGCCGGCATCCACATACACACCCGAATCATCCACGATTACCTTGGTGATAGTGTTGTTAATCTCATAACCATCCGGGCTTTTAGACTCACGCAGGTAGTACGTACCCTTGATAAGGGGCGCATGCTTTGTCGAATCGAGCGGGAAGCATGCAGCACCCTCAATGTCATACGGATAGGTCATGCCGTTTGCCTTCACGGTGTCATACGGCTCGGCACCCGATTTAATGGCATACGTGCTGGGACTGTCGCCGGTAACGTCCTTGGCCTGGTACAGCTCAAACGTTGCACCGTTCACGGGCTTGCCCAGGTCGTCAACCTTCTGCACAAACAGACGGTTCTGAACGTTGGTGAGGTGGATCACCGTAGAGAACTGCCTGTTTGTCATTTGATATTGAACCATGGAGGTGTTGTCGGTGGTTGCCTCCGCCAGAGACGATGCCGTGGTGTGATACACCGCCACGGTATATTCGGACTGGGACTTATCTTCCAACATGGCGGCGTACTTCTCGATATCGCCGGGCAGCGACCTGACCGTTACCTCATAGTCGCCCTTGGTGTTGACGCCAAAGACGCTCGTATCTGCCGATTTGGCAGCTTCGACCGCGCCGGCAATGCCATGCGCAGAGCATAGCTTGTAGCCCTCGAGCGGATTGCCCGTGACCGCCGTCCATGCGCTTTCGTCCGTGTCACTCTTGCTCTTATCGGTGCGCTTGAGCACGACAGCAAAGGTCGTACCCGAGCTAATGGGTTTGTCCTTATTGTCTTGCCTATTTTTATCTAGGGAAATGGTCTCCTTAGCGGCCAGATAGCCGCCGTTCAGCCACATGCGGCTACCCGTCCATTGCGTTACGCCATCGGCCATGGTAACCGTCGTTTGCGGTGCAACCACCACGCCACCCGTGCCGCTCGCAGCTTTCTTGTATTGCAGATGCAGCTCACCTGGCGTTGCAGTGGTCGATGAGGTCAGGCTCGAGCGGTATCCCGCGGGCAGGCCAACCTCTTTGAGTACAAAATAGTCGCAATGATTGGTGTTGTGCTCTTCGTCAAACGAGAGGACGGAGCCGTTCGACTTTTGAAGTATCAGCTGACCCCCGTCTTTCGTCGTGCCCTGAGCGACGAGCTCACCCTTATTCCAGTCCTTAACTGGTCCATCGGACCGGTACAGCTCGAAGGTTGCGCCATTGACTGCCTCGCCGTTTTGGTCGACCTTCGCGACCTCGGACGACGGCAGGGTGGTGAGGTTGAACTTAAGCGACATGTTCGATGCGCCAGCGCCGCGCTCCAGGTAGAAGAAGCTCAGCGTATGCTTGGTGCTGTCGCGGAAAGTGTTGCCGGAGAAGTTGGTGGTATCTGCGCCGGCAGCTTGGAACATCGCCTTAATGGTGGTGTCTTGAATTGTCTCTTCGGGATCATTTGCATTGTCAACATGACCGACATGCACGCCACCGGTAGCAAAGTTGATCTTGAGCGTTGCCTTCTCGTGAATGCCGCCCAGATCGCCCACAAGCACGCCATCGATGTACACCCAGACGTCGTCGTCGCCCGAGAACTCAAAGACCATGTCCTTGTCACCGGTGGTCTTGCCGCTCGCAGGCTGGACAAACTCCGTGGTCACGGACATTCCAAAGTGATGGTTGAGGTTCGTGCTTCCATCAATGATCTGCTTAGGGGAGAGGCTGTTGCCCTTCTCATCAAAAACCTTGCCGGCCGAGTCAAAGGGAAAGAACTGGCCCAGATTTGCATCTGATACGCCGCCCTTATATACGCCCGCCTTATCGTAGACGTTAAAGGAGTTGGTCGTGGAATTATATACGGCATAGTTACCTTTAGAACCATACGAGTCGTAAACGTAATAGCCATCCTTGAGCTGGAAAAGGCCCTTCACGTTGTTGTAGACGGCCTTGCCATTCTGCTTGCCGTTGGCCTGACTGTCGTTGTTAAAGAGATAGGCCAGCGACTCATCGGTGTAGTTAACACCCTGGCCTTGGGAGGTGTGGGTGCCATTGTTGATTGCCGGATAGCCATCCACCAGCATGGTCTTCACAAATGAAAGACGTCCAAAACCGTTGATATTGCTTCTGCCCGTCCATTTATTAATGCCCGATCCGGCACCGCCATTGAACTTGAGCTGGTGATCTTTGTTGATGCCAGTGTTGTTATTGCCATTATTGTTGTTTATGTTGACGGACTTATCGTTGTCGCCGTTCACGACCCAATAGTCGAACAAATTGACCGTAGTGCCGGTGGGATTCACCGTCTTCACGGTGTGGTTGCTAAAGGGAACCGCCTGGTCGGCCAACGCACTCGTCGCACCAAACAAGAGTGCACACGCCGCCAGCGGGACGGCCAAAACCCTCAGGACACGCTTGGCGGTATTGGTTTTCTTGCCAAAAGGCTTTAGCATTTCTCGAGCTCTCGCACACGCGCGATTCATGAAGGCCTCCCCAATCCATGAGGACGGCAAGAAGCGGCTCGCTATATATGTGTGTCGTCCCCATCGATGCAAATATACGCCCCCCCCCGCGCAGAAACGCAAGGCGGGACATCGCAATATACTTAAAATTGTAGCAATTTAAACGACCCACTATTCCGCGTCAGGTTGCCACTCGGTCGTCAAATCGAACCATTCGCGCCATCAAAGGGGTTCGGCGGGATAAAACCGTCGGCAATCTTTATCCCCACAGCCCCACAAGGTAGCTAATTTGGGACGGGGCTTTTTTGACTACTTGGGCAATCAGATCGGCATGTAGTCAAAATAGCCCCATTACAGTTTGAGTCGTCCGAAAGGGCGGCTCTTTTCCGTTGCACGGTTATACGATTGAGCCGTACCGGTGGTCGCTGGCCGACCGCCCCGGACGGCCGTCAGCCCCTGCCCCGTAGAGGGCCCGGGACGTGTTGCCGCCGGGGCGGGAGGGGCCGCGGGGAACGACTGATAGAGATGTGCCGGGCCCGGACCGGGCCGCGGCCGGGTAATGTGGGTGTCGCTTCCGCGGCTAACGGCCGGCTCAAGGGAGAGGATACACCATGCCAGCAGCAGAGACGCCCGTGGCCTACCTGGGGATCGACGTCGGGAAGAGCTCGCACAGCGCGTGCGCGCTCGATGCGGGAGGGGGCGTCGCCTTCAGGGCCGAGCTGGCAAACAGGCCCGACGACATCGACCGGCTGCTCGAGCGGGCCGGCTCCGGCGCGCTGGTCGTCGTCGACCAGAAGCGAAACATCGGCGCGCTGGTCCTCGCGCGCGCCCATGCGCACGGGAACCCCTGCGCCTACCTGCCCGGATATGCCGAGAAGCAGGCCCGCGGGATGTTCCCCGGCACCGCGAAGACCGACGCCATCGACGCCGAGGTGATCGCGCGCACCGCGCTCGGCGTGCCCCGCGCCCTCAGGCCGGCGCCCGAGGAGCCCGAGGGGACCGCCTCGCTTCGGATCCTGTCGTCGCAGCGCGAGTTCGCGTCGTCCGCCAGGACCCGCGCGAAGAACAGGCTGCGCGCGACCCTGCTCGAGGCCGACCCCGCGCTCGAGGGCGCGGTCGACCCGTCGAGCCGCTGGCAGGTGTCGATGCTGGCCGAGTTCGGCGGGGCCGCCGGGTGCTCGGCCGCCGGCTGGCGCAGGTTCTCGAGCGCCGCCAGGCGCGCGGGCGCCCCCGCGGCGGGGGCCAGGAGGCTCTGGGAGGCGCTGCTGGCCTCGTCGCGCTCGGGAAGGCGGCTCCCGGCCGGCGAGGACGTCGCGGTCCGGATACTCGCCCGGGAGATAGCCTCCCTCGACGCCGACATCGAGGAGCTCGACTCGCTCGTGGCCGACTCGCTGGCGGGCGACGAGGTCTACGAGTGCCTCCTCACGGTGCCCGGGATCGGCCCCAAGACCGCCGCGGCGCTGGTGACGTCGATCGACATATCCGCGTTCAGGGGGCACGACGAGCTCGCGAGCTATTGCGGCGTGGCGCCGTCCGATAGGCGCTCCGGGAGCAGCATCAGGTCGACATCGCCGCAGCGCGGCGGGAACAGGCAGCTCAAGAACCTGCTCATATTCAGCTGCAACTCCCTCATCGGCACGGACAACAGGTTCGGGAGGTACTACGGGGAGTGCAGGGCGAGGGGGATGAGGCACAGCAAGGCGCTGAAGGCGGTCGCGAGGAAGAGGCTCAAGGTCATCTACGCGATCATGCGCGACGCCGTCCCGTACGCGGCCTAGCGGGCGGCGGGATCAACCGAAGGGGAAGCGGGGGCGCCGGGCGCCCGGATGCGTCATGCCGAAATGGCGCGAAGCACGCGGTTGACAAAACTATAGAGACACGTCCCAAAAGACTGGTCTGACACTGCGCCACGAAAAGGGCCTATCTACTATGTTTAGACCGCAGGGGTCAACCATAGCCGGCCTTTTCGAAAATCGGCAAGCCGTTTACCTGCAGTTTTAATTTCACAAAATCCGGGATGGTCGAGGTAGCTCGGTCAAACGTAGTAGATGGCCGCATTTCGTGGCAAACGGTCCGACTCGAGACCCATGTCGACCAGCCTCGGATGGCAACTCACGAAGTTGCGGTGGAATACGGACTGAATTGGCGCCTTAAAGGCAAAAACACTCCGTATTTCACCGCAACTTATCGAGGGGATGGGTTTTAGAGGCGGGCGAGGTCGTAGGCTTGGGCGGCTGACTCGCCGGCACAGATGAGGTTGGTTGTGGCTTCTTGCGGATCGAGTGCCTGTTCCAGGTCCATGGGCTTGCGGCAAATCGGCAAAACCAAGTCGATACCCTGCTCATACACCGTGTCCAGGCTGACAGCGCGACCGCCCACGACGGCGACCACCGGCTTGCCATATCGCTTCGCACGACGGGCCACGCCCACCGGTGCCTTACCGGCGGCGGACTGCTCATCCATATTGCCCTCGCCCGTTATGACCAGGTCGACATCGCGCACGCGCTCGTCAAACCCAATCAGATCGAGCACCGTCTCCACACCCGAGCGCAACTCGGCGCCGAGCGCCAGCAGCGCGGCACCCAAGCCACCCGCCGCGCCCGCGCCGGGCACGCCGAGCACCGAACCAAATGTCCGTGCACCCTCGGGCACGCGCAACAACCCCTGAGCCCGCGCCCCGGTAATCGCCGCATCGAGCAGGCGGCCGTAACCGACCATCCAGCTGTCGTACTTGCCCAGGGTCTCGGCATCCCCCGTCGGCAGACCCTTCTGTCCACCGAACACCGCTAGGGCGCCTCGGCGTCCCACGAGCGGATTCTCTACATCGGAAAGCACCACGACACGCGCGCCATTCAGCGCCCGAAGCGCCGGTACCAAATCGATACTCGCCACGTGTTCAAGGCCCGCAAGACCGGGGGCGATATCGCAGCCCTGGTCATCGACCACACGCGCGCCCAGCGCCCGCAGCATGCCGGCGCCACCATCGTTGGTGGCACTACCGCCCAAGCCAATATAGATAGTCTTTGCCCCAGCACGGACCGCGCGAAGCATGAGCTCGCCCACGCCATAGGTTGTGGCCGCCAACGCCGCCGACTCCGTACAGGGCGAAAACCCGATGCCCGCCGCCTCGGCCATCTCAATAACAGCCGACTCGCGCTCGCCGTCCACCAGCATCCGGGCAGACGCTCGGTCGCCCAAGGGGCCTGCAACCTCGCAGGTCGAAAGCTCGCCACCGCATGCGGCGATGGCGTCGAGCGTTCCCTCGCCACCATCTGCCAGCGGCAATATGCACACCTCGGCATCGGGCCACACGCGGCGCACGCCTTCGGCAACAGCCGCCTCTGCCTGCGCGCTCGAAACGCTACCCTTAAAGGAATCAATCGTCAACATCACACGGCGGGGCCGGCGGCACGCGGCACCAAAATCGACCGCCTCAACGGCAATATCTTCGGCACACGCGAGTGCCTCAGCATGAGCGGCATGCGCCTCAAGATCGGCCCCACAACCGCAACCGCCGCCGTCGATACCGCGCAGGCTAGCAAAATAGCCGCTCAACACCTCACGACACTCATCCGCCAGCACGCCGGCGGTCACATTAAACCGATGGTTCAGGCGCGAGTCGACATTGAGGTCGTATAGCGAGCCCAGCGCACCCGCCTTGGCATCGGTCGCGCCATACACGCAACGCCCCACGCGCGCGTTAACCATAAGCCCCGCGCACATACAGCAGGGCTCGAGCGTCACGTAGACCGTGCAATCGGAAAGGCGCCAGCGCCCAAGCGCATGAGCGGCGGCGCACAGAGCCGAAAACTCGGCATGAGCCGAAGGATCCTGATCGAGCTCGCGGCGATTATGCGCCCTCGCGACAATCTCGCCCGCGCGCACTACCACGGCACCAATCGGTACCTCGCCCACCGCAGCGGCGGCGCGCGCCTCCGCCAGCGCCTCGCGCATGAACCTCTCATCGATTTCGGTGATCGTCATCGTTCGCCTTCCCTGTTGCAAATCCAAAACGATGCTATCATTACGACTCACGGAGAGATGGCAGAGCGGTTGAATGCGGCGGTCTTGAAAACCGTTGAGCGCGAGAGCGTTCCGGGGGTTCGAATCCCCCTCTCTCCGCCACTTCTAGTGATGCACCGGTGTCATGGTCCGCTCAAACAGCGCATCGACCACGTCGGCTATCTCAGGTCGACGCTCAAGATCGTGACCCGACTCCCACCATATCGTGAAAAGTCGAATAATACCGCCGGCGACAAACTCAGACGTCGTCTCGAGTGACACGGGGGCCAGGGCATCCTCGGCAAGCACGTTCATCACACGCTCGCGGATGGAGTGGGCAATGCGGTCGCAAATAACGTTGGTCAACATGCCCGACATGCTGCTTGCCAAAATGTTATCCATGAGCCGCTCGTGCGCCAGAATCAAATCCATGGCATCGTCCAAAATCGCGTGCCGAAGCGCGCGCACGTCCTCGGCAGACACCGCGCCGGCCTCATCGGGCTGTTTTTGCGGCAAGCCCGACATGAGCTCATCGATATAAAAGGCGAAGTAATCGTTTTTATCGCGAAAGTGCTTATAGAACGTCGTGCGGCGAATCATGGCCCGGTCGCAAAGCATAGCAACCGTCAAATCCTCAAACCGATACTCTTCCAAAAGCTCGGTAAAGGCATCGAACAGGGCACGATAGGTTTTCTTGATGCGAAGGTCCATCCGTATCGCCATCCTCAGGGCAAAGACAACACTCGTCAATCTGTCGCATATCTTACACCTGTACCTCGCGCGCTTTGCCCCGGTGCCGACCCCGCCGAAAACATAACGCTTGCCGGAAAGTTCGGCACGGCAAAACGTTGCGGGTATACTAGTAGCGTTATACCAACGGCAGCTGGCGCATGCCGCCGCGGCCATTCGAAACGGAGACATCATGATTACCGTCATCATCGGCATCGTTGTTGTCATTGTGATTGTCTGCGCCATCGCCGGCATCTACAACAACATGGTCACCAAGCGTAACCGCATTGATAACGCCTGGCAGAACATCGATACGCAGCTGCAGCGCCGTAACGACCTGATCCCCAACCTGGTCGAGACCGTCAAGGGCTACGCCAAGCACGAGCAGGAGACGCTCTCCGCCGTGATCAGCGCGCGTAACACCGCCGTCAAGGCCACCACGCCCGAGGCCAAGATGGAAGCCGACAACGTGCTGACCGGTGCGCTGCGCCAGCTCTTCGCCGTAGCCGAGGCCTATCCCGATCTTAAGGCAAACACCAACTTTACGCAGCTGCAGGCATCGCTCGAGGATACCGAGAACAAGATTAGCTATGCACGCCAGAGCTACAACGATTGCGTGCTCAGCTACAATAACGCCATTCAGACGTTCCCGGCTGTCATCTTTGCCGGCATCTTCCAGTTTAAGGAGCGCCAGGGCTTCGAGGCCGCCGAAGCAGCCCGCCAGGCCCCGACCGTCAAGTTCTAACAATCACGGCCGAGTCTTAAGCCAGTTCATCAACCCTTTAGGGTCCAAGGCACAAACCTTGGGCCCTTTTCTTATCCACGCACAACGCGCGGCCAATAGACCGCGCACCATCTTTTTTCAGATTAATCATTGCCCGTTGTGACATCGCCGAACCCGCAGGGCAGAGAGCAAGTTCCCTCCCGGCGCACTCCGCAGGACGCAAGAAGCCCTCGCCGCACGAAGTGCGCAGCGAGGGCTTCTTGCATGTCCGAGGACGCGCCGGGAGGGAACTTGCTCTCTGCCCGGATAGGTAAGACAGCTTACGCGACGGTGTAAACCCAGTTGTGCTTGTCCTCGACAGCACCGGACTGGATGCCCGTCAGGGTCTCGCGGAGCTTCTTCATCACGGGGCCGATCTCGGTGTAGCCAGCCGGGAAGGTCACGGTCTCGTCGGCGCCGTAAACCTTGTTGTCGATCTCGCCAACCGGGGAGATGACGGCAGCGGTGCCGCACAGGCCGCACTCCACAAAGGTGCCGGCCTTGACCTCGGCCCACTCGACGGGACGCTGGTCAACGGTCATGCCCAGGTCCTGAGCAACCTGAACAAGCGAACGACGGGTGATAGAGGGCAGGATGGAGTCGGTGTGCGACTGCGGAACGACGAGCGTGCCGTCCTCCTTCACGAACAGGACGTTGGCGCCGCCGGTCTCCTCGACATAGGTGCGGGACTCGGAGTCGAGATACAGGTTCTCGG
>JBKTBE010000141.1:0-1120 GCA_046883645.1 Collinsella sp. | reverse complement strand
GGCCGCTACAGCACGTATCAACATCGTGGCTGGGGCATCCCATCAGGGCGTCGCGCACCCAACCGCCAACGTACCAAGCCTCAAGACCAGCCGCCTCAAGC
This sequence comes from Collinsella sp., assembly GCA_046883645.1. Classification (GTDB taxonomy): domain Bacteria; phylum Actinomycetota; class Coriobacteriia; order Coriobacteriales; family Coriobacteriaceae; genus Collinsella. The sequence goes on along the minus strand of JBKTBE010000141.1, from coordinate 1,019 downwards.
GCGCGCAGGACGCGCAGGGAGGCATCAGACGGTTGCGTACCGTTGAGAGAAACATTGCACATGCCTATGGCCTCCTGCACTTGCGAGCGTTAATCGATGGTTCTCAAGAAGTCTAACAAGAAACGAGAAAGCGCGCACACGCAATCGCGTCGTCGATTCGATAAAACGAGAAAGCAGACGCCATATGCGTTCAGTGCACAAAAAACACCCGCCTCGGAGATCCAAAGCGGGTGTTCGGCAGCGATTTTTCGATACGGCTAGCAGACCTGACGAACCTCGATGTTCTTCTTGTATTCGTCCACCTTGGCAAAGTCGCCCAGGCCCGGGCACTCGACCACGTTGGCGCCGGTAGCCATCGAAAGGCGCAGGGCGTCCTCGACGCGCTCGGGGGCGTCGTGCCACACGGACAGGAAAGCAGCGAGCGAGGAATCGCCGGCGCACACCGTCGACAGCAGCTTGACGTCGAAGGTGCGGTTGGCAAACCAGATGTGCTCGCCGTTAGAGAAGTACGCACCAGCGCCGCCAAGAGTCAGCAGCACATTCTTGGCGCCCTTGGCGTGCAGCTCGGCCATCGCGCCCTTGACGGACTCGTCGTCGCCACCGCTCACCTTAATGCCAAAGATATCGAGCAGCTCGTCGTCGTTGGGCTTAATCAGCAGCGGCTCCATGGCAATGAGGTCTGCCAGCTGATGGCTCGAGATATCGAGGACGAACTCGGCCCCCTTGGCCTTGACGCGGCGCAGGACCTCGGCCAGGAAGCCCTCGGAAGTGTTGGGAGGCAGCGAGCCGCTGATGACCAGGCAGGTCATATCATCGAGCGAATCGACGAGCTCAAACATCTCCTGCTCGTTGGCCTCGTTGATGGCGGCACCGGCGTTGACCATGTTGTACTCGGTATCGGGGCCGGCATTGAGGAACACGTTGACGCGCGTGATGCCGTCGGTCCACACGGGCTTGACGGGCACGCCCAGGGCCTCGGCGCCCTTAACGATAAACTCACCCGAGAAGCCGGCGAAGAA
>JBKTBE010000140.1:0-1124 GCA_046883645.1 Collinsella sp. | reverse complement strand
AAGGCTCCCACGGAAAGATCGTCGAAGCCAATCATCGAGACATCTTCGGGCACGCGAATGCCATGCTCACTCAACGCACGCATAGCACCCACGGCAAGCACGTCGTTCTCGGCAAAGAAAGCTGTCGGCAGATCGTCGTGCGAGACCGTATCGAGCCAAGCACCCATGTCACGATAGGCGCCCTCGAGCGTGGTGCCCAGGGTGATGCGCCATGCCGGATTGGCCTCAAGGCCCGCGTCCTCAAGCGCTTGGCGATAGCCGCGCTCGCGGTCCTTAAAATTGCGGATGCGCAGGTCGCCGGCAAGATAGCCGATTTGCTTGTGACCCTTCTCGATAAGGTAATCCACGGCACGCAGCACTGAATCGGTGTTGGCGATAACCACGGCATCGAAGTACTGGCGGTCGCTCCAGCCGTCGAGCACGATCAGGTGGGCGGCAGCGTTGGCGAACAAAGCGTAGTCTTCCTCGCCCAGCTCGGTGCCCATCAGCACGATGGCGGCAGCCGGGTCGGCGATAAGGCGCTCGACCTGCGGGCGCACGGCGTTCAAGTCGCTAAAATCGAGCGAGACAAAGCTCGTGCTCATGCCGTGACGACGCGCCTGGCGCTCCACGCCCTCGATGACCGCAGGGTGAAAGGTACTTTCGTCCAAAATGGCGCCCGTCTTGCGCGCGAGAACAAACTGGATGCTCTCGAGTTGCGTCGGCTGCTGGTAGCCGAGCGACTGCGCGCATTCAAGAATGACCTTGGCGGTCTCCTCGCTCACGCTGCGCTTGCGATTGAGCGCGTTCGATACGGTCGCGGGCGAAAAGCCGGTGATGCGGCTGATCTCGCGGACACTTGCTTTGGCCATTGTTCCCCCTAGCAACGGTCGTGGCGGAGCATCGCGACTCGATGACTCGGTAACTAAACGACCGCAAATTCAATCTAAACAGAATAGTAAATGTTTATTAGCTAGTTTAGCCTGTTGTCAAGCGAAGCGGCACAACTATTCCCCCAACGGGCGCATTTACTCGGTAGCTAATCTGGGACAGGGCTCTTTTGAGTGCTTTTGCCACCGGATGATTTTTCTGGGACGTGTCTCTATAGTTTTGTCAACCGCGTGCTTCGCGCCATTTCGGCATGA
>JBKTBE010000001.1:92803-93305 GCA_046883645.1 Collinsella sp. | reverse complement strand
GGCAAGAATTCCCCCCGCGAGCGCGAGGCTCAGCAGCCCCAGCAGCAAAACCGCGGCGGTGGCATGAATCCCACGCGCCGTCGCCGTCGCCATTTGTCGAGCGAGGAGCGTGAGGACGCCTTCCGCGCCGCAGCCGCTCGCGAAGCCGGTGCCGCTCCCAAGGGTGGTTCGGGTTCCGATACGCCTGCCGACAAGGGTGGCAAGCAGCGCAACGATGACGAGCGCGTCCCGCGTCCGCGTCGTCGCCATTCCTCGGGCACGCAGCAAAAGCCCTCGGTGCCCTCCGTGGCCGATCAGGTCTCGGATGGCGAGGTCAAGGTCACACGTCGTCGCCCCGGAGATGGCGGAGGGGCGGCTGCCAAGGCCGCGCGCGGCGCTGCTCGCGACGAACGCGAGTCGCGCGAAGATCGTGGTGGCGAGGGTTCGGCCGACCAGGGCCAGAAGCGCCGTCGCCGTCGCCGTTCCCGCAAGCCGCGTCAAGATGGTGGCGAGGGCTCGACCC
>JBKTBE010000001.1:0-92793 GCA_046883645.1 Collinsella sp. | reverse complement strand
ACCCAAAACTCGTCCGCACCGCAACCGCCCACCGGCGAATAGCGCCCGCAAACGGATTTAACCTGCCTGACCCCAAACGCGTCGGGGTACCATAGCGTTGAATCAACAACCCTCCCTGCGACCGAGCGTAGGGAGGGTTGTGTCGTGAAGAGACATTTGAATGTGTTGGGATGCCTGCAAGGTGCCGGCATCCTACCGTTTGCGGATGAATTGTTACCGTTTGCCGAGCGGGCGGCGCACGAGGCGCTTGAGGCGTTGTCGCCCACGCGATGTGCCGGCTGCGAGCGCGCCGGTGCGCTTATTTGCCAAGACTGCCTGGCCGCGCTCGCGCTCATCGACCCGCGGCATAGCTGCACTCGATGCGGCGCCCCGTTTGGAGACTTGCTGTGCACCGAGTGCTCGGTCGACGGTACGTCCTCGGCGATGGCCGAAGCTCTCGACCGGTGCCTGGCATGTGCCGTTTACACGCATCCGCTGCCGCGGATCATTAAAGCGTACAAAGACGCGGGCGAGCGACGCCTGGCGCCGTATCTGGCAGAGCTGCTATACGACACCGCCTTACATGCCCAGGTCGCGGCGCCCGATCGCTATGGCGGTGTGTTGTCCGGCGCCGATGCAGTGGTGTTTGTGCCCGCGACGGCGGCGGCGTTTCGGCGACGCGGCTTCGATCATATGGAAGCCATCGCGCGTCCATTTTGCGAGCTGTCGGGTGTTCCGCTGCTCGACGCCCTTGTCAAGTACGGCCATGGCGACCAGCGTGAACTCGGTCGTGAAGAACGCCGTGAACGCGCCCGAGGTAAGTACGAGACCGTTGAGGACGTGCGAGGCAAGCGCCTGCTGCTTATCGACGACGTTATCACCACGGGTGCGACGATGGCGGCGGCTTCGGCGGAACTCAAGCGCGCCGGTGCCGCGGCCGTTGATGGCCTCGCTATCGCACGCGTTTGGTAGGGGTGATTCGTGTGGCGGTAAAGATTGAGCGGTGCAACGAGCCGACAGGCGAACAGCTAGCGGCTTCCATAATCCTAACAGGCGCCTCGGCGCTACGCATGATGCGCGCCGAGCGCCGGCAGATGGGCTACATCGGCTGGAAGGACCTTGAGCCCGATGAAGAGCGCCGCGTGCTGTGTACGTCATCGCCTTCGGCCGAGGATATCTGTCTTTCCGACTTGGTGCGAATCGGAGCCAAAAGCGGCGAGGTGCAAGAAGATCTGTGCTTGCTGGTGGGATCTGCGGCGCAGCGCCGCCGCATGCCTGGCGTGGGCTGGTCCGTATGTTCTGGGTTGCCTGCCGGCTCGATTCTAGAGGTGGAACCGGGGGTGTACAGCCTATCTCCCGAGGCCCTTTGTGTTGCCGTCGCCCGCGAGGTCGGCTGTATCCAGGCGTTTGCCCTGGCCCAGGAACTGTGTTCCAAGATTTCACTGAGCGATCGCGGGAAGTATCTACCTCCCTATACCTCGCCTGTTGCGAATAGACTTGCAAAGGACAAGGACCAACCGGCAGACGTGGGCTACTTTGAAGTCGAGCCGGTGCTGACGCCCGATCGCCTGGCAGATTACCTTGCGGCATGCAAGGGGAATGTGGCCAAACAGCTGCTGCGCCTGTGTCCCTACCTGTCAGAAAACCTGCTCTCGCCCATGGAGTGCATCATGCTCGCTCTGTTTTCGCTTCCGTTTTCCTATGGCGGATTTGCCTGCGGTCCCTTTAAGACCGACTACAAGATCGAGTTCGATGACCGCGCGCAGGCAATCTCGGGGATGCCACATGCAGTTTGCGATGCGTATCAGGAAACAGCCCGGTTTGACCTGGAATACAACGGTGAGCTGGGCCATTCCTCCCGGAGGGGACGTATTCATGATGAAAAACGCAACACGGGCTTGATTACTATGGGAATCGAGGTCGCGACGGTCAACAACGAAATGCTCTGCGACATGGAAGCGATGGAAGCGCTCGCATGGCGCATTTACCAACGCATGGGTAAGCGATATCAGAATCGTGTAGAGGCTCGTCGAAAGAGGCAAGATGCTCTGCTGAATACGCTCCGAGCGTGCTTTGGGCTCAAGCCGGCGTAAAACTATGGCTTTATAGGGGGTTTGTTATATGCTCTGTGCAAAAAACGGCAAATATGAGTACTGTTACTAGATTAGTGACAGGAAAAACAGAGAAACCTGAGCCGAAAATCTGGATTCAGTGAAGAGATAATAAACGAATGTGGAATATCTTGGCGCCAAGCGGGCTGTACGGAACTCAAAAAGGGCTCGTGGGGCGGAAAAACGCTGCTACTAAATTGGTAGCAGTACTCATATTTGCCGTTTTTTGCACACGGCACCCTGAGACGGGTGCCACGGAGCTCCCCGTAGGGGAGCTCCGGGCTTCATGGGGGCACGAATAGTCCGCTCCGACCTGCAAAATCTGTGCTCACGGTGCGAATGACGCCCCTAACCTTAAACTTTAGCTTGAACTTAGCTATAATGCGCTACGTTCCTGCCAGGCTGTGGTTGCGGACGGACGAAATGTCCATCCTAGTCCAAGACAGACGCGGTCAAAGGGATCCACGTAAGCGACCGCGTGCGCGCGGCGCGATCATGGCGCGTCCTAGATGTAAGCCGCACCGTCCGTTCTACTTTCTTTGGGGCAATACCGCCTCGCGGGCGAGCGGGCCAGTCGTGAAGGTGGCTACGGCCTCCCGAGCAAACACCCCGGTGCGCAAGTGTGGGGTCAAATACCAGGTCAGCTGGTGGGAACACCCGTTATTCCGCGCAACGCACGGATTGTATACGACACAGAAGGCAGGGTAGTGGACATGGTGAGGGGCAGCTTGATGCACGCGGCTCGGTTAAGCGCTGGGACCGCGGCGGTCATTGCCGTATTGGGCTTGAGCGGATGCGCGTTCAATCCGCTGTCCACGTTCACGACACCCACGATTGACCAGATCGAGCGCGAGACCGTTACCCCTACGGTGTCGGACGATGCCCTGGTCACTCCCGGTACCCTGACGGTTGCCCTCGATACCTCCGATGCCCCGCAGGCCATGCAGGGCGCCGATGGCAACCTCACGGGCTACGCGATCGACGCTGCCCGCGCCCTTGCAAGTCGCATGGGCCTCAAGGTTGCCTTCGTCGATGCGTCTTCTGCCGATTCCGCGCTTGGCGACAAAAAGGCCGACATCTTCATTGGCGACATCAATTCCACGAATGGCGACGTCAGCACGCTTGGCACCTGCCTCTATGATGCTGCCGCCGTGTTTGGAAAGACCAGTGACGGTAAGTCGTTGAACGTCTCTACCGAAACGCTTAACACCGCCACCCTGGGCGTTCAGGCTTCCTCGGCATCGCAGGAAGCACTCGCCAAACAGAGCGTCACGGCCAACCAAAAGACCTTCTCCAACATTAATGAGTGCTTTGAAGCGCTCGAGTCCGGCGAGGTCGACTATGTGATCTGCGATTCCACTGCCGGCGGTTACCTTGCACGTCTGATGAGCCAGATCTCCTACGTTGGCGCTCTCGAGACGCCCTCGACGCTCGGCGTTGCGGGCCTTGCTGCCAACGACGAGCTGTGCCGTGCCGTGAGCGATGCCCTCGACGGTATTACGGCCGACGGCACGCTCGAGGCGGTCCACTCTGTCTGGTATGGCACGATACCCTACGACCTCACCACTAAGACGGTTTCGGGCGTTAACGTGCAGTCGGGCGACTCTGAGTCCAGTGAGACCATGTCCTCCGGCGATGAATCCTCCGATTCCAGCAGCGATGACTTGTCCTCTGAGAGCAAATCGTCCAGCCAAGAGGGCGCTATCACCGACGACGACATTAACAAGCTCAATAGCTAGTTATTGCTAGGGGTGGCGTCTCCTATGCGCTAAGAGAGACGCCTCTTCACGGTTTCAACACGCATTGCCGGGCTTTCCCAACAGGGGAGCCCGGCTTTTTCGTTTCCGTAAAACCAGCAGGTCAAAGACATTTTTTAGGTGCAGAACCAAAGTCGCCGTCGCCCTCCTATAGCGCACTTTGCCACAGAAAAGTGCGAGACTTCGGTATGCGGTATCAAGCAATCGTTATTCGGGTCTTTGGGAATCCGCGTGATTAAATGCACGGCAATGGGTACATAGCCAGTACAGTAAGTCCCCGAGGCAGATTGGAGCCACGTATGGATATCAAGGTTTCTGGACGCAAGACGACGGTAACCGATGCTCTGCGTGCGCATGTGGATGAGAAGATCGGCGAGGCGCTCAAGGTTTTCGATATCGAGCCCATGACGGTCGACGTTGTACTTCGCTATGAGAAGAACCCCTCGAACCCCAACCCGGCAATCGTCGAGGTTACGGTTCGTGTCCGCGGTTCGGTGATTCGCGTTGCCGAGCACGGTGCAGATATGTACGCCGCCATCGACCTCTCCGCCGATAAGGTCACTCGCCAGCTGCGCAAGTTCAAGACCAAGGTCGTGGACAACCGCCAGGGCGGTGCCAGCGCAGCGGATGTCGCGCCGGTCGAGCGTGTCGAGGATCTGGCCGACTTGCTGCTGCCCGAGGAGGACGACGACCTGCTCGTCCGCGAGAAGGTCATCGATGTCACCCCGATGACTGAGGAGCAGGCGCTGGTGCAGACCGATCTGCTCGGTCACGACTTCTACGTGTTCGAGAACGCGACGACTGGCCTCATCAATGTGGTGTATCACCGTAAGAATGGTGGATATGGCATCATCAAGCCCCGTATCGAAACACTTGACGAGTAAAATACGTTAACTTGCATGAGTTAACGGCTGGCGGCCATCCCATGCGGGTGGCCGCCTTTTTACGTAAGGAGTCGCTTTGATGGACAAGGCTGCATCTACCGGCCATTCTGACCGCTGCCGCATCGTCGTCGATACCTGCTGCGACTTTAGCCCCGAGGTCGCCGCGAACCTCGATGTCGATATCTTGGGCTTCCCCTTTATCATCGATGGCGAGGAGCGCACGGACGATATCTGGTCGAGCATGAGCCCTAAGGAGTTCTACGACCGCATGCGCGCCGGTGCCCGCGTGTCCACCTCGGCTGTGTCGCTCGGTCGCTATATCGAGTTCTTTACCGAGTGCGCCAAAGAGGGCACACCCACGGTCTACCTGTGCTTTACCTCGGCGCTGTCGTCGAGCTACAACTCCGCGTGCCAGGCGGCAGATGCCGTGCGCGCCGAGTATCCCAACTTCGAGCTCTACGTGGTCGACAACGCTCTGCCCTGCGCGACCGGCGCGCTCTTGGTGCTCGAGGCCGTGCGCCAGCGTTCGGCGGGACTGACCGCCAAGCAGCTGGTCGATTGGGCAAACGAGGCAAAGACCTACGTCCACGGCTACTTTACGCTCGAGAGCTTCGACGCGCTGGCTGCCGGCGGCCGCATTCCGCCCGCGGCGGCGCAGCTCACGGCAAAGCTCGATGTCAAGCCCGAGCTCTCCTACGACCTGGCCGGCTCGCTGTCGCTGATCGGCGTCAACCGCGGCCGCAAGAAGGCGCTCAAGTCCATCCTCAAGTCGTTCCGCGAGAACTACGTGCCCGATCGCACCATGCCCATCGCCATCATGACGGCCGATGCCGAGAAGGACGGCGACTGGCTCGAGGCCGCCATCCGCAAGGAGGAGGGCTGCGCCGACGTCACGATCATTCGCGGCTCCGTGGGTCCCACCATCGGCTCGCACGTGGGCCCCGGCATGGTGGGCTGCGCGTTTTGGGGTAAGAACCGCGCCGACAAGGCGTCGCTTTCCGACCGTATCGCCCGCCGCGTGCGCGGTCAGTAGGCAAGCGCTGCGTCCGTAATCGCCCTCGACTCACAGCCCAAACGCTGGCACCGAGTATTCAACCTGGTAACAACACCCAACCCAAAAGGAAAGGTTTCATGGCAAACAAGCTCTCCGTCGCATTCATTGGCACCGGAATCATGGGTGCCCCCATCGCCGGCCACATTCTGGACGCCGGCTATCCCGTCACGGTCAACAACCGCACCAAGTCCAAGGCGGCGGCGCTTATCGAGCGCGGCGCCGTCTGGGCAGATACGCCGGCCGATGCCGCGGCGAACGCCGATGTCGTCTTTACCATGGTGGGCTATCCCTCCGAGGTCGAGGAACTCTACCTGGCGGGCGACGGCCTGCTCGCGTGCACCAAGCCGGGTGCTGTCTTGATCGACCTCACCACGAGCTCGCCCGAGCTTGCCCGCGACATTGCCGAGGCCGCCCAGGTTTCTGGTCGCATGGCGTTTGACTGCCCCGTCACCGGCGGCGAGTCGGGCGCTATCGCCGGTACGCTCACGGCTATCGTGGGCGCTACCGAGAACGACATCGCGCCGGTCCGCGACATCCTTGCCACCTTTGCGGCCAACATCTGCTGCTTCGACGGCGCCGGCAAGGGCCAGGCTGCCAAGCTCGCCAACCAGGTGTCGCTGGGCGCCTGCATGGTCGGCATGGCAGACGCCATGGCATTTGCCGAGTTGAGCGGCCTTGACCTGGAGAAGACCCGCCAGATGATCCTGGGCGGCACCGGCAAGTCCGGCGCCATGGAGAGCCTGGCTCCCAAGGCGCTCGACGGCGACTACAAGCCCGGCTTTATGGTCGAGCACTTCATCAAGGACCGCGCTTGGCGCTCGCCTATGCCGACGACCGCGAGCTTGCGCTGCCCGGCGCCGACGTGGCCTTTACGCTCTACGACATGCTTGACGCCATCGGTGGTGCCAAGCTGGGCACCCAGGCCATTACGGTCCTCTATAAGGAGGAGGCCGACGCCATCGCCGCCGGTCTGGACTGGTCGCAGTATCGTCCCGAGGAGCATGGCGCTCACGAGGAAGGCTGCAGTTGCGGTGAGCATGGCGACGACCACGAGTGCGGTTGTGGCCACCACCATGGCGACGACCACGAGTGCTGCGGCGGCCACGGCCATGACGACGGCCACGAGTGCTGCTGCGGCCATCATCACGGGGAGTAGCGCACATGAGCTGGACGTTCGTGGTGCTTGCGCTGGTGCTCTTTATCTTTGCGATTTACATCGGCTTTTTGTGCGGCCAGTGGGCGTGCGAAAAGCGCGTCATCACCAAGCGCGACTACTGGATTGCCAACTTTGCGGGAGCTGCGGCAGTCGTTCTGCTGACCTGGGTGTTCTCGCTGTTCCCGCTGGTGCAGTTTGCGCCGATCGGCTGGCTCGGCGGCTTTATCGCCGGCCTTAAGATGAGCTTTGGCGAGTCCGTCGGCCCGTGGCGCAAGCATGACGAGGTCTTTAACGTCAACAAGGCCCATCGCGCCGCCGCCGATGCGGGCGACGCCGAGGAGCGCCGCCGCGCGCGTCACAATGGTGCAGCCGACCGACAGCTCATCTCGGTCACCGATGACAGCAAGGGTGCTGGCAAGCACGCTAAGAAATAGTAAGAAGAGGTAACTATGGCAGAAAACAAGGAAGAACAGCTCACCGATGAGGAGCTGGCACAGCTTCAGCTGGCAGAGGAGAACGAGAACGCCGTCGACCGTCTGGTCAAGGAGCTCGGCTGCCCCACGCGCCGCATCCGCCAGTTTGCCGCCCGCGTGCTGCACCTGCTTGCCGAGCGCGATCCGCAGCGCGTCGTGCCCTGCGTGCCCGCGCTGATCGAGGCGCTCGACCGCCCCGAGGCTCAGACCCGCTGGGAGGCCCTCGATGCCCTGACGGCGCTCGCCACCACCTGCCCCGAGCAGCTGGGCGATGCCTTTGAGGGTGCCGAGACCGCGCTGTTCGACGAGTTTTCCTCCACGCTGCGCTATGCCGCCTTCCGCCTGCTGTGCGTGTGGGGCGCCACGGGCGTCGAGCGTTCGCGCGAGGCTTGGCCCATCCTGGACGAGGCCATCCAGTGCTACCACGGCGACCTCGAGTATCGCGACATGCTCGGTTGCCTGTACGAGTTTGGCCAGGGCGAGATCGACGCCGAGGTCGCCGAGAAGCTCGCGTTGCGCCTTAAGTTCGATGCCGAGAACGGCAAGGGCAGCTATCTCAAAGCCCGTTCGAGCGAGATTTGCGAAATGCTTGTTAAACGCTTTGGCTTGGATCTCTCCAAAAAGAAGAAGCGTGCTAGCGTTAAAAAATCTGACGACGCCGAAAACGAGGAGTAACAGATTATGGCGCACGATGTAGTCCTGATTCCCGGTGACGGTATCGGTCCCGAGATTACGCAGGCCATGCGCCGCGTGGTCGAGGCCACCGGTGTCCAGATCAATTGGAATGTCCAGGAGGCCGGTGCCGGCGTCATGGACGAGTTTGGCACGCCACTGCCCCAACACGTGCTCGATGCGGTCGCCGAGACCAAGGTTGCCATCAAGGGCCCCATCACCACGCCGGTCGGCACGGGTTTCCGCAGCGTCAACGTGGCCCTGCGCAAACACTTTGACCTGTATGCCTGCGTGCGCCCCTGCCTGTCGCAGCCGGGCGACGGCTCGCGCTTCCGCGACGTCGACCTGGTCATCGTGCGCGAGAACACCGAGGACCTCTATGCCGGCATCGAGTTCGATGAGGGCGCTGCCGAGGTCGAGGAGCTCTCGCAGCTTGTCGAGCGCTCGGGTCAGAAGACCTTCGCCGCCGATTCCGCCATCTCAATTAAGCCGATCTCTATCGCCAAGAGCCGCCGCATTGTGGAGTACGCCTTTGAGTACGCCCGCCGCTGCGGCCGTAAAAAGGTGACGGCCGTGCACAAGGCCAACATCATGAAGGCGACCGACGGCTTGTTCCTGCGCGTTGCGCGCGAGGTGGCCGTCAACTATCCCGATATTGAGTTCAACGACAAGATCGTCGACGCCACCTGCATGGGCCTGGTCCAGAACCCCAACGACTTCGATGTCCTGGTGCTGCCCAACCTGTACGGCGATATCGCCAGCGACCTGTGCGCTGGCCTGGTGGGTGGCCTGGGTATGGCTCCGGGTTCCAACATCGGTGCCGATTGCGCCATCTTCGAGGCAACGCATGGCTCTGCGCCCGATATCGCGGGCCAGGATATCGCCAACCCCACGGCCGAGATTCTGTCCGCGGCTATGATGCTCGATCATCTGGGCGAGAACGATGCGGCCAATCGCATCCGCGCCGCCGTGTCCGCCACGCTCGACGAGGGCAAGCAGGTTACCGGCGACGTACGTCGTGCCCAGACCGGTTCTTTTGAGGGTGCGGTGGGTACGCAGGCCTTTGCCGATGCCGTTATTGAGCACCTGGCCTAAGACATGCAGGCTGCAAACGCCTAAATAGTACTTAAGTGTTTGCGTATAACCTAAGAATCAATACGCCCGGCGCCTTGTCGGGCGTATTCTATGAGGGATTGTGTTCCCAATAAGGAGTAGCTGACTATGGGTCTGATTCAAAAGAAGGACGAGAAGGACGAGATCGACGGCATCCAGATCATCGAGCGCGGCGAAGGCCCCGACGGTGATGAGGGCGAGAAGATCGACCTGGTCGCCGGCACGTCTGCCGAACATATTGCCGCCGGCACGACCGCCGAGGAGGAGGACGCTCGCCTGGAGGCAAAGATCGCCGCGGACGCCGCCGACGAGAACCTCATGCCCGAGGAGCAGGACGAGGACGACGACTCCGACGTGGATGACCACACTTGCAAGCACAAGAAGACGATGATTGCCGCCTTTGTGGTCGCCGTCGTGATTGCTGCCGTGGTCGGCTTCTTTATCGGCAATGGCGGCTTTGGCGGCAAGGGCGTCGGCTCGGCGACCCTGACCGAGGACCAGCTCGATTCGACCGTGGCAAGCTATAGCTACAACGGCAAGAAGAGCGACATCACCGCGCGTGAGGCCATCGAGAGTCAGTACAGCCTCGACACCGTTAAGGACGACGACGGCAACTATATCGCTCCGTCTGCCGACGTTATCCTGTCCTACGTGCGCAACCAGATTCTGCTGGACGCTGCCGAGGACGAGGGCATTACCGTCTCTTCCAAGGAAATGAAGCAGTACGCCGAGGATTCCATCGGCACCTCCGACTACAAGACCATGGCCACGCAGTATGGCGTGTCCAAGGATCAGGCCAAGAAGATCGTTCGCCAGTCCGCAACATTGCAGAAGCTCTACAAGAAGAAGGTCGGCGACAGCTCCGCAAGCATGCCGACCGCCCCGACCGAGCCTGCTGACGGCAACGAGGAGACCGCGAGCAAGGACTACGCCGATTACATCATCAACCTTGCCGGCGATGAGTGGGATAGCTCAAAGGGCACTTGGAAGGATGCCGACAGCACCTATGCCAAGGCCTTTGCCGATGATGCCTTTACGGCCGATAGCGCTACCTATAAGCAGGCCATGACCGCCTACTACACTGCTTATCAGCAGTATTCCTCGCAGGCTTCGAGTGCCAGCTCCAAATGGACCGAGTATGCTAACGGCCTCTACGCCAAGGCCAACATCAGCATCTACGGCCTGTTTGCGTAAGGTTTGCCTGCACTACTGCGCGCTAACCGATCTACCTGATTGAGCCCGCTAGAACGGACAACGTTCTAGCGGGTTTTTTGTTACCGAAACCACTAGGGTAGGCCTCGCGCCCGCGCAAGCGCTCCATCGCGTATCCCCGATTCATATGGGAAAACAGCTGTAAACGATTGCAAATAACCGGTGAACGGTCGAAAACTACCGTTCACCGATAATCTCAAAACTGGTTCTAACTGGTATTAAGTCAAAAAGACCAATTCACATATCTTCACAATGACCTGCAATTTTTCTACACGCTATTTTTAGCCGCCCTGCGTTGTTTAGACACAGGAAAAGATCCGATCTTTTGCCAAAACATTTCGAAACGGTTTCAAAACCGCAGGTAGAAGTGTTAACGACCGGTAAACGGTCGATTTATCACCGTGAGCGGTGCAAAAACGTTTTACCGTATGAATCAACGAAAGCGACCTCTTTTGGGGTGATATAGTGACAACAACACGTCACGTGGTTACTACCAGTTTAGAAACCACTGGTCTTCAAAGAAGGCTTTCTAAGAAGCTTTAAGGGCGAGCGCCCGCTGGCTTCCGAAAATCATCGGACTCAGATTGTACACACCTTCGGAAGGGAAATTTGAATGGTTGGCTTTATTCTTACCGGTCATGGACAGTTCGCACCCGGCCTAGCTAGCGCTATCGCTATGGTTGCCGGCGACCAGCCCGCTTTTACCGTCGTTCCTTTTGAGGGCGACCAGGCTGCTTCCTACGGTGAGGATCTCCGCGCCGCTATTACCGCCATGCGCGAGGAGTGCGATGGCGTGCTCGTCTTTACCGACCTGCTTGGCGGCACCCCGTTCAACCAGTCGATGATGATTGCCCAGGATGTCGACAACGTCGAGGTTCTGACTGGCACCAACCTTCCCATGGTTATTGAGCTTCTGTTCCTCCGCGGCAATGCCACGCTCGCCGAGCTTGGCGAGCAGGCCGTGACCGTTGGCCAGACGGGCGTCACCGCCCAGACGGTCGCATCCGTTGCCGGCTCCGAGGAAGAGGATATCTTCGGCGACGAGGACGGCATCTAATGGCCGATTTCGGAGCCAACGTCCTGAGCTCCTCGGTCGCCCTTTTAGGCCTGCTTGTCATCATGGGCTTGATTTACACCGTCTGGTCGCAAATCAACATGAAGAAGAAGCAGAAGTACTTCAAGGAGCTGCACACCGAGCTCAAGCCGGGTCAAGAGGTTCTTTTCGCCGGCGGTATCTACGGAACCGTCAAAGGCATCGAAGGCGAGAAGGTCCAGATCAAAGTCCGATCCGGAGCCGTCGTAGATGTTTCGCGTTACGCGATTCAGGAGATCAAGTAACTGTCGTCAGCAAATAACGAAAGGAAGCTGATCAACATGGCAGAACCCAACATTCTTCTTACCCGCATCGATAACCGACTGGTTCATGGTCAGGTTGCCACCCAGTGGAACTCCACCCTGGGCTCCAACCTCATCCTCGTCGCCAACGACGACGTGGCGTCCAACACCATGCGCCAGAACCTCATGAAGATGGCCGCTCCCACCGGCGTCGCTACGCGTTTCTTCTCTCTGCAGAAGACCATCGACGTCATTGGCAAGGCGAGCCCGCGCCAGAAGATCTTCATCGTGGCCGAAACACCGGAAGACGTGCTTACGCTCGTCAAGGGCGGTGTGCCTATAAAGAAGGTAAACATCGGCAACATGCACATGTCGGAAGGAAAGCGCCAAGTCGCCACCTCCGTCGCAGTTAACGACGAGGATGTCGCTGCGTTTAAAGAGCTGCAGGAATTGGGGGTAGAGTTGGAGATCAGGCGCGTTCCGAGCACGCCTGTTGAGGACACGAGCAAGCTCTTCTCGTAATCCTCGTGATCCACGTTGTCAGGAGTGAAACCCTGACGTTCTGTACGTGATATCCAAAGTGCGTACATTCATTTTGAAAGGAGGAGCAAGATGGAATACTCGATCATCCAGATCGCTCTGGTCTTCGTCGTCACGTTCATCGCGGCAATCGACCAGTTTGACTTCCTCGAGTCTCTCTATCAGCCCATCGTCACCGGCGCCGTCATCGGTCTTATCCTTGGCGACCTCAACACCGGTCTTCTCGTGGGTGGTACCTATCAGCTCATGACGATCGGCAACATGCCGATCGGAGGCGCTCAGCCGCCTAACGCCGTCATCGGCGGCATCATGGCGGCCATTCTCGCTATCGCCACGGGCCTCGAGCCCAACGCGGCAGTCGGTCTCGCCATTCCGTTCGCTCTGCTTGGCCAGCTCGGCGTTACCCTGGTCTTCACGCTTATGTCCCCGCTTATGTCCACGGCCGATAACATGGCTCACAACGCGGACACCAAGGGCATCGAGCGCCTGAACTACTTCGCCATGGCTCTGCTCGGCCTGATTTTCGCTGTCGTCGTCACCCTGTTCTTCATCGCTGGCGCTACCATTGGTCAGACCATCGCTTCCGCCATCCCGACTTGGCTGCAGACCGGTCTGTCCGCTGCAGGCGGCATGATGCGCTTCGTCGGCTTCGCCGTCCTGCTCAAGGTTATGATGAACCGCGATATGTGGGGCTTCTTCCTCATGGGCTTTGGCCTCGCGCTCATCACCGTTGCCAACGATTCGCTGGCAACCCCTGCTCTGCTCATCCTCGCTCTCATCGGCTTCGGCATCGCTTTCTGGGACTTCCAGCAGCAGACCGAGCTGAAGGGTGCAGCTGTTTCTGACGGAGGTGACTTCGAAGATGGCATCTAATGAGTATGTGATCCCGGAGCACTACGAGGATCTCACTCCTGCTCCGCAGCTCGACCAGAAGACCCTCAACAAGATGGCTTGGCGCTCCTGCTTCCTGCAGGCATCGTTCAACTACGAGCGCATGCAGGCCGCTGGCTGGCTTTACTCCATCATCCCCGGTCTGGAGAAGATCCACACCAACAAGAACGACCTCGCGGCTTCCATGAGCCACAACCTGGAGTTCTTCAACACCCACCCGTTCCTCGTCACCTTTGTTATGGGCATCGTGCTTTCGCTCGAGCAGAACAAGGTTGACATCCCCACGATCCGCGCCGTCCGCGTCGCCGCAATGGGCCCGCTCGGTGGTATCGGTGACGCCCTGTTCTGGCTGACGCTCGTGCCTATCACGGCCGGCATCACCTCCAACATGGCCATCAACGGCAACGCTGCTGCGCCGATCATCTTCCTGGTGATCTTCAACGCCGTCCAGTTCGCTCTGCGCTTCTGGCTCATGAACTGGTCCTACAAGCTTGGCACCAGCGCTATTGACGCTTTGACCGCCAACATGCAGGCCTTTACGCGTGCCGCTTCCATCATGGGCGTCTTCGTCGTCGGTTGCCTGGTCGTCACCATGGGTGGCACCCAGATCAACCTCGAGATCCCCAACGGCACCACCCGTGGCCTCTCCGCCACTACCGTGATCGTCTCCGAGAAGGAGGCCGAGAACTTCACCGGTATGGAGGGCATCGATACCGAGACCGCTGAGGCCGGTACCATCGCCATGACTAATGAGGACGGCGACGCCCTCACCGCCACCGATGCCGACGGCAACCCTGTCGAGTGCGGCGTCACCGATCTGGGCAACGGCATGGAGTCCGTTACCTACGGCACCGTTACCGAGGATCCGGTCAACTTCTCTGTTGCCGACACCCTCAACACCATCGTCCCGAAGCTTGTCCCGCTTATGCTTACGCTGCTGCTTTACTACATGTTCGCTAAGCACAGCTGGACCCCGACCAAGGGCATTCTGCTGCTCTTCGTCCTTGGCATCCTGGGCGCTGGCCCGCTTGGTCTCTGGCCGAGCATCTGGTAAGGCTCTAGCTTGAGGGGTGTGTCCCTACGCGGCTCACACCCCGACCCCTTAAGCCATGTGTATGTTAAAAGCCGCGTGCTCGAAAGAGCGCGCGGCTTTTGTTTTCTTGATGATTCGGGTGTGGCAGACAGATAATGCTAAGCACCCTAGGTAGCTAGCCGAATTCGAGCAAAAGGGAGGATAGGATGGCGATCGGAGCGCGTAAGCAACCGCTGTACGATCAGCTGGTCGATATTCTGACCGAAAAGATCGACCATGAATATCGCGCCGGTGACATGATTCCTTCCGAGCGCGAACTTTCGGAGCGCTATGGTCTCTCGCGTACTACGGTACGCCTGGCTCTGCAGGAACTGGAGCGTTTAGGACTGGTGGTTCGGCAGCACGGTCGCGGTACCTTTGTGACCGACCGTTCGGCAAAGGCAACCAATCTTATGCAGTCCTACAGCTTTACCGAGCAGATGCGCGCGATGGGTCGCGACCCCGAGACCACGATTCTCGAGTTTTGCGAGATGGAGGCCGATAAAAATCTGGCCGAGCATATGGGATTGCGTATAGGTGATCGCATTTTTAAGCTTAAGCGCCTTCGTTCTGCCGACAACATGCCCATGATGGTCGAACGCAGCTATCTACCAGTTCGTCAATTTTTGTCCCTAAAGCGAACGCTGCTGGAGCGTAAGCCGCTTTACGATGTGATTGAGCAAGACTTTCAGCAAAAGATACGCGTGGCCGAAGAGGAGTTCTATGCGAGCATAGCCCGTCCCACCGACGCCCACCTTTTGGGAATTGTCGAGGGCTCGCCTGTGCTCGATTTGGTCAGGACTACGTATAACGAGTCAAACGAGGTTGTGGAGTATACACTCTCGGTTGCTCGTGCCGATCAGTTTAAATACAAGGTTTACCACCAGCGTAGCGACTAGTGTTCGCATCGTATCCATATGATGATTCTTTGCATTTAACTGGTTACTACCAGATAACCAACTGAAGTGTATAATTGCACGTCAGAGGATTACTTCTAGAGAGAGGTATTAGAAATGTTCGAGAAGAGTGTCGAGGAGCTCACCGAGCTCGGCGCCCAGATCACCACGGCCGAGATTGCTCAGCAGCCCGAGCTTTGGCGTGATACGCTCAACATCTATCGCGAGAACAAGGAGGCCATCGAGGCCTTCCTGGCCGAGGCTCGCGCTATGGGCGAGGGCCGTCTGTCCGTTGTCTTCACCGGTGCCGGTACGTCCGACTACGTTGGCGATACCTGCGCCCCGTACCTGCGTCACGCTGGCAACACTGATCTCTACGACTTTAAGCCCATCGCCACGACCGACATCGTGAGCGCCCCGCGCGACTTCCTACGCGCCGAGGATCCCACGCTCGTGGTTTCCTTTGCCCGCTCTGGCAACAGCCCCGAGAGCCTTGCCGCCGTTGCCGTTGCCAAGGAGCTCGTCCACAACGTCAAGTTCCTCAACATCACCTGCGCTCCCGAGGGCAAGCTCGCCGTCGAGTCTGCCGATGATCCCAACGCGCTGACGCTGCTCATTCCGCGCGCCAACGACAAGGGCTTCGCCATGACCGGTTCTTATTCCTGCATGACCCTGCTCTCCACCCTTATTTTTGACACTGCCTCTGACGAGCAGAAGGCCGAGTGGGTCGAGACCATCGCCAAGATGGGCGAGGAGGTCATCTCCCGTGAGCCCGAGATCGCCGATTACCTGGCTGGCGACTTCAACCGCGTGACCTACTTGGGTTCTGGCTCCTTCGGTGGCCTTGCCCAGGAGAGCCAGCTCAAGATCCTTGAGCTCGCTCACGGTCTGGTCGCTACTTCCTACGACACCTCCATGGGCTATCGTCACGGACCTAAGTCCTTCGTCGACGATAAGACGCTCGTCTTCGTGTTCGTCAACAACGACGCCTACACCCGTCAGTACGACATCGACATCCTCAACGAGATCGGTGGCGACGAAATCGCTCAGCACACCATCGCCGTTCAGCAGGAAGGTGCCACCGTCTACGAGGGCGAGTCCTTCACCTTTAAGGGCTACGAGGCACTTCCCGAGGGCTACCTTGCTCTGCCGTTCGTGATGTTTGCCCAGGCTATCAGCCTGCTCAACTCCGTGCGCGTGGGCAACACGCCCGACACGCCGAGCCCCACTGGCACGGTCAACCGCGTGGTTAAGGGCGTGACGATTCACCCCTTCACCGCTTAATCGCGTCCCCCTGTAAGGGCGCCCGTCCGCTCATAACGGCGGGCGGGCGCTTTTTGTTTTACGTGAGCTGGGTATAAGCATCACCACAGTCAACTGCTTTAGAAGCGAGGAGTGCATATGAGCACGTACGCAATTAAGGCTGACAAGTTCTTCTTGCCGGCAGGCCCGCAACTGGGCGGCTATCTTATGGTCGAGGATGGCGTCTTTGGCGCCTGGCAGGCCGACGAGCCCTCTTGCGAGATTAAGGACTACACGGGATCGTGGATCGCACCGGGTATGGTCGATACTCACATCCATGGCTTCTACAACCACTCAACTACCGATAACGATCCCGAGGGCATCGATATCAGCTCGAC
The DNA here is from genome assembly GCA_046883645.1 of Collinsella sp. Classification (GTDB taxonomy): domain Bacteria; phylum Actinomycetota; class Coriobacteriia; order Coriobacteriales; family Coriobacteriaceae; genus Collinsella. The sequence goes on along the minus strand of JBKTBE010000001.1, from coordinate 76,008 downwards.
CGAGCTCGCCCGTCGCGGTACCACCAGCTGGCTGCCCACGACGTTCACCGATGGCGTCGAGCAGATCAAGGACGCCTGCGCCGCCATCGCTCAGGCGGACGAGGGTCGCGGCCCCGACTTCTGCGGTGCCCGCATTCAGGGCATCTACCTGGAAGGCCCCTTCTTTACCATGAAGCACGTGGGTGCGCAGAACCCCGCTTACCTGATCGATCCCTCCGAGGAGGTCTTCGATCAGTGGCAGGAGGCTGCGGGTGGTCGCATCGTTAAGAGCGCCATGGCGGCCGAGCGCGACGGTGCCGCTGCTTATGCGGCTGCTCTGAATGCCAAGGGTGTGGTGACCAGCATCGGTCACTCCGACGCCACCTATGATGAGTGCATCGCCGCCATCAACGCCGGTGCCAGCTGCTTTACGCATACCTATAACGGCCAGCGCGGACTGCATCACCGCGAGCCCGGTGTCGTGGGTGCTGCCATGTCCACGCCCGAGACCTACGCCGAGATCATCTGTGACGGCAAGCACGTAAACCCTGCCGCCATCAAGGCGCTGCTGCAGGCAAAGGGCTGGCAGCACACGGTGCTCATCACCGACTGCCTGGGTTGCGGTGGCATGCCCGAGGGCAGCTACACCAGTGGTGGTATGGACGTCATCATGAAGGACAACCTGTGCTGGCTCGCCGACGGCAAGAGCATTGCCGGCTCGGTGCTCACGCTTGCCCAGGGCGTCAAGAACATCGTCGACTGGGGCATCGCCAGCGCCGATATCGCCATTCGCATGGCAACCGAGGTGCCGGCACGCTCCGCGCACATCGAGGGTAAGTGCGGCAGCATCATGCCGGGTCGCGACGCCGACTTTGTCGTGTTCGACCATGATCTCACCCTCGTCGAGACGTATGTTGGCGGCCAGAGCGTCGGCAACGCCTTTACCGAGTAACGATAGAAAAAGACGGCGGGCCCGAATCTGCTCGGACCCGCCGTATGGGTTAAACGCTCAAAAGCACCTTCACAGTTACAGTTTGTTGGCGATCTTCTTTGCCGTGCGCTTAACGCCGGCCACCAGACCTCCTGCAGGATGCTCCTTCTCGTATGCTAGGCGCTTCTCACGCTTGACGTACTCCTCGACGATGATATCGCCATATTCGTCTTCGATCTTGTCGAAGAAGTCGACGGCGCCCTTAATTTCCTCAGCGGTCGGGTGTCCCTTTTGGACACCGCCGGCGAGTTTGAACGGCCCCCACGTATCAAAGCCGGGGCAGCCGTAGACACCCATAAAGATGGCCTGCCTCATGCGGCAGATGCCATCGATATCCTTGCCGTACCACTTGTTTTTGCCACCGTAGGTCATAAGGCCAAACACCTTGTCCTGCGGCTGCAGCACGTTCGTGAGCACGCGTGCCATGTCCTTGTCGATCTCGGAGTAATAGATGCCCGTGGCGACACCGATCAGATGATATTCGTGCAGGTTGGGATACTCGTTTTTACCGAGCGCCTTGACGTCGAGGGTATCGATCTCGGGGTGTGCCTCGACGATGGCGTCCACGAGCTTTTTCGTATTGCCGTGGTGGCGTGAGGCATAAAGGATGATGGTTCGCATAAGAAGGCCTTTCAGCTGTAATTGCATCAATGTCTGTATGGTACCCCGTTGCATGGCTGGGATACCGGACGCATCGATGAACGTGCGGGTTTGTCCTTTGGTCAGGGCCGAGACGGGTTCTTGCGAGCAAAAAAAGCAGTTGTTCGAAAGGATGGGCAATGGAATACGCTCTCTCCAACGATTCGATTTCTATTAAGGTGTCCACGGCTGGTGGTTCGTTTACCTCGATTGAGGCCGGAGGTCGCGAGTACTTGTGGCAGGGCGATCCCGCAGTGTGGTCCGGTCAGGCGCCGGTCTGCTTTCCGATTTGCGGAGGCTTGCGCGACAACAGCGCCATGACGTTTGCCGGGCATCATGTAAAGCTCGCTCGCCACGGGTTTGCGCGCAAACAGGAGTGGAAGCTGCTGAGCCAAGACGAGAACGAGCTGGCGATGTGCCTGGCTTCGGAGGATAACGCCGCGCTGCTGAGCGATTATCCGTACCCGTTTAAGCTTGTCGCTCGTTATACGCTTGAGGACGCCGCCGTGCGTGTCGCCTATGAGGTTACCAACGAGGGTACCGAGGACATGCCGTTCTTTATCGGCGGTCATCCCGGCTTTAGGTGTCCGCTCGATGAGGGCGAGGCCTATACGGACTACGAGTTGCGCTTTGAGAAAGACGAGGCTGCGGAGCTTTGCACCGCTGTCCCTTCGACTGGCTTGATTGACGTGACCAATCGCTCCAAGAACCCCATGGTGGGAAAGACGCTGCCTCTGTCACATGAGCTCTTCGATTTTGCGGAGACCATCTTTGACGTGCTCGAGAGCCGTCAGGTCACGCTTTCCAAAAAGGGCGAGGACAAGGGCGTCCGCCTGAGCTTTGAGGGCTTCCCATATCTCATTGTGTGGAGCAAGCCCGAGGGCGATTTTGTGGCGGTTGAGCCTTGGGGCGGTCTTTCGACCTGTTCCGATGAGGACGATGTGCTTGAGCATAAGCGCGGCTGCCTTGTCGCCAAGCCCAAGGAGACCGTCGTTCGCTCGTTCACGATTGAGATTCTGTAATTCCGTTTTGTCGACTCGTATCGCGAGGCACAAGGAGCCTGCGAGATAAGGAGCTAAAAATGATCCTCACCGTTACGATGAACCCGTCTGTCGATACGCGCTATCAGCTCGATGAGCTCGTCATCGACGACGTCAACCGTGTGACGCCCGAAAAGACCGCCGGCGGCAAGGGCCTTAACGTAGCCCGCGTCCTTGGTCAGTTGGGCGACGATGTTGTGGCAACCGGCCTGCTTGGTGGCCATATGGGCGCCTATATGGCCGAGCTCATGGACGCCAACGGTATTAACAACGACTTTGTGCCCATCAAGGGCGAGACCCGCATCTGCCTCAATATCCTTCATGCCGGCAACCAGACCGAGCTGCTCGAGAGCGGCCCGACAATTGCCCCTGAGGAGCTCGATGCCTTTACCGCCAAGTTTACCGAGCTTGCGAGCAAGGCCGACGTCGTCACCATCTCGGGTTCGCTGCCCCGCGGTGTCGAGGCAGACTACTATGCCAAGATCACGGGCATTGCCGAGAACGCCGGCGCCAAGGTGCTGCTCGATACCTCGGGTGCTTCGCTCGAGGCGGCGCTCAAGTCCGAGGTCAAGCCCGAGCTTGTCAAGCCTAACCTGACCGAGATCAACGGCCTTCTGGGCACGAGCTTTACCACCGACGATGTGGACGAGCTCCGCGCCGCGCTCGCCTCTGATGCCCGCTTCTCCGATATCCCCTGGGTCGTCGTGTCCATGGGTGCCGCCGGCTCCGTGGGCTTCCATAACGGCCGTGCGTTCCGCGCAAAGACGCCCGATATCCCTGCCGTTAACGCCACGGGCTCTGGTGACTCCACTATCGCAGGCTTCGCGCATGCCATCGCTGCTGGCGCAGACGACGAGACGGTGCTGCGTACCGCCAATACCTGCGGCAAGCTCAACGCCATGGATCCCATGACCGGCCATCTGGTCATGGACCGTTGGGACGAGGTCTACAACGGCGTTGTCGTGACCGAGCTGTAAGAGCTTGGGTGACGGCCCCGGCATCGCTTGCTAGCTCATGTCGACGACAAGTGCGGTAGCATTATGCCGGGGCGCGACGCCGAGTTTGTCGTGTTCAATCCCGACCTTACCCTGGTCGAGGCGTATGTGGGTGGCAACAGCGTCGGTAACGCGTTTGCCGAGTAGCCGCCAAAGAAGCGATCCGAAAGGGGATTTAGATGATTTACGGTGCATTGGGCGATATCGAGGAGTATCGCGGAATGCTCAAGGGCCTCGACGTGCTGATCGACTGGCTCGAGGAGAACGACCCGGCGCAGCTCGAGGTCGGCAGCCATCCGATTCTGGGCGACAAGGTCTATGCGAACGTCATGGCTCCCACGACGCGTCCCGAGGCCGAGGCTCACTATGAGACGCATCAGCGCTATCACGACCTGCAGATCGATGTCGAGGGTCGCGAGGCCTTTAAGGTTGCCACGGGCAGCCTGACGTTGGTTCAGGAGTTTGACGAGAAGGACGACTACGATCTGGTCGATTCCGACGCTTCGATCGCCGGCGATCTTGCCGACGACAAGTTCGCGCTGTTTGTTGCCGGCGAGCCTCACATGCCCACGCTCGAGTTCCCGGGCGATGGCGCACAGCCGGTCAAGAAGATCTGCTTTAAGCTGCTTGCAGACGCTTACTGGGAGGAGTAACGCACTGCTCGGCTGAGCTGCTCGTCTGATGACGTGATTCCATTGAGGAGCGCGCTTGAGCCCCGTTAATCGCGGTTCCCTTGGGGATTGCGGTTGGCGGGGCTTGTTGTTGAGTAGGAGAGTTGCCGGCGGCGTTGTGCTCGGTTTGGCGGATGTTCGCCAGAATCCTGAAAGAAAGGGTCGAACCGAAGTGTCTGGCCGGACGCCAATTGTCTGGGAACTGCTTCTGGTTCGACCCTCTTTTACTTTCGCCCGCTCGGTGGACTTCGGGTTTAATGCTTAGGGGCGGGGATTTACCAAAGTGAAATTTTAATGAAAAGAAACCCAGCTGCAACAATTGCCATGGTGAGGGCTCGAATTGGCCATATAGATCTAAAATAGGCACGATACTTTCTCTTTTGCTGGAACGATATATCTATACAAGGTTGTGAGCGGAAAACAAAAATACGTCGATTGCTATCCGACAAACGGGTCTGGAATTGCATTCACCGGCATTTCGGGGCAGATTGATACACATGTACGAAAGGGAACCTATGTGGTGCGTTGGGTTGGAGCTGCTGCAGGCCCGATATGGATTGCGGTCTTGCGCCCCGATGTCCAGATAGGTTTCTCTCTCTAGACGGGAAGTTGCTCATGGACGCCATATATGACGGAGATGACTGGGTCGATCATTATGCTTGGCGCCTGGTCGGCTCGAACGACAATGGGGATGTGGTGTTTGATGGACTATGTCCAAAGCATCTCCATCCTTTTGTCTCGTCGTTAATTGAGAGTTCCGCTCGTGTTGCCCCCTACAGCTCGGCATCGCTTCATGATACGGACGTTTTGAAGACCATAAGGGAATCAATTGACGATGGCACGATGAGCGGCCAGCTGTTTTCTCGGCTTGTGGGGCTAGATGAGATTGGCTCGAAACGACTGCTTGCGGGCGAAAAAGTGGAACTCACTTATCGGTCGATGATTTCAATCCTGCGGCTAGCCGATGTTCTTCGCAAATAAATGAGGCAACAAAAAAGCCGCCCGGAGGCGGCTATCTTGTGCAATGGAGCCAGCGACCGGGCTCGAACCGGTGACCCCCGCTTTACGAGAGCGGTGCTCTACCAACTGAGCTACGCTGGCGGCCATGTGGTGACGCAACTGAGGCGTCAACGGCTGTCTATGATACGGGACATCGCAAATCCGCGCAAGGGTTCTGGCGGCTTTTCTCACTTTAAATGCACTAATATTAGAAGCGTGATGTCTGCGGTACCCATTTGGTGCTTGACCTGCTGTTGAGTTGGTGGCCGACGTCCCGCTCGTATGGGTCTCAAACAGAATGGGGCAGCCATGGCTCAACCCAAGATCCTTCTCACGCGTATCGATGACCGTTTCATTGACGGGCAAGACGTTGAGCTGTGGAACGAAGCCGTGGGTTTTAACCTTGTTCTAATCGTCAACGATGAGATCGCGGTGGATTCGCGTAAGTGGGCGCCTATGAGGGTCGCGGCGCCAGAAGGTGTGTGGACACGGTTTTTCTCGGTGCAAAGGACTATCGACATCATCCACACCGCGACGTCGCGTCAATGGATCCTGGTCATGGTGGCCTCACCCGCCGATGCGCTCGCGCTGGTTAAGGGCGGTGTGCCAATAACCAAGATCAGCATTGGCCATATGCGGGCGGGGGAGGGCAAGCGCTCTGCAACGCCTGCCGTTGCCGTAGACGACACAGACGTCGCTGCTCTCAGAGAGCTGCAAAAGCTCGGCATAGAACTAGAAATCCGCTATCTCCCCAGTTCCGCCCCCGACCCCATCGGCAATCTGTTTAACTGATCCCTTGGGGACGGAGGAAAACGGATCATTTTGCCTTCGTAGGGGATCTGTGTGGCGCTGTCCGCCAAACTATGCCGGTTTACTACGATGAATTGCTTATCGCCGAGCATGCCAAATTTGCAGAGAATAAAACCGCAGGTAGACGAGTTGCTAATTTTTTATAAACCAGCGCGTGGTCGGACATAGTGGGTTCATCGTAGTAATTCGGCATAGTTTTGTTATGTCACCAATTCGGTGGCATCGAAAAGAAGGATTTAGGCATGAAGCAGCGCCCGTCGGCGGTGGTGCCAGCGGGCGCTGCTGTGTGATATGTCGCGTTGTGGGTTTAGTGCCTCATAAAGTGGTACTCGATCACATTGCTGTAGGGGTGACCCGGGCCCACAATGCCCTGCGGGAACAGCGGCTGGTGCGGCGTGTCGGGGTACATCTCTGCCTCGAGGGCAAAGCCGGCGCCCCAGCTATAGTTGGCATCGTCTTTGGCGTGTTCGTCGCCCAGCCAGTTGCCGGTGTAGAGCTGCACGCCCGGGGCAGTGGTGTAATAGTTCAGCTCACGGCCGGTCCACATCTCCTCGACATGCAGGGCGCGGCGCAGGTTGCGACCGTACTGATAGTCATCGATGCACAGGCAGTGGTCGTAGCCGCGTGCCTGCTTAATCTGTGGATCGTCGGCCTCCATGCCAGGCGCGACGGGGCGCAGCTCACGGAAGTCAAACGGCGTGCCCTCGACCGGAGCAATCTCGCCGGTGGGGATGTTCTGCTCGTTGATGGGCAGGTAGTGGGCAGCGTTAGCAACAAAAAAGTGCTCACAGTCCATGCCGGCGTTATGGCCGGCAAGGTTAAAGTACGTGTGGTTAGTCATGGACACGTAGGTGGCGCGGTCGCTCTCGCAGCCGTATTCGATACGGAAGCGTCCGGTGCGCGTCACGGTAAACACGGCCGTAAAGGTGCGGTTGCCGGGCAGGCCCAACTCGCCATCCTCAAGCGAGGTGGTCATGCACACGGCATTGTGGACCTCGTCGAGCTCAACATCCCACACGCGCTTGTGCAGGCCATGTTCAAGATCGCTGTGCAGGTTGTTGGCGCCCTCGTTGGCCGGCATATGCCAGTCCGTGCCAGCAATGGTGATCGTTGCACCTGCAGTGCGGTTGGCCACCGGGCCGATGGTCGCGCCAAAGCAAGCGGGGTTGTCAAAGTAATCCTCGAGCTTATCGAAGCCCAGCACCACATCGCGCACGTTGCCGGGGATGTCGGGCACGTCGATGCCCAACACGGTGGCGCCATAGTCCATAATGCGAACGCAGATCTCGGGCCCGTTGAGGGTGTAACGATGAACGGGGGTACCGCACGGCGCGGTGCCGAAAAGCTCGGAAGTGATCATTTGGTTCCTAACATCGAGGTATTTCCGACAAACTGTAGCGCGAACAGGCGAGATTATCACTACACCCCACTAAAGCAGGGGGTATTTTTCTCAAAAAAGTGATGATTGGAGCTGTGCAGGCGTTCATTTTGACGCGCACGAGTCTGATACAATTTGTTCGTTACTGTTTGAATTGACGCAAGCATGGAACAGCGAGGACTCATCGTGATTAAAGCGGAGCGACAGGATAAGGTTCGTCAGTTGCTCGAGGAGCAGGGCACGGTCTCGGTCAAGGAGATTTCGGATGCGTTGGGTGTCTCGGACATGACGATTCGTCGCGACCTTGAGGAACTTGCGAACCTGGGCGAGATCGAGCGCGTGCACGGTGGAGCCCGTAGTGCGCAGGGTCGCCCCCACGCTATGCTGCGCCATGAGTATTCGCACAGCGAAAAGCGCACCAAGCATGCCGAGGAAAAGCTGCAGATCGCGCGCCGTGCTGTGGAGCTTATCGAGGAGGGCTCGACCATCTTTTTGGGTACGGGCACCACGGTTGAGCAGATGGCCTCGATGCTGCCGGCGTTTCGCCTGCGCATCGTGACTAATTCGCTTTCGGTGTTTAACCTGCTCGAGGCGCGCGAAGATTGCGACCTGTGCCTCGTGGGCGGTATGTACCGTCGCCGCACCGCCGCTTTTGTGGGGCCAACGGCTGAGGATACCCTGCGTGCGCTGGGCATCGATGCGGCGTTTATCGGCGCCAACGGCATCTTGGACGGTGACGTATCTACGTCCAACATGGACGAGGGCCGTATCCAGCAGCTCGCTTTTAGCAAAGCAGACTCGCGCTATCTGATCGCCGACTCCAGCAAGATCGGCAAGCGCGACTTCTACACCTTCTGCCGCCTGGACAGCCTGGACGCCGTGGTATGTGAGCCGGGCATCGCCGCCGAAGATCGTGCCGCCATCGAGGAACACGCGCAGGTTATTTGCTAGTTATCGCTACGGGATTGCCAACAGGCGATGCGGGAGGACTTTTACCTCCTGTCATTGTGGAAACCAGCGCGTCAGCGCTACGCGATATGACGCGCAAATGAGGACTCCACTATCAAATTGTCTCAACCTGTGATATCTAGGCGGCCAAAAGCGAGTCAAATGTTACAGATCGAGATTTTTGGCTCGGCCTATTCCGTTTGTCTCGATCTGTAACAGCTAGGACCGAAAAATTCAGCTAGTTGTTACAGATTGAGATTGAGAGGATTGACCTGTGCATTCATCTCAATCTGTAACATCTAGACGTCCAAAACCGGTCTTAGTGTTACAGATTGAGACAATTCGGCGTGGTCTACCTTGTTTGTCTCGATCTGTAACGGTTAGGACTTAAAAACTCGGCTACGTGTTACAGATCGAGACAAAAGAAAAAGAACATTAGGACTTGAAAATAAAGTTTTGATAAGGGACCCGCCCAGTTAAGACGGTGCGGCAGACAATTGAGATTAGTTTGCCTCCGGAGTCGTAAGCATAATGAGTCAGTTCGATGACCGGAAGTTTTGCAACACCATAATTACTGGCTTCGGAATCGCTAAGCTGACGTGCTCTATAGCTTTCCCTAACAGATTGGATAGACTTGGACAAGTCGTCCATGATTCTGCTAAATGCCTGAAAATCTAACTGGTTATTCGGAACGCGCGACTTTGAAATGAAGAACGTATCAGCGCCTATGAAGCTGCCTTCAAGTTCGTAGGTCAATTCAAGACGCTGAATTTCATCGCGACTTTGACATCCAAATTGTTGGAGCATCATTACGGAAATTGGACGACCTGATGTGAGGCCGCCGAAATGTTTGGTGATGGCATCCGGATCAACGCCATCGCAGTGGCTTGCAAAGTCAAAGTCTAAAAGTGAATTGAGCTCGCTAACGCGTTTCGGTGCAACAAACGATCCCTTACCTTGGATTCGATAGATACTTCCACGACGCTCCAGCTCACTCATGGCAAGTCGGACGGTTGTTCTGCTTACGGCGTATTCGTCGCAGAGTTCCATTTCTGTTGGAAGTTTATCGTCTGCTTGATATTCATCGACGATCTGCTTGAGCAGCGCGTCGGTGAGCTGTAAATAGAGTGGCCGTTTTTCGTGTGTATCGAGCATTAGAGCCTCAGTTTGCATGTTGGTTATACCTGATGGTTGCCTCAGTCGGGATGTAACGTGGGCAAGGTAACCTTAACGTATCACAGAGCGGCTCAGCATGACGATCTGATGCCTGTATCCACGAAGGGCTTGTCCGAGCGTGAAGATATTCTGGGGCAGGCAAATACCGTTCATGGAGTCCCCGATATGCTGGAGGTCAGCGCCGGCTGCTTTTGCTGCAAGGCCTATTTTCTTAATGGTCTCGCTGTCGCAGGAGTCTTGACTCGTCCCGTTCGCCGCCATGACGAGAACCTTCTCTTCAATTGACTTGCCTACGTTGTGGGATCGTACAAAGTCTACGATGGCGCGCAGGTCTGCTTCTTGGAAGCAAGGGACGGTGTAGGGGGCTGGTACGAGAAGGATATCGACGCCGAGGTCAACAAACTTGCGCGCAATTTCGAGCGTCATGACAGGTTCCGCAACGCCTGCTCCATGCATTTTTCCGGCTATGATCAGGCCATTGAAATGCTCTTTGGAGAGTTTGATCGAATGGGCGATTGCATCGTTGGAGACGCCAGTTCCAGGGTTGCCCGTCAGGCAGATAAAATCAAATCCGAGTTCGTTAGCCTTTTCTAAGGTCTTGGGAGAGACGCGACGACCCATGGGGATTTCCGTTCGGGATTCAGACATCTCTGCCTCGTTATCAACTGGCTCCAGATTGACGCCAATGGGCCTTCCGCATGCTCGCTTCACCCAAGTGACCGGGTTTTCATTGAGATCATCTGGAATACCGGCAATAACTGGATCGAACACATCGAGCGCGTTAAACAGAAGCAGGTCGGCACCTGCGGCACGTTCGATTTCTGCATTAGTAACGCCGCCGAGAAATTGGGAAGAGGGTACGTTTTCCGCCATGATGGTACGTCCCTCGGAAGCCAGAATTGCCTGCTTTAGATCCATGGGTGACGTGGCGGCAAAATCGGATGCGGACATGTTCAGTAATCGTTTGGGCATTGTTACTTCCTTTGACTAGAACGACAGGCTTGTGACATTGTCTCTAATATTGTTACAACAATATATTCAATATGTTATATCCAATCGGTGAACGGTTGCAAGCTTATTGTACTGCTCGGAAAAAATAGCCTTTAGCTGGGAAAACCTTATATTAATCAACTACCGTTCACCGAATAAGTATTTGAATTCTTGACATATCGACAAAGCGGAAAAAGAATTGGTTATGACAAATCGCGCAAATGATATTACATTTCGCACAAGAACGTATTCACTTACATAAGTGGATACAAACGGGGACGACGACGGTTGAGTCCGGATAAATCGTTGTGTGCCCGGGAATCATGAAAGGATGTGTTATGGACGCTGTCGTCAAATTCCTTGAAAAACACCAGCCCCTCTTCGACAAAATCTCGAGGAACATTTATCTGGTGGCGATCAAGGATGGCTTTCTCTCGAATATGCCAATTGTGCTGTTCTCGAGCCTGTTCCTTCTTCTTTCGACGCTCCCTGCCTATGTAGGCATCACGCTTCCGTCTGAGGTGCTGGATTTCTTCAATAAAATCTATGCATATACCATGGGGCTTCTTGGCATTATGGTGGCCGGCACCACGGCGAGCTCACTTGCCATGTCGATGAACCGTCGCATGCCTTCGGGCAAATCTCTCAACCCCACCTCGTGCATGGTTTGTGCCATGTGCGGCATGCTCTTGCTATCGGTGACGAACGATGTTGTCTCGATTGGCGGAGCAGATACATCTGTTTTTGAAACCGGCTATATGGGAACCAAGGGTTTTCTCGCTGCGTTCGTAGCCGCATTCTTGACCGTTAATATCTATAAGGTGTGCATTAGCCATAATGTGACGATCAAGCTCCCCAAAGAGGTCCCTGGCTCTATTGCGCAGAGTTTTCGCGATATCTTTGCATTTGGGTTTTCGATCCTTGCATGCGCTTTTATCGATCTCGCGAGCCGCAAGCTGCTTGCTGTGCCGTTCGCCAATTTGGTATCCGCTCTCATCTCGCCGCTGTTCTCCGCGGTCGACACCTATCCTGGCATGGCGCTTATCGAAGGCGCCGTCGCACTTTTCCAATTTATGGGTATCCACGGTGCTTCGGTTGTCATGAGTCCGATCAATGCTGCGCTCTACGGCAATACCGTTACCAATCTTGAGGTTTTCCAAGCAGGTGGACACCCGTCAATTGCTCTCACGCAGGACTTTACAAGTTTCATCGGCGGTCTGGGCGGTTCTGGCTGCACGTTCATCGTTCCTATTATCCTGATCATGTTTATGCGCTCCAAGCAGCTAAAAGCCATGGGCAAGGCATCGATTATCCCGGTGATTTTTGGAGTTAACGAGCCCGTTATCTTCGGTATGCCGATTGTTCTCAATCCCTATATGTTCGTGCCCTTCCTAGTGGCTCCTATGGTCAACGCCATTATCGGTAAATTTTTCATTGACGTCATTGGAATGAACGCCCCCATGTATACCATGCCGTGGGCGCTTCCCGGCCCAATCGGTGCATTCCTCACCACGGGTCTCGATCTGCGTTCTCTCGTATTGATGGCAGTGCTGTTGGTCGTTGACTTTGTGATTTACTATCCGTTCTGCAAGGCGTATGACCATCAGCTTTGTTTGGAAGAGTCTGCAAAGGAGACTGCAGGAACCTCGGATGCAGATGCTATTGCCGCACAGGAAAATGTCGCAAAAGCTCTCGAGGCGGTAAAGGACAAGGCGGAGCAGATCCGCGTGCTTGTGCTTTGCCAGGGTGCCGGCACTTCGACTCTCTTGGCAAATGCTCTTCGCGAAGGTGCCGCTGCTAAGGGTATCGATCTGGTTTCTCAGTCCGGTGCGTACGGAAGCCACTATGAGACGATGGATCAGTACAACGTGATTGTTCTGGCACCCCAGGCACGCATGTACTATGACGCTATGAAGGCCGATACCGATCGCCTTGGAATTAAACTGCTCACCACAAGGGGCAAGGAGTATATCGACCTTACCAACGATCCCGAAGGTGCAATTGACTGGATCGTTCAGGAGCTGGCCAAATAGTGGATGCACTCCGTCGTTGATTCGTCGGTGTATAGTACGGCCCTGCAGCTTATTGAGCTGCGGGGCCGTATTTCGTTGAGTATCTAATTGAGACAATGAGCGCAACCGTCGTGAGATCGCATTGGCGCTCTCCGAGTCACCGACAAGCTGACTTTCATCTATGTGACCAATTCGCTTTCGGCCTTTAGCCTGCTCGAGGCGCACGAGGACTGCGACCTGTGCCTCGTGGGCGGTATGTATCGCCGCCGCACTGCAGCCTTTGTGGGCCCCATGGCCGAGGATACCCTGCGCGCGCTGGGTATCGACGCAGCCTATATCGGCGCCAACGGCATTTTGGACGGCGACGTGTCCACGTCTAACATGGAAGAGGGCCGCATCCAGCAGCTCGCCTTTAGCAAGGTCGATACGCGCTATCTGATTGCCGACTCCAGCAGGATCGGCAGGCGATACATCTGCCCCCCTGCCGGCACGGGGGTACCGCTTTACAATGACGCGCAAATAACTTTGAGCAACAAGGATGAGGCTATTCTGAGATATGACTAGACTCCGTATTTCGTCTTTATGTCCCTTGAGAATGAATCATAGTCTTCATAGAGCCCCTCTCTGCTTTCATCCTCGGCGTGGCTTACACGTTCAAGGAGCTTATCCTTTGGAGCCTCTTTTGTTATTGCGGCCTCGCTATCGGGTATTGTGGATTGCAAGAATAGTTCTAGAGCATAGACGTCTTTGAGTATGTAGCCCGTCGAACGACCCGCCCCTGTTTTTTCGATTGCGCTGCAACTAACAAGCTGACTGAGGGTTCGTTTAACGGTAACCTCGCTGATATCGGGGCAGTTGGATCGGATGTCTGATTTCTTAATGACGCCGGGCCTCTGTTGAAATAGAACGGCGATGCGCGCTTGCTTCGACATGGGACGAGTGCTTGATTCAATTAAGGTACGCTGCTCGAGCTGTCGGTAGGCGGCCAGTGTTGTTCCGAGCATGAAACGGATAAAGGGTGCTTCGGTGTTTTGATTTTCATTCCATCCAGTGGAGCTTGCAGCGAGGGCGTTGTAGTAGAGCGCCTTGTTGTCTTCAATAAGTCGTTCGATGCTGATGTAACGCGCAACGTCGTATCCAGTCTTTTCGAGTAGCAGCGTTGTAAGGAGCCGGCTCATCCTGCCATTGCCATCGTTGAAGGGATGAATACTGACAAAATCGAAGATAAAGCGGAGCGACATAAGGAGGGGATCGCAAACTTGGCGAGATAAAGCATCGTTGAGGGACTGGCAGGCTTCTTTAATAAGTCCCGGGGTTGCTAGAGCCGAAGGGGGCCTAAAGCGCACAAATCGATTACCTTGATCGTCAATGGAGACGATTTCGTTATCGCCATCTTTCCAATGGCCTCCATACGAGATTGCCGTGTGCGCCATGAGGTCACGATGCAACTGCAGAATGACCGATGGCGTTACGGGAATGGAATCGTGTTGCTCGTGAATAAGCGACAGCACATCTCGGTATCCAGCGATTTCTTCCTCTGCGCGGGAGCTTGGCTTGGCGGAATACGCCATGATCGCTTTGAGCCTTTTTTGGGTGGTAACAATTCCTTCAAGTCCGTTGGAGGATCGGGTGCTTTGGATCTTAGCCTCCTCCATTAGGGACGATAGAAGCTCGGGTTTGACTTGACTCAGAACAAGCTGTCGGCCTTTATGCTCGCGTATCGAGAGGAGGAGGTTGGTGATTGGAGTTGCTTCGAGTTCCGCTGGGACTGTGGTGTAATCGAACTGGCGCATGCGGCTCCTTTCGGTATCACGAACATACTTTCGATATCATAATACCATTAAATGATACCGAAAGTATGTTCGTGATACCGAAAACTAGAAACCATGCTTCATAACTGCTTGGAAAGTTTGGATTTGACTATCTTATTGTCTTGATCTGTAACATCTAGACGGTCAAAAGTGGTCTACATGTTACAGATCGAGATTGTTCGGCCCGGGCCACCCGTTCGTCTAAATCTGTAACAGCTAGGGCCGAAATACTCGACTAGATGTTACAGATCGAGACGAATGATCCGCTCGGGCCCACCAAAACAAAAAAGCCGCATGCGAACCCATGGAGGGATTCGTATGCGGCCGATAGGGGGTATGCGGCAAAAGTTAGGCCATGAGCAGGCCGGTCTCCGAGACGTTCTTGTACCAGTACGCGCTCGCCTTGGGATAGCGCTTCTGGGTCTCAAAGTCGATGTAGAACAGGCCGTAGCGCTTGTTATAGCCGTTGGTCCAGGAGAACTGGTCCTGCAGCGACCACACAAAGTAACCGTCGACGTTTACGCCGCCGTCGATTGCCTTGAGGATCCACGCGAGATGCTGACGCATATAGTCGATGCGAGGGGCGTCGTCGATAAAGCCGTCCTCGAAGTCGTCCTTATAGCCCATGCCGTTCTCGGTGATGTAGATCTTCTTGTAGTTGGGGTAATCGTTCTTAATGCGGAGCAGCAGGTCGTAGAGGCCCTCGGGATAGATGATCCAGTCCCAATCGGTGGTGGGTACGCCTTCGCGCACGCATGACTCGCCCACGCCCTTGAGGAACCAGCGCGAGGAGCCCTTGTCGCCGGTGCCATTGTGGTTGATGTCGTTTTCGCCCTCGGCGGCACGCAGGAACTGGCACTTGTAGGTGTTGACGCCCAGGCAATCGTTGTAGGGGAGCGCGGCGGTCAGCGCGGCGATGTCCTCGTCGCGGACGTCGAGCTCGCCGCCGGCGATATGGGCCAGCTTGGTCGCAGCCTCCATGGTGTCGGCTGCATAGTGGCCGCGGAAGGTGGCGTCGAGTACCCAGCGGTTGTTGATGACGTCGGCCATGCGAGCTGCCTCGCAGTCGGCGGCGTTGTTGGGGTCGAGGGGATACTTGGGCTCCAGGTTCTGGACAATGCCGATCTCGCCCTCAAAGCCGCCCTCATGGAAGGCGACGACAGCCTTGGCGTGGGCCACCATCATGTTGTGCATGAGCTGGAAGGCCTTGTCCAGGCGATACTTCTCGCCGTGCGGCCAGTTGCCGACGATAAAGCTGCCCTCGGCGGTCGCGGGAATCTCGTTAAAGGTGAACCAGTGCTTGACCTCGGTGAACTCGGCAAAGCAGAACTTGGCGTACTCGACAAAGGCGTCGATCGTCGTGCGCGTCAGGAAGCCCTCGCCGCCGTTCTGGTAAAAGGCCTCGGGCGTATCGAAGTGATCGAGCGTGACATAGGGGATAACGCCAGCTTTGTTGCAGGTGGCGAAAAGCTCGTGATAGAAGGCAACACCCTCGGGGTTGATCTCGCCGGTGCCACTGGGGAAGATGCGGCTCCAAGCGATGGAGACACGGATGCCGTTGATGCCGAAACGCTGGCACAGGTCGATATCGACCGGGTACTTGTTGTAGAAATCGCTTGCGGGGTCGGGGGAGAAGCGACCCTGAGCAGCCAGGAAATCGTCCCAGGGCACTTTGCCCTTGCCGTGCGTGCGGGTCTCGCCCTCAACCTGGTAAGCAGCGGTGGCGCCGCCAAACACAAAGCCGTCGGGGAACTGCATGGGGTTGGTCATGAGTCATCCTTTCTGTGGGATACGAATAGGGAGGGTGCCCGAACTGGGGATCCGGGCACCAACAGAGGGAGGAAACTAGTCGAGGTTCTCGCGGAGCCACTTGATGGCGCCAGCGGGGTCGCGGGTAAGGTCGATATATTCCTTGCCGCGGGGAGCGAGCAGCTTAATGCCCAGACGATCGGTGTCGGCCTTCATGTCGTTGTAGTAGCTACGAACCTGCGGGGCGAGCACGATGACGTCGTACTGATCCATGATGGCAGTATGCTGGCCATAGGCGCCTGCGGAGGAAGCGATGTTCTCTCCGGTCTGCGCAGCACCTTCCTTGATGGCGTTGGCAAGCATGGCAGAGGTGCCGGCGCCGGCGCACAGGACGAGGACCTTCAGACCGTCGACATCTTTCTTAGCGGATGCGTCGGCGGCGGGCTCGGGCTGATCGGCGACAGGCTTGCTGTCGGCGGCAGCGGCGGTCGGCTCGACGGAGACGGTAGTCTGCTCGATAGCGGGCGCAGAGGCGTTGGCGGCGATGGTGGCAGCACCATCGGACTCGAGACCCAGCTCGGCGGCGCGCTCGGCCTCCTGGTCGCAGAGCAGCTTATCGTATGCCTTCAAGAACGGTAGGTAGATGATGGCGTCCAGCAAGATGATGATCGCGACAAATACCAGGGCGATAAGCTGGAAGTTCGTGGTGATGAAGATGCCGATGGGGGCAGGGGTAGCCCAAGGCACCACGAAGGAGAAGCCGTTCATGCCCACGTTGTCGATAAAGAACTTGGCAACACTCACGTTGACGCAGCCGGCGGCAACAAAGGGGATGAGCATGTAGGGGTTAAGGATCATCGGCGCGCCAAAGAGCAGCGGTTCGTTGACAGCGAAGGCAACAGGAACAATCGAGGCCTTACCGACGGCTTTGAGCTGCTTGGACTTCATAAAGAGAATCAGCAGAAGCGGCACGATGAACGTGGCGCCGGTGCCGCCGAACTCACCCACGAGCGACATGTTGAAGGTGAGGGAATGGGCGGGGTGACCACCGGCCAGCAGAACCTGCAGGTTCTCGGCCTGGTTGGCAAGACGGATGGGGTCGATGCCCGGCTGGACGATCGAGGGGCCGTGGACGCCGATGAACCAGAAGAACGCGGTGGCTGCCTGGATAAGGATAAGGCCAGGATAGGTTTCTGCAGCGGTAAAGAGCGGGGAGAGCAGTTTGATAAGCAGCTCGGAGAACGGAACGCCCATGAGGTTGCGCACGACGACATCGATAATGCCGCAGATGATGACGGCGCCGCCAAAGGGGATGATGTCGCGGAAGTTCTGAGCGATGGCGCCCGGAACCTCCTTGGGCAGCTTAATGGTCAGATCGCGCGAGACGCAGAATTTGTAGACCCACACGGTAATGAACGCGGCGATATAGGCCGAGAACAGACCGCGCGTACCCATGCTGGTGCAATCGAAGACCGAAAGCTCGGAGCCGTTGAACTTGGTGGTGAACTGCGTAACGGCGAGCAGCAGCATGCTGCACTGGGCGGCCACCATGGTGGAGCCGTCGTTGAGCACCTTGCCGGCGGGCATGCGACGGTTCATGGATGCCGTGAAGTTCTTGGCAGTGGTGCCGGCAACCATGATGCCCATGACACCCATGGTGAAGTTGTACAGCTTGTTGCACCAGTCGATGAGCGGCTGGGGCAGCGTGATGCCGACCACGCCGGGAAGCGTGGCGATCAGCAGAAAGATCGAAGAGGTGAGGACGATGGGCATGCACCCAAGGAATCCGTCCTTAATAGCCTGGAGGTAGATGTTCCTCGAGATCTTCTCAAAGAACGGCTGATGCTTTTCGAGCATCTTTACGATGGCGTCCATAAAGCTCCTTTGCTACTTGATGCGCGATGCATGTGGATGGAACTGGTCGTCGATGGATGGTCAGGACTGCCCGGAAACCTTCCTGTTTAAGGAAGGCATTGCGAAATGACAACGTTGTCATTTCGTTAATGACAACGTAAGACATTTTTGGAAGAGCAACAAGGATATACGGGTGAGTGGTCGATATTGTCCGGTAAACGGTTGATTTATCAGTCAGGCAGGTAGTATATGCTAGAACACAAAAAACAAGCGATAGAGAACCGAGCGGAGAAGCAGTGGCAACGATGGACAAGAAAAATGTCTCAATGAACGATGTGGCGATTGCTGCGGGTGTTTCTCTCAAGACGGTTTCGCGTGTGATCAACGAGCCCGATAGCGTGCGAGAGTCGACACGCGATAGGGTCCATGCGGCCATGGAGGCGCTTGGGTTCCGGGCGAACTTTGCCGCGCGTTCACTCAAGTTGGGTCGTTACGGGTGCATCGGCGTGGTGCTGTTCCACTTGTCGGGCGGTGCCGTGGACATGATTGACGGTATTGCCGATGCCGCCGAAGAGCGAGGCTTTGCGCTCACGATGATTAAGAAGTGCGGAGGTGAGAAGATGACTCTTGCCGATGCGGCGCGTAGGATGTCGCAGCTGCCTGTTGATGGCATGATCTTCAACCTGCGTCAGATGGTCGATGACTTTGATAGCTTTGAGGCGCCGAAAGACCTCAAGACGGTGATTATCACACCGATGGAGCATCCTACCTGCTCCACCGTCAGTGACGATCAAGAGGGCGGCGCTCGTATGGCGTGCGAGTACTTCTTGAATCGCGGGCACAAGAACGTGTACTTCGTCTCTGGTAAGAAAGAGTCGCTGTCGAGCCAGTGCCGTATGAAAGGTTGGCGTGCGGCACTCGAGACGCGTGGCATTGAGCCGCCCGAGCCTCTGCAAGGCGATTGGAATGCGGATAGTGGCTATGCTGCGGGCCTTGTGCTTGCCGATAAACCCGATTGCACGGCGGTCCTCGCGGCTAACGATTGCATGGCAAACGGCGTGATGATGGCTCTACGTGACAAAGGGCTCAGTGTGCCCGACGACGTGTCCGTGATCGGCTTCGACGATGAGCTCTACAAGACGATTCCCAACTCGATTCTGACGTCGGTGAAGTTTCGCCACCGCGAGCTGGGCATCCGTGCGCTTAATGAGGTCGTCGCAGGTCTGGAAGCCCCGAGCTCCAGAAGCCGTACGCTCGTCTCGGGCGTGTTGGTCGAGCGTTCCAGCGTAAAGGACTTGCGGGCGTAGACGTGCTCGGCCTATTCCGTTTGTCTCGATCTGTAACAACTAGACGGTCAAAAGTGGTCTACATGTTACAGATTGAGATTTTCGGCTTGGCCTGTGCGTTCATCTCAATCTGTAACAGCTAGGACCGAAAAACTCGGCTAGATGTTACAGATTGAGATGAACAGGAGGACGGGTGCGGTCTAAACAAAATGGCCCGCGCATCACACATCGATGCACGGGCCATTTATTGTCTGCAAGCGGCAGGTGGTGTCAGCGTCTTATGCCTCGAGGTTTTCCTCGATCCAGGCGACGGCGCCCTTGGGATCCTTAGTGAGGTCGATGTACTGTTTGCCCTTGGGCGACAGCAGCGTGATGCCCAGGCGGTCGGTGTCGGCCTTCATCTCGTTGTAATAGGTGCGAACCTGCGGAGCCAGGACGATGACGTTGTACTGGTCCATGATGGCGTAGTGGCTGCCGTAGGCACCGGCGTTGGCGGTAATGTCGATGCCCAGCTCGTCGGCGCCTTCCTTAAGCGCGTTGGCGAGCAGTGCAGAGGTGCCGGCGCCAGCGCACAGAACCAGAACCCTCAGATCCTTGCCCTTAAGGGCGGACGGAGCTGCGGAGGCCTCAGTGGCAGAAGCGGTCTCGACAACAGGAGCCTCAACGGCGGGGGCGGCAGCGGTCTTGACGGCCTTGGTCTCCTCGGCCTCTTCTTCGGCCAGGGTCTCGGCCTCCTGCTTGCACAGGACGTTGTCGTAGGCCTTGCAGAACGGGTAGTAGATCAAGAAGTCAACGACCAGCAGGACGACAACCAGGACCAGAGAGATCGGCTGGAAGTTGGTGTCGATGAAGGTGCCGATCGGTCCGGGGAGTGCCCACGGCATGGCATAGATAAAGCCGTTCATGCCCAAAAAGTCGATGAAGAACTTACCAATGAGGACGTTGGCCACGGGGGCAAACAGGAACGGGATCAGGAAGTACGGGTTGAGGATGATGGGCGCGGCGAACAGCAGCGGCTCGTTGACGGCGAACATCACGGGTACGACAGAGGCTTTGCCGACGGCCTTGAGCTGCTTGGAGCGCATAAAGAGCAGGAAGATGATCGGGACAATGAACGTGGCGCCGGTGCCGCCGAGTTCGCCGATGTAGTTACCGAAGTTCTCGGTCAGGGCGAGGGCGGGGTGACCGCCGGCCTGCAGCGTGGCGAGGTTGGTGGTGATGTTGCCAAACAGCGCGGCGTTGAGGGCAGGCTTAACGACCGAGGGGCCGTGGATGCCCATGAACCAGAACAGCGGGATCATGAACCAGATGAGGGCGAGGCCGGCGTAGGAATCGGCAGCGGCGAACAGCGGGCTCACCAGCGTGGAGATGACGTTGGCAAACGGGACGGCCAAGCAGGTGCGGCAGATAACGTCGATGACGGCGACAAACAGGATGGAGAAGCTGAAGGCGAAGATGTCGCGGAAGTTCTGGGCGATGGCGCCGGGGACTTCTTTGGGCAGCTTGATGGTGATGTCTCGCTTAATGCAGAAGGCATAGATGTTGACCGTGGCAAATGCGGCGACAAAGGAGCTCAGCAGGCCTTTGGTGCCCATGTTGTCGGTAAAGAACACCGAGACATCGGCGCCGTCGATCTTGGCACTCGTCTGGGTAACGGCCAAGATGAGCATAGCGCACATGGCGGCGACCATGGTGCTCGTGGCGTTGATGGCCTTGCCGGCAGGCATGCGGCGGTTCTTGGAGCCGGTCAGCGCGCTTGCGGTGGTGCCGGCGACCATGATGCCCACGACGCCCATCGTGAAGTTGTAAACCTTGTTGCAGAAGTTCACGACGTCGACGTTCCACCAGTCGGGCAGCGTAAAGCCGCCGACCGTGGCGACAACGCCCGGCAGGGTCGAAATAAGCAGGAAGACAGAAGAAGACAGGATGATGGGCATTGCTGCCAAAAAGCCGTCTTTAATGGCCTGAAGGTAGATGTTCTTAGAGACCTTGTCGAAGTACGGCTGACCTTTCTCCAAGAACTTAACGATCGATTCCATAGTTCACGCTCCTCTTTGCATGAAATCTTAATGGCATGGACGTTGAAAACCTATATGGTCTCCCGCTTGCTAAAAGCCCGGGTGCAGGCGGGGTCGGTCCCAGGGGGAGAGAGGGGAGCGGCTGGGTTTGTATCGCATAGGGCCGCTCCCTTCTCGGGGGAAAGCGAGGCGATGCGCTACTGCGCGTCCGCCATAGTGTCGGCGAGCTCCTTGTACCAGAGTGCCGACTGCTTGATGTAGCGTTTTTGCGTGTCGAAGTCGATGTAGAACAGGCCGTAGCGCTTGTTATAGCCGTTGGCCCACGAGAACTGGTCCTGCAGGCTCCAGATAAAGTAGCCCTGGACGTCGACGCCCTCGGCGCGCGCCTGGAGCACCTTCTCCATGTGCTGGTCGACAAAGTCGATGCGCTCGGGATCGGCGACGATGCCGTTTGCGTCGGGCTCGGGGTCCTTGTGGCCCAGGCCGTTTTCGGTGATATAGATGACGGGGAGGTTGGGATAGGTGGCGCTGATGTGCTTGAGCGTGTCGTAGAGGCCTTGCGGGTAGATGAGCCAATCCCAGTCGGTGGTGGGGATACCCGGCATATCGACCTGCTGCCCGACGCCCTTAAACTTAAAGCACGAGGTGCCCTTGTCTCCGGTGCCGTTAAAGCTGTTGGTGGACTCGCCATCGTAGGCGGCGATAAACGCCGACTGATAGTAGTTGAGGCCGAACATATCGTTGCGGGGCGCCGCCTTGGCGAGCTCCTCCATGTCGCTGTCCTCAACCGTAAGCGTGGCGTTGTTGGCACGCAGAATCTCGTTGATGAGTGAGAGGGTGCGCGCGGAGTAGTGGCCCAGGAAGGCGCCGTCCATGATGAAGTCGGTGTAGAAGGCGTTGTACAGGTCGGCGGCGTGCTGGTCGGCGGGCGAGTCGGTGGCAGGATATGCCGGCGTCAGGACGTTGACCATGCCAATGCGGCCGCCCAGGTGCTCGGTCTCGTCAAGATCCTTATACAGGTTGACGGCGCGGGCGTGGGCAACGAGCTCGTTGTGCTGGCTCTGGATGCCGCTCGTCACATCAAAGTGATGGTTGGGCGGGAAGTTGCCTTGGATGTATTGGGAGTGCGAGAGGCTGATGAGCTCGTTGATGGTGAACCAATTCTTGACCTCGCGGAACTCGCGGAAGCAGAACTCGGCATAGCGCACATAGGCGTCGACGGTCTTGCGGTTGAGCCAGTCGCCCTGGTTGAACAGGGCGGCGGGGGAGTCAAAGTGATGCAGGGACACATAGGGCTCGACGCCATACTTTTTGCAGCAGGCGAACAGCTCGTGGTAGTGCTTAACGCCCTCGGCGAGGGGCTCGGCATCGTCGCCGTTGGGGAAGATGCGGGTCCAGGCGATGGACACACGGATGGCGTTGAGCCCATGCTCGGCAGAAAGGCGGATATCCTCCTCGTAGCGGTTGTAGAAATCACTGGCCGGGTCGGGCAAAAAGCGACCCTGGGCGACAAGGTAATCGTCCCACATGGTCTTACCCTTGCCTGCCACCTTCGTGGAACCTTCCGTTTGGTACGCGGCGGTTGCGGCGCCCCAAACAAAGCCCTTCGGCAGCTGCTGTACGCGGTTTAGCAAAGACATATGCATACACCCTCTCGTCTCGCTGTTCGATATTGTGCGTTTGTGCTCAGGAGGCTCCCTGGTTAGCGTTCAGCGGTGAAAAAGCCCGATAAACACTATCTTAAAATGATTAGAACCAAAATGAGCACGTGAACATTTGACAATGAGCACGTTAACATCCGGCTGGGATGTATAGAAACAAAACAACTTCAAACAGCCGCGAACGGTTGTATTTGTTCGGTAAGCGGTTTTGATTGACAGAAGTTTTCATGTTGTGGTATATGGCTCGGGTATCATGAGCACGTTATCAATGTATGTACGATGCGCCATGGGCGCGGGGAATAGTTGGGAAGCAGGTTAGCGTGGAAGGCATGGATCAGCAGACAAGGAATGGTCGTTCGGCGAGCGCGGCAGAGGTTGCGGCGCTCGCTGGCGTGAGCCGCCAGACTGTGTCTCGCGTGGTCAACGGTATGCCCAACGTGACGGAAAAGACGCGCAAGCGTGTGCTGGCCGCCATGGAAGAGCTGGGCTTTCGTCCCAATTTTGCTGGAGCGGCGTTGCGCGGCGGGTCGTATCGTTCTATTGGCCTGTGCATGTACAACATCACACGTGTCGGTAACCTGGCGACGCTCGAGGGTATCATGCAAGCGGCGCGCGAGCACGATTTTGCCGTCACTATGATCGAGATGGGCGGCGACAAGCCCTATGCACTTGCCGATGCCTCGCGCCGCATGGTCGAGCGACCCGTCGACGGCATGATTCTCAACATGAACCGCATGGCTCCCGATTTTGAGGAGTTTGTTCCCCAGCCGGGAGTGCGAACGGTCATCCTGTCCATGTATGCGCATCCGCGCTGCACGACGATCGACTCCGACCAGTATGGTTCGTGCGAGCTGTTGACCAATTATCTGCTGGAACATGGTCACTCGAATATGCGGTTTGTGGCGGGTCCGGAAAACTCGATTTCCTCGCGTTTTCGTGAGGCCGGTTGGCGCGATACGCTGGGTCGTGCTCATGTCGATGCCGCTCCGATGCTGCGTGGCGATTGGAGTGCGGACAGTGGGTACGCCATGGGCGAGCGGATTGCGGCCGAGGTGCTTGCCGGCGGGTCGCAGACGCCGACTGCCGTGCTTGCGGCAAATGACCAGATGGCGCTGGGCGTTATCGCCGCGCTCGAGAACGCGGGCCTGTCCGTGCCCGACGACGTGAGCGTGGTTGGTATCGACGACGCACTCGAGGGACTTGTTCCTCACAATCGGCTGACGACGCTGCGATTTGATTTGCGCGGTGTCGGTAAGCTTGCGTTTGAGGCGGCGATTGGAGAGAGCTCGTCTATCGAGGCGATTCATGTGCCGAGCACGCTGGTCGAACGCTCGACTGTTAGGGACATACGGGGTTAGGTCCTACTCCGTCTGTCTCGATTTGTAACAGGTAGACGGTCAAAAGCGGGCTACGTGTTACAGATTTAGATTCTTCGGAAAGAGCAATCCTGTTCGTCTCAATCTGTAACAGCTAGGACCCAAAAACTCGGCTAGATGTTACAGATTGAGACAAACGGACCCCGAACCGCCCAAAAAGGCCGGGGGCGGCGCGCCGTGTGACGTGCCGCCCCCGGCTGAGAAATGGGGACAGGTTATGTGAGCGGGGCAATTCCGCCAACCGCTAGTTGAAAGCCGCTAGTCCAGACGACGGGTCTGCGCCACGTGCTTATACCAGTATGCGCTTGCCTTGGGCGTGCGCTTCTGGGTTTCAAAGTCAACGTAGAAGAAGCCGTAACGCTTGTTGTAGCCATTGGTCCAGGAGAACTGATCCTGCAGGCTCCACAGGAAGTAGCCACCCACGTTGACACCCACCTCCATGGCCTTGAGCAGCCAGCGCAGGTGCTGCTCGATGTAGTCGATGCGCGGCTGGTCGTCCACAAAACCGTCCCTGTAGGGGTCCTTGTAGCCCATGCCGTTCTCGGTGATGAAAATCTGCTTGTAGTTGGGGTAGCGCTGCTTAATGTAGACGAGCAGATCGAACAGGCCCTCGGGATAGATAATCCAGTCCCAGTCAGTGGTGGGGATGCCAGGCTTGTTCACATGCTCGCCAATGCCCTTGACGCGCCAGCGGCCGGTGCCCTTCTCTCCCGTACCGTTGTGGTGCAGGTCGTTCTCGCCATCGTAAGCCTTCAAGAAGCGGCACTGATAGTTGTTAACGCCCAGGTAGTCGTTGTAGAGCGCGGCCTCGCGCATGATTTCCAGATCCTCGTCCAAGATCTCGATGGTGCCGCCCGAGACGGCGGCCAGGCGGTTGGCGCACTCGAGGGTGTCGGGCGCGTAGTCGCCGCGGAAGGTGGCGTCGAGCAAAAACTGGTTTTGCAGCACGTGCTCGTTGTTGGCGGCTTTGATGTCGGCGGGGTCGTTCTCGTTGAGCGGATACTTAAACTCCAGCGACTGAATGACGCCAATCTTGCCCTTAAAGCCGCCGTTGTGGAAGGCCAGCACTGCCCTGGCGTGGGCGAGCATCATGTTGTGCTCGCACTGGAAGGCCTCGGCAAGATGCGCCTTGGCGCCACCGGGGAAGGTGCCCTCGATGTAGGTGTTGGAGGCGTCGGCCCAGATCTCGTTAAAGGTGAACCAGTAGGTCACCTGGTCGGCGTACTCCTTAAAGCAGAAGGTGGCAAAGTCCACAAAGGCATCGATGGTCTCGCGGTTGAGGAAGTCGCCCTTCTCAAAGAGGGGCAGCGGCGTATCGAAGTGATGCAGCGTGACAAACGGCTCAACGTGGTGCTTGTGGCACTCGGCGAAGAGGTCGTGGTAGAACTGCACACCCTCGGGGTTGATTTCGCCGGTGCCGTTGGGGAAGATGCGGCTCCAGGCGATGGAGAGGCGAATGCCGTTGATGCCGAACTCCTCGCACAGCTCCAGATCGACGGGGTACTGGTTGTAGAAGTCCGAAGCGGGATCGGGGGAGAAGCGCCCCTGGGCCTCCAGGAAGTCGTCCCAGGCAACCTTGCCCTTACCGTGGGTGCGGGTCTCGCCCTCTACCTGGTAGGCAGCGGTGGCGCCGCCAAAGACAAAGTCCTCGGGAAACTGCGCAGGCGGGTTGGTGACGCTAGCAGGGTTAACGGACATGATGATCCAATCGTCTAAATCGAAGGGCCAGCCGGCTGTGGATGGTCGGCTGGCCCTGAGCGTTACTTACTTCGAAAGCTGCTCGGAGACGAAGGCGAGAGACTTATCGCCGTTCTGGGAGAGCTCGATGTACTGCTTGCCACGGCAGGCGACGCACTTGTTGCCCACGCGCTCGCAGTCCTTCTGCAGGTCGGCCAGGTAGCTTGCGGCCTGCGGGGCCAGGACGACCAGATCGAAGTCGGGGAGCATGTCCACGTGGTTGCCATAGGCCTCGGCAGCGGTCTCAAGATCAATGCCGCGCTCCTTGGCGGCCTTGGCCAGCGCGTTGGCGAGCAGGCCCGAGGTTCCGCCACCCTGGCAGAGCACGAGTACGCGCTTGCCGTTGAGGTCGCTGGCGGTCGTTGCCTCGGCAGCGGGTGCTGCAGAAGCGGCGGGGGCATCGGCCTTCACGGCCTCGGCAGCAGCGCCGGCGGCAACGCTCTTGGCGTCAGCCTTGCCCTGGAAGGCATCGTTGAGCTTGGCAGCCTTCTTGGCGTTCTTGGCGGCGAGCTCCTCCTGGGAAATCTCGGCCTCCTCGGCGCACTTCTGGGCGTCATAGGCACGGAAGAACGGGTAGTACAGGGCAAAGTCGACAACCAGGATAAGGGCGAGCATCACAAAGGCGAGCGGCTGGAAGCCCAGACCCATGATGGTGCCGATGGGGCCGGGGACGGTCCAAGGCAGGGTGTACATAAAGCCGTTCATACCCAAGAAGTCGATAAAGATCTTGAGGATCCAGATGTTGGCGATCGGGGCAAAGACAAACGGGACAAAGAAGACGGGGTTGAGCACGATGGGCGCGGCGAACAGCAGCGGCTCGTTGACGGCAAAGCAGACGGGGACGATGGCGGCCTTACCGACGGCGCGCATCTCTTGGGACTTGGCCAGGAAGCAGAACATAAAGACTAGGACGAGCGTGGCGCCGGTACCGCCCATGCAGACGACGAAGTACTGGGCACCCTGGGTCAGGACAGCGGAAGCGTGCTGGCCAGCCTGGAACGCAGCCAGGTTGTCGGTCATGTTGGCAACGAGGGCAGCGGCGATGGCGGGCTCGACGATCGAGGGGCCGTGGACGCCCACGAACCAGAACAGGCTCATGGCGCCGTAGATCACAGCGAGGCCGATGTAGCCGTCGGCAGCGGTGAACAGGGGCTGGAACACCTGGATGACGCCCTGGGCAAAGCAGAAGCCAAAAGCAGCGCGGAAGGCTATGTCAAAGACCCAAAAGACGGTGATGCAGACGGAGAAGGGGATGATGTCCTTAAAGGTCTGCGAGATGTTGGGCGGAACCTGCTCGGGCATCTTGACGGTGATGTTGCGCTTAATGAAGAACTTGTAGATGATGCCGGTCACAAACGCAGCGATGAAGGCGGTCAGCAGGCCTTTGGAACCAAGGTAGGTGGTGTTGAAGCCGCTGGCGGCGTCCGTGGCGATTGTGTCGCTCGAAAGGAGCAAGAAGCCGATGATGGCCGCGCACATGCACGAGATAAAGTTGATCTGGTTGTTCTTGGGCAGGTCGCGGTTCTGCGCGTCGGCGAAGTGCTTGGCCGTGGTGGCGGCGCAGGCGATGGCCAGGATGCCCATGGAGTAGTTGTAGCACTTCCACAGGGCGTTGTTGATGTCATCGGGCCAGTAGAAACCCCAGATGTTGGGGACCGAGGCTACCAGGCAAAAGATGGACGAGAAGATGATGATGGGGATGACGGAGATAAAGCCGTCGCGGATCGCCTTGAGGTACTTGTTGCGGGCGATCGCGTTGAAAAAGGGCTGGCCTTTTTCGATGGTGGCGATGAGTTGCTCCATGCAATGCTCCTAAGAGTCGGTGGGTTAGCAACGATGGTAGCTTTTGGCGTTCTATTGCCAAAATGTTGACGTTGCCATTTTGCGACACAAAAAAAGACGCGAACCGGTGGTTCCTGTGCCTGCGAACCGTCGATTCCTTATGCGTAAACGTTTGAGCCGCCCGTTGGCTCTGTGTTTGCGCAATGGCAACGTTAACATTTGGGCGCAAAAAGCCGTTTAGGGAAGCAAAAATGTCGGTGAACGGTAGGTTTTGGGTGGTGAGCGTATGGTGGGGGAGGCGTTAGATATACTTGAAGACGTTTCATTTGACTGCGTAGGGTGCCACCAATGGCATCGTTGACATAGAAAGATCGACCTATGGCCGCTGTTAAAAAATCGGTATCCGTCAAAGACGTGGCGCGCCTCGCGGGCGTTTCGGAGCAGACGGTCTCGCGCACCGTGCACGATTCGCCCAGTGTGCGCCCCGAGACCAAGGAACGCGTGCGTGCCGCCATGCGCGAGCTGGGGTATCGCCCCAATTTCGCCGGTCGATCGCTGCGCCGTGGCAAGTTTAAGACCGTCGGCGTCGCCATGTTCAACATTACCGGTACCGGCAACCTCGACCGTATGGAGGGCTTTGCCGCCGCGGCCGACAAACATGGCTATGCCATCACCCTCACTAAAGTAGATGGACATCCCTATACCCTCGAGAGCGCATCGTCGCGTATGAGCGCGCTGCCGGTAGACGGCATGGTCGTGATCATGAATCGCATGCCGGCGGACTTTGGCGCCTTCGAGCCGCTACCTGGCATGCAGACGGTGCTCGTTACCATGCTGGAGCACCCACTGTGCTCGACGGTCGATAACGATCAGCTCGATTGCTCACGCCAGGTTGTCGAGTACTTGCTGGGGCAGGGACACAAGACCGTGCACTTTATCTCGTGTCCCGAGCGCTCGCTTTCGGGCATGCGGCGCGAGGAAGGCTGGCGCGAGACATTGCGCGCGCATGGCATTGAGCCACCGCGACTCGTTCGTGGCGATTGGACGGCACAGAGCGGGTATGCTGCCGGTCAGGCTCTGGCGGACGATCCGACCTGTACGGCCATTTATGCTTCCAACGACGCCATGGCCTACGGCTGCATTCGCGGACTCGAGTCGCGCGGAAAGCACGTGCCCGAGGACGTGAGCGTGGTGGGTGTTGATGACAGTCTGGGCGACATCGTGCCCGATCGTCGCCTGGCCACCGTGCGCTTTGACAACAAGCGTGTCGGCATGTGGGCAGTCGATAAGATCGCCGGTGCCGATGGGGGTGCGTCTGGCGTGGAGCACATGCTGATCCCCGGTGTGCTCGTCGAGGGCGATACGGTACGCGATTGGCGCTAGGGCGCGGGTCTGTTTGGGTTGCCGCTAATTGTGTTCGATGTTGTTTAAATTGGTTTAAAAACCGTTCACGGGCAAAAATTGACCGTTCATAGCTTGAAATTACGTTTTGCGCTGTTCTTTTTTGTTTGAATGTTACTGTTTCTGCCATACAGAACGCAGCGCGTATGCCCGGACGCGATGCTCTCCATTGGTTCATATGTGAAAGGAACGCAATATGGCAACCAAAGAAGAAATCTCGATGGTTGGATTCGAGATTGTCGCATACGCAGGTGACGCCCAGACAGATCTGCTTGCAGCGCTCGATGCTGCTCGCGAGGGTGACTTTGAGAAGGCCGAACAGCTGCACAAGGATGCCAGCGATGCACTTATCGGCGCCCACGACACGCAGACCAAGCTGCTTTCGCAGGAGGCCGGTGGTGGCGAGATGGAGATGACCTTCATCATGGCCCACGCTCAGGATACCCTCATGACTACCATGATTCTGGAGAAGCAGACCCGCTTTACCATCGACGCCTACAAGCGCATTGCCGAGCTCGAGGCCAAGCTCGCCTAACGAGCCCTCACAACCAAGTCCCCTTCCAAAAGCTCTGCTGCTACCCGCGGCAGGGCTTTTCCTGTTCTACTTCAAGTTGCGGTGAAATAGGGACTGAATAGGGGCCGGCGGGCACAAAACAATCCCTATTCCACCGCAACTCATCCGGAGATAGTCATTGGGGACGTTCTTAAACGACTAGTCATTGGGGACAGTCTTGGTGCGCTCCGTTGGTCCTCCCGTTCGATTTTTGCTCGGTGGGTATACTTCCTTTCGCATTAAACGCCGGACTGAGGAGGTATCCAAATGCCGGATAACGGGTCAATACAAAAAAGAGGCGCACACGAGATGGCTCATGGGCGTCCTGTCCAGATAACCGAGCACACGACGGTAACCGAGCTGCAGCCCAGCCTGTCCGATGTCGTGTGCGCAAACAAAAAGCTGCAGATTGGCTTTATCGTTGCGCTCGTGGTGCTGGCGTTGTTGTCGGGCTTTGTAGCGCGACCGCATTTCGCCGATACCAAAACTTGGGACTCTACCATCGAGGTCATCGATCAAAAGAAAGGTAACGTATTGGCGCTCACGACCTCGTGCGTGGCGCTGTCTGCGGGCATTACCGCGCTGCCTGGTGATACGGGAACGCCGGTCGCCGAGCAGCTCGCACAGCTTTCAGGCAACCTTGGTATCGTGCTTGCCGTGCTATACCTAGAGAAATATCTGCTGACTATTTTGTGGTCGGTTGGCTTGGGCATCTTAATCCCGTTTGCGTTGGTGCTCTTTGCGGTGTCGCTCGGCATTCACGGGCGCTGGAGTACAAGCGCCGTCCTGCGCCGTGTGGCGACACGCGTGCTGGTGGTTGCCGTGATCGGCATGGCGCTCGTACCCGCGAGCGTATGGGTGTCGCAGAAGGTCGATGAAACGTATCGCGTAAGTATTGAGCAAGCTGAGCAAAAGGCTGCGGACGCAGCCGACACCACGGACAAGTCAGCCGAGACCAGCTCAAAATCGAACAAGAAAAAATCCGAGGCCACGGAGTCCAAAAACGTGCTCGAGCAGTTGACTGATGGGGCCTCGAGCCTTGTTACGTCGGTGACCAGCGGTGCCAAGCAGATGACCGACGAGATCGTGCAGCAGGTGACCGACCTCATCGAAGGCGTCATCGTGATGATCGTGACTTCGTGCGTTATCCCGCTGCTGGTGCTCGTGGCGTTCCTGTGGCTGGGACACGTGCTGCTGGGGATCGATATCTCCGGTCCCGCGAACTATCTGACGGGTCGTTTCTTGAGCGCTCCGTCCAAACATGCCAAGAAGAGCGGGCAGTCTGAGTAGGCGGCAAAGCGATCTTTGGAAGATCAACCGTGAGAAGGGCGGTCGAGACACGTTCTCGGCCGCCCTTTTGTTTGTTGAACACATGGTCGCTACGTCCGCGCCGGGTCCAAACGGTCAGCAATCACCTGTGAACGGTATTTGCTCAAAAAAGAACAAAGATAAACAAATAGTTGTTGCAGTTTATGTTCGAATGTGTTCA
Source organism: Collinsella sp. (assembly GCA_046883645.1). GTDB lineage: Bacteria > Actinomycetota > Coriobacteriia > Coriobacteriales > Coriobacteriaceae > Collinsella. The sequence goes on along the minus strand of JBKTBE010000001.1, from coordinate 44,663 downwards.
AATAAACACGAACAGTGAAGAACCGCACGTTCAGATGCCCGGACCTGAGCGCGATTCAACACTTCCAAACAGGAACTACGCACCTGCGTATCTCTCAAGGAGGATGTCATGAGGGTTGTAATCGCTTCCGATGCCGACGGTATGTCGATGAAGGAGTCCATCAAGGAGATGCTCATCGCCGACGGTCACGAGGTCGTCGACTATTCCGAGACCCCTGCCGCGGACTTTGTCGATTCCGCGACCGCCGTTGCCAAGGACCTGCTGGAGCACAAGGATTCCCAGGGCTTTGCATTCGATAAGTACGGCGTCGGCTCCTATATGGCCGCCGTCAAGATTAAGGGCATGGTCGTCGCCAACATTTCCGACGAGCGTTCTGCCTACATGACCCGCGAGCACAACGGCTCGCGCATGGTCACCATGGGCCCGGGCGTTGTGGGCACCGAGGTCGCCAAGAAGATCGCCCGCGAGTTCCTGCGTGCACAGTACGCCGGCGGCCGTCACCAGATCCGTGTCGACATGCTCAACAAGATGGCCTAACGAGAGCCACCGAGAACTCGAACTTCTACCTCAACTTGTGAATTCAGACGAAAGGACGTTCTGATGAAGAAGACCATCGCAATCGGTTGCGACCATATCGTTACGGACGAGAAGATCTATCTGGCCGACCGCCTGGAGCAGGCTGGCTACAAGGTGCTCGACTGCGGCACCTACAGCCACACCCGTACGCACTATCCCATCTACGGCAAGGCCGTGGGCGAGGCTGTTGCCAGCGGCAAGGCCGACTTTGGCGTGGCCCTGTGCGGCACCGGCATCGGCATCACCAACGCCGTCAACAAGGTTCCCGGCGCCCGCTGCGCCCTGGTCCGCGACATGACCTCTGCCCTGTATGCCCGTCGCGAGCTCAACGCCAATATCGTGGGCTTTGGCGGCAAGATCACCGGCGAGTTCCTGATGGCCGATATCATGCTTGCCTTCCTGGAGGAGCCCTACGAGAAGACCCCCGAGCACGATGCCCTGATCGCCAAGATCGATGCCTGCAATAAGGCCGACGCCGAGGCTCAGGCCGACCCGCACTTCTTTGACGAGTTCCTCGAGAAGTGGGACCGCGGCGAATACCACGATTAGCGGGTATCCGGCGTAATTAACTAGTCCGTTGACGGCTCGCGTTTCTGTGATGGGGCGCGGGCCGGTTTTCTATCAGCCCTATTGACTTGGCGGGCTGTCGTAAGAAAGGGAAGGCTCCTATGGAGTTTGTTCTTGATAACGGTTCTATCCGCGTAGCACTGAGCACGGCGGGCGGGTCGTTCACTTCTATTGCGGCCAACGGCCGTGAGTACCTGTGGCAGGGTGACCCGGCGGTCTGGTCGGGCCAGGCACCCATTTGCTTCCCGATCTGCGGCGGCCTTCGTGACGGTCACGCAATGACCATGGGCGGCCGCGAGGTCAAGCTTGCCCGTCACGGCTTTGCTCGCAAACAGGAGTGGAAGCTCGAGGAGCAGGGCGACAACATGGTCGCGCTGAGCTTAAGCTCTGCCGACCATGCCGAGTTGCTCGAGCAGTACCCGTATCCGTTTAAGATCGTTGCTCGTTACACGATCGATGCGGAGAAGGTGGCCGTGTCGTACGAGGTGACCAATGAGGGCACCGAGGACATGCCGTTCTTTGTGGGCGGTCACCCTGGCTTTAAGTGCCCGCTTGACGAGGGCGAGTCTTATGACGACTACGAGCTCCGTTTTGAGCAGCGCGAGGCCGCCGAGCTCTGTACTGCCGTTCCCTCGACGGGCCTGATTGATGTTGAGCATCGCAGCAAGAACCCGATGGTTGGCCATGACCTGCCGCTGACCCACGAACTCTTTGACTTCGCGGAGACCATCTTTGACGTGCTCGAGAGCCGCGTGGTTACGCTGACCAAGAAGACCGAGGACAAGGGCGTGCGCCTGACGTTCCCCGATATGCCGTACCTGATTGTGTGGAGCAAGCCCGAGGGGGACTTTGTGGCCGTGGAACCGTGGGGCGGCCTGTCCACCTGCTCCGATGAGGACGATATTCTGGAGCACAAGCGCGGCTGCCTGGTGGCCAAGCCGGGGGAGACCGTTACCCGCGGCTTTGAGATCGAGATCCTTTAACGAGCTATCGTATGTTTGGGGCGGGTTATGCCGCCCCGGAACAGGAGTTCAACATGATTCTGACCGTTACCATGAACCCGTCGATTGATACGCGCTATCAGCTCGACAAGCTGATCATCGACGATGTTAACCGTGTGACACCCGAAAAGACCGCTGGCGGCAAGGGCCTCAACGTGAGTCGCGTGCTGCTGCAGCTGGGTGACGACGTGCTCGCGACCGGCCTGCTCGGCGGCCACATGGGTGCCTATATGGCCGAGCTTATGGATGCCGACGGCGTCAAGAACGACTTTGTGCCTATTGCTGGTGAGACGCGCATCTGCCTGAATATCCTGCATGAGGGCAATCAGACCGAGCTGCTGGAGAGCGGCCCGCAGATCGCCCCGGCCGAGCTCGAGGCCTTTACGGCCAAGTTTGCCGAGCTTGCAGCGAAGGCGGACGTCGTGACGCTTTCGGGCTCGCTGCCGCGCGGTGTCGATGCCGGCTACTACGCCGAGCTGGTCAAGATTGCCGAGGAGGCGGGCGCCAAGGTGCTGCTCGATACCTCGGGCGCTTCACTGGAGGCAGCGCTGGAGTCCGACGCTAAGCCTGAGCTCGTAAAGCCCAACCTGACCGAGATTAACGGCCTGCTGGGTACGTCCTTTACGACCGATGATGTCGATGCCCTGCGCGAGGCGCTTGCCGCCGATGACCGCTTTGCCGGTATTCCCTGGGTTGTCGTCTCGATGGGCGCCGCAGGCTCGGTGGGCTTCCATGAGGGTCGTGCGTTCCGCGCCAAGACGCCCGCGATTGCCGCTGTGAACGCGACGGGTTCCGGCGACTCGACCATCGCCGGCTTTGCGCATGCTATTGCTGCCAGCGCCGACGATATCACCGTACTTAAGACTGCCAATACCTGCGGCAAGCTCAACGCCATGGATCCCAAGACCGGTCACCTGGTCATGGACCGCTGGGATGAGATCTTCAACAACGTTGAAGTAACGGAGCTTTAGAGTTACGCGGTTCTACGAACCGCGTAACCAGTTGACGCTGCAAACCCGCCAGAGCGGCAATCTTAAATGACTGCGGCAGATAGGGACGTTTCTTTTCTGCCGGCAGTTTGGGACACTCCTTACGGGGCACCCCTCCACAGCGCCTATGCCAGCTTGTCGATTTGCCCAATCTCCCAGAGCGGAATGTTGACGAGCGTGCCCTCGTCTCTATATGCCGCTAACGATGTTCTCACGCAGCGCTCGAGCTTGAACTTCTCGCAGGCAATCCTCAGGCTCTTTGCTTTGAGGTTCTCTGCCGCCTTGACCTCGAGCGGAAGCACGGTCCCCGCATGGTCGATGGCAAAGTCAGTCTCTGCATTGCCGGAGGAGGATGACCAATACGCGGGAGTTTTGCCTTGGAGCAAAAGCTCCTGTGCGACGTATTGCTCGGTCAGCGAGCCTTTGAACTCCGTAAAAACAGCGGGCCCGTTCAGAACAATGGCTGGCGAGAGGCCGGAGAGTGCTCCGAGGATGCCGGTGTCGATGCAGAACAGCTTGAAGCCCGAGAGATCCTCGTAGCTTGTGAGCGGTGCTCTTAGGGCGGAAACACGTGGTACCTTATGAACGATTCCATAGTCCATGAGCCACTGGAGGCTTTCCTCAAAATCGCGTGCGCGCGCCCCGGGACGAAGCGCGCCGTAGACGAACTTCTTGTTTTCCTTTGCGAGCTGGCCGGGAAGGGATTTCCAAACCAGCCTCATGCGCTCGACGATGCGGGCTGGCGCATGCTTGCCAAAATCGGATTCATAAGCTTCGATGATTTGCTGCTGAAGCCTGCGGGCCTCGATGAAATCGTGGGAGGCGGCGAAAGCGGAGACAACTTCTGGCATGCCTCCGACAACGAGGTATTCCTTGAGCAGGCGCTCGAGCTTTTCGGAAACGTTTGCCAGCAGGTCCATGTCTGCGGCAAGGATGGCATCTGCGAGCGGATCGCCATCGACGGCACGAACGAACTCGACAAACCCCATGGGGCGCATGGTGAGCTGGTCGATCTTGCCGACGGGGAACGACTCGTTTTCGCGTCGGAGCGCGAGCCCCATATAGGAGCCGGCTGCCACGATATGGTATTCCGGCGCCAGCTCGTTGAAGTATTTGAGCGAGGTGATGCCACGCGGTGCCTCTTGGATTTCGTCGAAGATGATGAGCGTGTCTGTCGGCGTTATGGTCTGGCCGCGCAGGAGCTCTATCTGGGAGATGATGCGTTTGGGGTCAAGGCTTCCGTCGAACAGCGAACGTGCGCCCGGTTCGAGCATAAAGTCAAAACGGATGACGTTTTGATACTGCTGGCCTGCGAATTCGTTGAGAAGCCAGGTTTTTCCCGTCTGGCGGGCCCCCTTAAGCAGGAGGGGCTTGCGGTTTGACCTAGATTTCCAAGCGATGAGTTCGTCCATTAGCTGTCGCTGCATACTGCCCCCTAACGATCATGGTTAGTATAAGACCGTCTTGGTCTTTCCATCGAAAAATGTGGGAGTAAACCACGTTTTTCCATCGAATAATGTGGGAGGTAACCACGTTTTTCCATCGAATAATGTGGGGTTTAGGTCGGCACCTGGGGCGCTCCTTCTCTGCCGGCAGTTTGGAACACTCCTTGTTTTGGTGCAAATTAGCTACCCTTGCATCAGAAAACGGCGCCCGCCGGCGATGTTGCCGGCGGGCGCCGTTGTCGTGTAGGTGGCTATGTCGTGGGGGCTGCCGTTGAGCGTCCGGGTCTGTGCTCTACAGCGAGTCGATAAAGCGCTGCTGGGCGGCACGTCCTGCCTCGTCCCACTTAAAGACGCCGGCGTTGTCGAGCACGTGGCCAAACACCACGCCGACCTCCTCGTGCAGGATATCGATGGCGTTGTCGGCCGTAAGCTCGTCGGCGCGGCGGGCAAAGACGTCCTCAGCCCATGCGGCGTGGCTGCGGCAAAGATCATCGCCCTCGAGCGCACCGGCAAGGTCGTAGCTGGCATCGACCTTGGCTGCCAGCAGATGCTCACGGACAGCGCCAAGCTCGGGAACCAGGCGCGGCGGCAAAATGGCCAGGCCCATGACTTCGATCAGGCCGATGTTCTCCTTCTTAATGTGGTGGTACTCGGCATGTGGGTGGAAAACGCCTAGCGGGTGCTCGTCGGTCGTGATATTGCAGCGAAGCGCCAGATAGGCCTCGTAAATCTCGCCGCCGGCGTTGCCGCGGGAGTCCACGCGGCGAATGACGGGCGTCACGGTGTTGTGGGCCACGCCGTCGGCTGTGTGCGCGATGACGCCCACAGACTCATCGGTCCACTCGCGCCAGGCGAGGATAATCTTCTCGGTGGCGTCGAGCAGCTGGGCGCGGTCGTGCGAGCGCAGTCGCAGCACCGAAAGCGGCCACTGCAACACGGTACCGCTGACCTGGTCAAAGCCGGGCATGCTAAACTGCGAGACCTCGGCGGCGTGCATCATGGGGAACTCGTGCGCGCCGCCCTGGAAGTGGTCGTGCGACAGAATCGAGCCGCCCACGATGGGCAGGTCGGCGTTGGAGCCAATAAAGTAGTGCGGGAACAGGTCGACAAAGTCGAGCAGGCAGGTCAGCCCCTTGCGGTCGACGTGCATCGGACGATGCTCGGAGCTCATGGCAATGCAGTGCTCGTTAAAGTACGCGTACGGGCTGTATTGGAAGCCCCAGCGCTCGCCGTCGAGCTGGATAGGGATAACTCGCAGGTTCTGACGGGCGGGATGGGCACCGCCGTCGGCTGCGGCGGAGCGTCCAGGGTAGCCCTCGTTCTCGATGCACAGCTGACAGGCGGGATACTTCTCGCTCGTGTTTTTGGCGGCACCGGCCGCGGCAATATCGCGCGGGTCCTTCTCAGGCTTGGACAGGTTGATGGTGATCTCCAGGTCGCCCCAGTTGGTGGGGGTGCTCCATTTGATATTGCGCGCGATGGCGGCGCGGCGCACGTAGCCGGCGTCGCAGCATAGACCGTAGAACCAGTCGGTTGCGGCGCGGGGCTCGTTGACACCAATGCGGCCGTTGAATTCCTCGTTTACAACCGAAGGCCTCGGCATCAGCACACCCATGATGCGCATGGCGATGCGATCGCGGCCCGATGCCGTATCCTCGGCAGCACCGTTGGCAACGGCGGCCTCGGAAAGCGCGGCAAGTGTGCCTTCAAGGTCAAAGTTGGGCAGGGTGTCGGGGTGCAAGAGCGAGAGTTTCTCGACCTGGAGCGCCCAGGCCATGTCGAGCGCCGGCCCCGTAGCACCGATGCACTCGAGAATGGTGTTATACGCCCAGATGCGATCGTCCTGGCCGATCATCGATCGGTGGATAGCGTACTCGATCAGGTTCTGCGCGGCCTCGCGCACGTCAGTCATTACAGCCATGCCGCGTAAGCCCCCTTGTCAGAAATTGCGTAGTGGCGGGCAGAGCCCTCGCCTAGCCAGCCGTTCATCTTGGTGATAAAGGTGTCGACCAGGTCGAGCGGCACGAAGGCCTGGATGGTGCCACCAAAGCCGCCACCGTGGATACGGACGGCGCCACGGCCGTCGAGCACGTGCTCGGCCAGTGCCAGGGCATACATCGAGGGCTGCTCGGAGCCCAGCTTGGCAACGACATTCTGTAGGTACATGGCAGAGCTGGCGCCGGACTCGCGCGTCAGGACCAGGAACTGATCGATGTCGCCGGCGTTCAGAGCAGCCCAGCGCTTGTCGACCAGGCCGTTCTCGTACCAGTAGTGAACGGCGCGCAGGCAGGCGCGGTCGCCCAGCTTGGCGCGCAGCTCGGGGAGCTTGGCGTCAAAATCGGCAACGTCGACCTCGCACAGGCGTGCCTTGCCAAACTCGGCGGCAACGTCCTGCATCTCGCGCGGAACGGCGGCGTAGTCGTCGGTGGCGGCCACGTGGTCGGCACCGACCTTAACGAGCACGAGCGCATAGCCGTGATCCTCAAAGTTGAGCTCGAGCTTCTGGGTTTTAGGCTGAGCCTGGTCCTCAAAGTCCATGTAGGCAAGGCCGCCCAGGCACACGGCGGCCTGGTCCATCAGACCGCAGGGCTTGCCGTAATAGTTGTTCTCGGTGCGCTGGCTCATCTGCGCGAGCGCGACGGGCTCGATGGCGGGTGCGCCCCAGAGGGTTTCCATGGCGCGACCGTACGCGGCCTCGACGGCGGCAGAGCTGGAAAGACCGCCGCCCGAGGGGACGGAGCAGGTGAAGGCGAAATCGAAGCCGTGGGGCTCAACGCCAAGGGCTGCAATCTCGTGGGCCATGCCGCGGACGAGGCTCGCGGACGTGCCCTTCTCGGACTCTTGAATATCCAGCGTGTCGAGCATGATTTCAAACGTAGGATAGCCCTCGTCGGCGACGCGAATCTTGTTGGAGTCGGTTGCCACGGCGATGCCGTCAACGGCGACATCGAGCGAGCCGGCGATAACGTGGCCGCCCTCGTGGTCGGTGTGGTTGCCGCTGATCTCGGAACGGCCGGGCGCGTGCACGTAGAGCACCTGGCGGTCGCCGATGGGGCCAAACTCCTCCTCAAATAGCTTGGTGAGCGTGGCGAGTGTCTTTTCGTCGGGAGTGGTCATGGGAGTCCTTTCCTTGGCGCGCACGGGTGAGTTTTGCGCCGTTATGAGTACGTTAACAACTTGAAGCGGCATGAACCAAGTGTTCACGATGCCGCACGTTACGGGCTATGTTAACGTACTCATAACACAACGCTTATCACTTTTTGAGAATCTGGTAATCGGTAGAAATTCAGCCGTGAACGGTATTGCCGTATGGACTTATAGAGCAGAAGAGTTGCGGATTGAAAAAGTAGAGTACGTTAACATGCGTCCGACGATAGCGGGCCTTGGCGCGGGATGTATTTCTGCCCGGGCCGGCATGCACGCTATTCAGATCTCGCAAGGGTGAAGGTGATCCTGTGGCAAGGCGCCCGTCCAACGATACAGGTACGCGTCCGGTCTCCATGGCCGACGTCGCCCGCGCTGCTGGCGTTTCGCAGCAGACGGTTTCGCGCGTCGCCAACGGCTTGCCCAACGTTAACGAGCAGACGCGCCAGCGCGTGCAGGCCGCCATGCAAGAGCTCGGCTTTCGTCCGAGTTATGCCGGTCGCTCGCTGCGCGACGGCCGTTACCATTCGGTCGGCCTGTGCGTCAACGATGTCACCAAGTTTGGCAACCTCTCAATGATCGACGGCATCGCCAGCGCTGCTCGCGAGCATAATTGCGCCATCACGCTGGTCGAGATGTCCAAGACCGAGGAGTTTTCGCTTGCCGAGGCAACGCGTCGCATGGCCGCACTGCCCGTGGACGGCATCATCATCGGCATGAGTCGCATGGCGCCCGATTTTGAGACGTTTGATCCACTGCCGGGCATTGGCACGGTCATCGTTACCATGTATGCGCATCCGCGGGTGACCACGGTCGATTCCGACCATTACGGCTGCTCGCTATTGCTTATGGATCACCTTTTTGAGCTGGGGCACGAGCAGATTCGCTATATTGGCGGCCCGTCGTTCTCGGTCGACGAGCAATTTCGTCGTGCCGGTTGGCAGGATGCGCTCGAGCGTAAACACATCGAGCCGGCAGAGCCGCTCGAGGGCGACTGGTCTGCCAACAGCGGTTACGAGGCTGGCAGGTACCTGGCCGAGCACGATCGCACCATGACGGCGATTTATGCGGCAAACGACCAGATGGCAAATGGCGCGATTGCCGCGCTGCGCGATAGCGGTCTGCGCGTGCCCGAGGACGTAAGCGTGGTGGGCGTCGATGATTCGCTCGATGATTTTGTAGCACACAACGAGCTCACGACCGTGCGATTCGATCTACATCAGCGCGGACGCGAGGTGTTTGAGCATGCGGTTCCCGAGGCGGGTACGGCGGGCAAAACCGTTGCCATTCGTATTCCCGGCCAGCTCATTATTCGACATAGCACGGCGATACCGCGCACATAGTTTTTGCAGGTAAACGGAGGTATATTCCGCCTCAATAACAATCGATAAGGATGCTGACAGATAGCCGTGGCTATGAAGGCGAGTGCTATGATAGACGGGTTCTTTTGTCTATCTAGGAGGCTTTGCCTGATGGAGATCACCAAGGATATCCGCTACATCGGTGTCGACGATCACGACATTGACCTGTTCGAGGGCCAGTACGATGTGTCCGAGAACGGCATGGCATACAACAGCTACGTTATCTTGGGCGACAAGATCGCCGTCGCCGATTCGGTTGACGCTGACTTTGTCGACGAGTGGCTCGGCAACCTCGAGGCCGTGCTCGATGGTCGTACGCCCGACTACCTGGTCGTTCATCACATGGAGCCCGATCACTCCGCCGGCATCGCTGCCTTTATGGAGCGCTATCCCCAGGCGCAGATCGTGGCCAGCATGGGTGCCTTCCGCATGATGGTCAACTACTTTGGCACCGACTTCCCCGAGCGCAAGATGGTCGTCAAAGAGGGCGATGTGCTCGACCTGGGCGGCCACAGCCTAACCTTTGTCGGCGCCCCCAACGTTCACTGGCCTGAGGTGATCTTCTCCTACGAGTCCACCGACAAGGTGCTCTTTAGTGCCGACGGCTTTGGCAAGTTTGGCGCCAACGACATCGAGGATCCCGAGGGCTGGGCTTGCGAGGCTCGCCGCTACTACTTTGGCATCGTCGGTAAGTTCGGCAAGTTCGTGCAGACCGTGCTCAAGAAGGCCGCCGACCTGGACATTCAGATCATCTGTCCGCTCCACGGCCCCGTACTGACCGAGAACCTGGGCTATTACCTCGACACCTATAACACCTGGTCGAGCTATCAGCCCGAGGACGAGGGCATCACGATCGCCTATGCGAGTGTGTATGGCCATCTGAAGGCTGCCGTCGAGGAGCTCGCCGCAGCGCTTGAGGCTCGCGGCCAGAAGGTCTCCGTCTTTGACCTGGCTCGCGACGACATGGCCGAGGCCGTTGAGGATGCGTTCCGCTACGACCGTCTGGTGCTCGCTTCCATCACCTATCAGGGTGAGATCTTCCCGTTCATGAGCACCTTTATCCATACGCTTGCCGAGCACGCCTATCAGAACCGTACGGTGGCACTCGTCGAGGCCGGCTCCTGGGCGCCCACCGCTGCCAAGGTTATGGCCAAGGAGCTCGAGGGCATGAAGGACATCACCTTGGCGCAGAACAAGGTGACCGTGCTGGGCTCGCTCAACGACGCCTCGCGCGCTCAGATCGAGGTCCTCGCCGACGAGCTTTCCAAGTAGCGATATTTCGCTTTTAACGAGCAAAACCACCACAAAGGGGACAGGCACCTTTGTGGTGGTTTTTGTTTAAGCGCCGGCGATGACGAGATTTGGGCGGGCGTCGTCGACGGTCTCGGCGATTGAGGTGGCGACGGCGCCATCGGGATCACGGTCCATCACGATGGTGTCGACATCGGTCAGCTCGGCAAAGCGGTACATGCCGCGTCCGTTAACCTTGCTGGCGTCCATAAGGGCGACGCTTTGACGGGCGGCACCGACCATAGCCGCTTTGGTCTCGGCCATCTGCGGAAAGTCGGTCGTAAAGCCGCAGCCGGGAACAAAAGCTCCAGGGCACATGACGGCAAGATCGGCGTGGACCATTTGGAGCGCTTGCATAGTGAGCGGGCCGTACAGATAGCGATGACCTTTGCGCAGCGCCCCGCCCAGCATGACGACATCGACCGAGGGCATGCTTTCGTCGATGTAATCGGCGATGGTAATGTCGGCCGTGATAACGGTGATGCCGTCGCGCTGATCGAGGAGCCGGACGAACTCGAGCGCCGTGGTGCCCGAGTCGACGAGCAGCGTGTCGCCGTCATTGACGAGCTCGATGGCGCTTTGCGCGATGGCCTGCTTGGCGGCGACGTTGACATTGATGCGGCGATCCTGCGTGGAAACAGTCAGACGCTTGTGGAGCGATACGGCGCCACCATGCGTGCGGCGCAGCTTGCCTGCTTCGGCGAGCGCGTCCAGGTCGGCGCGGGCGGTAACGGAGGACACGCCAAAGGTCTGGGCGATTTCTGCTACCTGCACCGAGGCATTATGCTCAAGCATTTCCATGATGGCGGCACGACGCTCATCGGCGAAGGCTCGGGTTGTTGCGTGGGCCATAGCTGCTCCATTCTCGGCCAAATTTGCAGGAATTGTGTTGACTCTATTTTCGTTCATTTTCTTTTTGAGTAAGAAAACACCTTTCGATTACTTATCTTTTCTATAAAAGAAAGACGCTCAACGCCCAAAATTCAATATCGAACACGCCCACTCGGCTCCAATTCCTTCCGTTTACTTTTCAAAAACGACGGTATTGACCTGCATGGGCTCAATATCTCGCACGTGCAAAGCCGCTGAATTTCATACAATGAGCGCAGTAAAACGCAAGGTAAAACACCTTGTGAACAACTACGCCCGATGTCCAGATGCGGGCGAGGGAGAGGAGCAAACGCTCATGGCACTTGTTACCACCGAAAAGATGCTCAAGGACGCTCAGGCCGGTCATTACGCCGTTGGCGCGTTCAACGTCGAGAACCTCGAGTTTGTTATGGCCGTTCTGGCCGCTGCCGAGGAGACCAAGTCCCCCGTCATCATGCAGACCACCCCGGGCACCATCAAGACCGCTGGTCTGGACTACTTCTACGGCATGGTCAAGGCTGCCGCCGAGCGCGCTTCCGTGCCCGTCGCTCTGCACCTCGATCACGGCGATGGCTATGACCGCTGCATGCAGGCTTTCCGCACTGGCTACACCTCTGTCATGATCGACGGCTCGCACGAGTCCTTCGAGGACAACATCGCTCTGACCAAGTCCGTCGCCGACGCTGGCCGCGCCATGGGCGTGCCCGTCGAGGCTGAGCTCGGCAAGGTTGGCGGCAAGGAGGACGACGGTCCCGCGGTTGAGGGCGAGAGCCCCTACACCGATCCCGCCGAGGCCAAGGAGTTCGTCGAGCGCACTGGCTGCACGTCGCTGGCCATTGGCGTTGGCACCAGCCACGGCGTGTACACGAGCGATCCGCACATCGAGCAGTCCGTGGTCAAGGCCATCCGCGACGCCGTCGACGTGCCGCTGGTCCTGCACGGCACCTCTGGCGTGCCCGATGAGCAGGTTGCCGAGGCTGTGAAGAACGGCATCTGCAAGGTTAACTACGCCACCGAGCTGCGTCAGGCCTACACCAAGGGCTTCATGGCATACATGGCCGAGAACCCTGCCTGCTTCGACCCCAAGAAGCCGGCCAAGGAGGGCATGCGCGAGATCACCGAGCTGGTTAAGATCCGCATGACCAACCTCAACTCTGTGGGCAAAGCAGAGTAACAGCAAGGGTACTCCGACTCGCTACATATCCCGGGGAGGGACGAGGGCTTAGTTCCCCAATCGTCCTCGGGCATGCAAAAAGCCTCGCTGCGCACTTCGTGCGGCGAGGCTTTTTGCCCCCTGCGGAAAGATTGGGGAACTAAGCCCTCGTCCCTCCCAGGTTGACCTACTCGAGGTCGTCGCCCTTGTGGCGTTAGGTCTGAAAATAATAAGAAGCCTTCGCGCTGCGGAATGATTTTGGAAACTAAGTACGGGACCCGCCCAAACTGTCCTGCTCAATCGCCCTTGTGGCGTTAGTGTCGGAAAAATAAGACGTTGCTTTTTGCCCCCCTGCGGAAAGATTGGGGAACTAAGCCCTCGTCCCTCCCAGGTTGACCTACTCGAGGTCGTCGCCCTTGTGGCGTTAGGACTGCGAATTTGGGATGGGAGGGTTACTTGGTTGTTAGGGTTAACAGGTCGTTGGGGGTTTTGAGGTTGTAGGTGGCATTTGGGATATCTTGGTGTGATCCCCATGCTGCTCTGGCAAAACTGACCCCTGCTGAAGTTGCGCATTGTTCGTCGTAGACGGTGTCTCCAACGTAGACGACGTTGCCAGGATTCGCGCCCGTACGCCGGAGATATTCGAGCATGGGAGCGGGTGCGGGTTTATGTTCGGTTGTGTCTTCGACAAGGATGATGTGCTCAAAATACTTATCGAAGCCAAGGGGTGCAATTTCGTCTGTGTATTCGTCGCGCGCACGTGAGGAGACGATGCCAAGTTTGCAGCCGTTGTTGGCGAGTGTTGCGATGACTTCAAGCAAGCCTGGAAACACGCTGATGGTGCTTTTAAAGCTGGCGGCAACTTGGCACCAGCGATTCAACGTTGCCTGCGAGTAGATTCCAAGTTTCTCAAGGGCATCCTTGCCGGGTATGCCGAGGGCAAATTCAAGCTCGTGTCGGGGGAGCGTTTTGCCGGTCTCTTCTTGGACAATCTGGACAAGCGATGATAGAACGCTTTCTTCTGTATCTGCCAATGTCCCATCAACGTCAAATACGATATGGTCAAAGTGCTTCATATGGTTGCTCCTCTCTATTGTTTGCCTGCAAGTTTGATGCGGTGACAGAAGAAAGGCTAGCGGGATTTCTGCCTGGTGCTATCGAGATTCTGCCTCGCTGCTCGATAGCTCGAAGGAGTGCACCCCATTTGTTCTTTAAATACCTGGCCAAGATGGCTTGCTGTCGCAAAGCCGCATTGGCGCGCGACTGTCTGGACCGTTCGCGTGGTGTGTGCCAAAAGTTCGCAAGCACGGTTTACGCGGTATGCGCGCAGATATGCCGCCGGGGTCGTTCCTGCGCAAGCTTCGATAATGCGGTAACACTCTCTTTCGCTTACGCCGGCTGCAGATGCCATCTGGGGCACATCTATAGCGGCTGCATAGTTTGCGCGGATATAGTCCAGGATTGCCTTGAACTGTACGTCGCGGTTGGTCATCCAAGAGGCGTTGTCGGAGGAAAAGAGCGGTTCGGCCTTGGCGTAAATCTGAATCCAGAGCTCTGACAAGCTATTCCGAAGCGCCATCTCGTTCTGCGGCCGTTGAAGGTCGTGGTTAAAGGAACTCTTTAGCAAATCGATAAAGGGCATATCGTCGGGGTTGGTGGGCGACCATTTGAGCACATCGACGCCTCGACATTGCAGCAAAGGATTGATATAGCGCTTTTGAAGGCGTCCCGCGGGATCGCCGAGCATCGACGGCTGAAAGATATGCAGCATTTGAATGGCTGGCGCCGAATTGGGCGATTGCAGCGTGCTGTGCAAAACGCCGCCGTTGATAAAGCCGGCGGACCCTTCCTCAAAGCGTACGTGCTCATGAGCCGCGCGCGTTCGATAGTCAATCGCCCCCTGCTCCATGTAGAAAAGCTCAACTTCGGAATGCCAGTGCCAGGGGACAGAATTGCCCGGATAGCGAGCGAATTCTGCGCGTTCGGCAATATAGGGCCAGTCTTCGGCGGTCTCGGGAAACGCTTCCTCGCGTCCTCCGCGGTGCAATTCTATGTGATCCATGTTTCGCATGGCATCAGTATAAAGCGCGATGGGCTTAGATTGCTCTTGCCTGTTCGGGGAACGCCTTGTCTAGGGATGCTTGGAGCTTTTCGAAGGATGCTCGTAAGTTGAGGCTCTGATCGGCTGAGCGCTTGGTTTTTGTGGTGGGGGAGTCGAGGAGACCGTTTCTCTGTGTCGGGGGGAAGGAGAAAAGGTTTGCATGTTTTAGGGATGGCTGCTGTGCTGCGTCATTGGAAGAATGCATGCTTATGCGGCCTCCTCGATGTCCACCAAAAGATTGCGCTCGGGGTATGCTGCTAGGTCCCGTGCGCTGGCAGTATTATGCCGCGAGTGCAGATAAGGAAGCGCTAAAGAAAGGCTTAACCTGGTTTGGTGTTACGATGAAACAGCAGGTCAAGGCTATTGAGTAACACTCTTGAAAGGTTTTGAGCTTAAGGGCTTTCTAAGGTTTGTGGCGCGGATGTGGCTCGCCCGTGTGGGGCGTGTGGACGGCTCGTTCCTAGCGCTGCGGCTCTGCGGCGCGCACCTGCTCGATGACCTTTTCCATCGTGGCGTCGATGTGGTCTTTTTTGAGCTCGCATTCCCAGATGGTTATAGGCGTCCAGCCCATTTGAGTGAGTGCTGCCACGGCGGTGCGGTCGCGCTCGACGTTGCGACGGAACTTTGCCTCCCAAAACTCAACGTTGCGCTTGGGCTGGCTAGGGTTGCACTTGGGGCAGCGGTGCCAAAAACAGCCGTTGACGAAGATGGCAATCTTGCGTCCGGGGAAGGCGATGTCGGGCTTGCCGGGAACCTTCCATTCCAAACGATAACCCGTAAGGCCCGCGGCGCGCAGGCGCTGGCGAACGAGCAACTCGGGCTTGGTGTTGGCGCGCTTGTTGCCCTTCATGGACTTTTTGATGGCGGCGCGACGGCGGACCAGTTCGCGCTCGTCAGCGGAGAGGTCCGAGGTATCGATGCCGTCGAGCAGACCTGGTTTGGGACGCTTCTTGCTGCGGCGCTTAGGTGCGCGCTTGGGTTTGGTGGCGGGTTTGTCGGCTGTGTTGGGCACGGCGTCATCGGCGGAGCTTGTCTCGAGCCGGTCTTCCTTCAGCTCAATCAGGGCATCAATGAGCCCCTTGTCAGCGGGCATCCATTCCACCGTGGCAAGTGAGGTGCGTGGAATCCAGCGGATATCGAGCTGGCGGTCGTGCTTCTGGGGCTCATCGGATTCATCGGCGAGCGAGCAGTAGTAGCACTCCATGGAGAGATGAAAATCGGGGTAGTCATACTCAACGGTGTAGAAATCGCGCAGGTTGGTGACTTTTACCTGCAGCTCCTCCATAAGCTCGCGGCGTACGGCGTCCTCGGGCGTCTCGCCGCGCATGAGCTTGCCGCCGGGGAATTCCCAAAGTCCCTGCATGTCGCCATAGCCGCGCTGCACGGCCAGTAGCTCGTCGGATCCTTCCTTGCGAATGATCCCAGCGGCAACATGAACAGTCTTCAACAGGAGTCCTCTCTCAACATCAACACGTGACAGGCTAGCTACCCGTACCTTACACAACGGTAAGGCAAGCGTAAGCCATATCGATGGTAGCCGACTCGTCTTCTTGCGACTATAGATGCCGTAGACTAATTGCAAGAAAGGACTCGGTATGCAAACCACGCACATGGCGACCCCGGTACTGGAGGTCGCGCATCTCGAAAAGGTATATGGAGCGCTGGGCAACGTGACCCGCGCGCTCAACGACGTCAGCTTTACCGTCAACCGCGCCGAATTCGTTGGCATCATGGGCGCCTCGGGCTCGGGCAAGTCGACGTTGCTCAACTGCGTCTCGACCATCGATAGCGCCACGAGCGGCACCATCCGCATCAACGGGCAGGACGTAACACGCATGAAGCAGGCTAAGCTTTCGCAGTTCCGCCGCGAGGAGCTCGGCTTTATCTTCCAGGATTCCAACCTGCTCGATACGCTCACGGCGCGCGAGAACATCGCCCTGCCGCTCACCATCGCCCGCACAAACTCGGCAGAGATTTCGACTCGCGTGCAGGATGTGGCCGCGCGCCTGTCCATCAGCCAGGTGCTCGACAAGTATCCCTACCAGATGTCCGGCGGTCAGCAGCAGCGCGTTGCCGCGGCTCGCGCGCTCGTCACCGACCCCACCATGATCATGGCCGACGAGCCCACCGGCGCCCTCGATTCCAAGAGCGCTCGCCTGCTGCTCGAGAGCCTGGAGGCCCTTAACCGCCGCCTGCGCGCCACAGTGCTCATGGTCACGCACGACAGCTTTGCCGCCAGCTACACGAGCCGTGTGCTGTTCATTCGCGACGGCAAGATCTTCACCGAGCTGCGCCGCGGCGACACCGACCGCCGAGAGTTCTTCGACCGCATTATGGAGGTCGTTGCCATGATGGGCGGTGAGGGCTCCGATGCTCTGTAAACTCGCTTGGGGCAACGTCCGCCGCGCCGGCCGCGACTACCTCGTCTACCTTTTGACGCTCACCCTGGGCGTTACGGTCTTCTATGCCTTTAACACCATCTCGATGCAGGTCGACATCGCCGGAATCGATGAAGAGGGCTTGGCGCAGGTTATGGGCAGCATGCTCGGCGACCTGACGTACTTTTTGGCCGGTGTCATGGCCTTTTTGATGGTGTACGCCAATAACTTCATCATGAAACGCCGCAAAAAGGAGTTTGGCCTGTACCAGGTGCTCGGCATGGGGCGCGGGCGCGTCGCCACGATCATGGCGCTCGAGACGGTGATTGTCTCGGTGGTGGCCTTTGTCGCCGGCATTGTACTGGGTGTGGGACTCTCCCAGCTCATGACGTTCTTTACGGCCTCGCTCTTTAAGACGCAGATCGCCAATTTCCACTTCTTTTTCTCGATGCATGCGTTCAATCTGGCCCTTGTCTGCATGCTCGTAATGTTTGTGCTCACGCTACTGCTGAACCTCCGCGCCGTGCGTCGTACCAAACTCATCGAGCTTATGGGTGCCGAGCGTCGCAACGAGAGCATCAAGACACGCAACCCCTGGATCGCGATTGCCATCTTTGCCGTGGGCGCGGTGCTGGTGGGCGTGGCCTATTACCGTCTGCTACGTGATGGGTTCCCGCTAACCGCGACGGACAGCAAGCTGCAAGAGGCCATGAACCAGTTTGGTATTACGACCGCTATGGTTACCGTGGGCACCTTTGCCCTGTTCTGGGGACTCTCGGGCATGCTCATCAAGCTGCTGCAGAGCCTGCGCGGCGTGTATTGGCGCGGCCTCAACATGTTTACCGTGCGCCAGCTTGCGGCCAAGGTCAACACGGTGTGCTTTTCGATGGGCGTCATCGCGATGCTCCTGTTTTTGGCCATCACCTCGGTGACGCTCGGTATGTCGATTGCCAACGTGATGAACGAAAACCTGGAGCGCTATAACCCTGTAGACGTGTCTCAGACGTATGTCTATTACACGCCCGATACGCTCGACTACTACAAAGGGTACAAAGGGTATGTCAATCCGTCTGAGGCCGATCGCATGGTGCTGGCCGATACAACGGTCGATTTGTACCCTGCATGGCACGGCAAGGGCAAGTCGGCGGGCAACAACGACGAGACCGGCAAGAAGGTCAATATCGCCGATGTTGCCGGTGAGCATGTGCAGATCGATTCGTATCTGAGTTACCCATTTGGCGGCTCGAATCCTTCGGTGACCCCAAGTGAGATGTGCAAGATCATGGGCGAAAAGCTTCCCAAGGCGTTCGGGGGTAGCAATGCCGATACGATGGGTCTGTTTGTGACGCCGGCGAGCCAGTACAACAAACTGCGTCAGATGATGGGCGAGGAGCCGGTGCACATCGGTCACGACCAGTATCTGCTCACGTGTGATATGGGCGGCGAGCTGGTCGACCTGTACACCAAGTATATGGCTGGCGGCCATGCCCTTACCTTGGGCGGGCATACGCTCAAGCCCGCAACCGATAAGTCGGACGAAGATACGGCGGCCATCGCCAACTCGGCGATGGGCAGTAATGGGGGTACCGTCGTCGTTGCCGACGAGCTGTTGTCCCAACTTAATCTGCAGCCGTATTCCAGTAGCCTGCTCGTTAACTACAAACAGGGGATGGATACGACTGAGGCAGACGAGAGCATTAAAAACACTGTGCTCGACAATCTGCTCGTTGACGGCAAGGAGCCGGGGTCGTGGGGAATCTTCATCACACGCTCCGAGATGTACACGCAAGCAGCGCAAATGAACGGTCTTATTAGCTACCTAGCCATCTACATCGGCTTTGTATTGGTCGTTGCATGCGCGGCGATTCTGTCGATCCAGCAACTCTCCAACGTGGCCGACGGCAGCCGCAGCTATCGTGTGCTGGCACAGATCGGCTGCGACGACCGCCAGATCCGCCATTCGGTGATGGCGCAGCAAGCGGTATTCTTCCTGTTCCCGCTGGCAGTGGGCCTGGCGCACTCCTTTGTGGCACTTAAGGTGATCATCGAGCTGGTGAGCATTTTCGGAAATATGAGCATCGGCGGCACCGTGGGCCTCACCTGCGCAATCTTCCTGGCAGCATACGGTGGCTACTTCCTGGTGACCTACCTCATGAGCGCCGGCATGGTGCAAGCTGCCATCGCCACCCGCTACAGTGAGTAACTCACCCAGTTTGGAATTATCGTAGGTTGAGCATAAGTCAGCGAAAACGCCCCTAAGCGAGCAAGGTGACGTGAAAGAGGAGGGAAGCGTACTTTGGGTACGCGACCGACGATTGAACGTCAGATTGCCGCCTAGGGGCGTTTGCAGCGTCGAGCCGTTACGCGGTTTGGCAAAACCGCGTAACTTCATCGTAGAAGCGCGTTTGCGGGCGGCGGATGCTCGTCTCCTGTCGCCCGCTCACCGAGGCCCGGCAATTGCCTTAATATCTTAAGGGCCTCGATTTGTCCAAGACTGAGCGAAGGAGCTCATCATGAGCGACGGAAAGAAAAAGCTTTCCTTCTTGACGGTCATCTCGACCATCATCTGCGTCGTCTTCGTTTGCGAGGCCGCCGCACCTGCTGCTGCCATTGGTAACCAGCAGTTCTTCTGGTGGATCTTCCTGATTCTGACCTTCCTGCTCCCTTATGGCATGGTCGTTGCCGAGCTCGGCACTACCTATGACGGTGAGGGTGGCATTTACGACTGGGTACGCGATGGCCTGGGCGACAAGTGGGGCGCCCGCATTTCGTACTACTACTGGGTTAACTACCCGCTGTGGATTGCCTCGCTGGCTACTATGTTCCCGGACATTTTGGGCATGGTCTTTGGCGTCGAGTTCAATCTGATTGCCAAGATTGGTATCGACCTTGCCTTTGTGTGGATTGTCTATCTTATGGGTCGCTCAAAGGCTGCCGACTCCGAGTGGGTCCTGAACGGCGGCGCCATCATCAAGGTCGCCGTTGCCGTTATCGTCGGCGCTTTGGGCATTTGGTACGCCATGGAGAACGGTTTCGCGAACGATATGTCCGCTGTCACCTTCTTGCCCGAGCTCACCAACACCAACGCGCTCGGCTACCTGTCGATCATCATCTTTAACTTCATGGGCTTCGAGGTCATCTGCACCATGACCGACGATATGGCCGATCCCGCTCGCGATATCCCCAAGGCTATCATCGTCGGCGGCCTGTCCATCGCCGTGATCTACCTCTTCGCTGGCTTTGGCATCGGCGCTGCTGTGCCGGCCGATTCCATCGATCCCGACTACGGCATGATTTATGCTGTCCAGACTATTGTGGGCGATTCCATGATCTTTAAGGTCATCTGCATCGCCTTCCTGATTACGCTGTTCGCCAACATGGCTGCCTGGTCCTTCGGCGTCAACTCCGTTGCTCGCTATGCTGCCGAACATGGCAACATGCCCAAGGTCTTCGCCTCGATGATCTCGGATGACGACATGCCCAACGGCGCCAACCTGGTCAACGCCATCGTTGCCTCCCTGGTGCTGTGCCTGCAGCTGGTTCCCATCGACGCCATCTCCAACGGTGTCTTCTGGATGCTCTTCGGTACCTCCGTTGTCTTCCTGCTGCTGACCTACATCCCGATGTTCCCGGCATTCCTCAACCTTCGTAAGAACGACCCCAACCGTGAGCGTATCTTTACGTTCCCGTTTAAGGGCGCCATGATGAAGGTCATGCTGGCTATTCCCTGCATCGAGCTGATTCTGGCTATCGTTGCAACGTTGATTCCGTTCTCTGTCGATGAGATTGGCGATAAGGTCCCGATGATCGTCATCTTCATCGTGCTCTTGCTTATTGGCGAGGTTGTCCGCGTCGTCAGTGCTAAGGGCCGCGAGACCGAGTACAAGGGTCTCACTCCCGAGCTGGCTGCTCAGCGCCTCGCTGAGGAGTCCGAGGAGGACTAGAGCACCCAGATTCGGGGCTCCAACCTTCCTCGCGTACCAACGTACGCTTCGTCGGGCTTGTCGCTCCCGACTCGGGATACTCTAGCCTCTTCGGAGGCGTGCCCAAGCAACAGGTTTGCTAACCTTTCTCTGAGGTGGGTGTGAGCTATTGCTCCGGTAACCACCGCCCGCCCCAATCTCTCTTCCGTATCCTTCGTGCGTTTTGTCTCCGCGCACCGGGTTACGTCGTCGCTTGCCGGTGCGACATCCGTGAAAACCGGTGCCAGGCGCCCCGACCTTTGCCGGGGAACGGGCGCCTACCATCTCTTGGTTTTAGGCTGCGGGTAACCCGCCCGTAGCAAGCGATCGTTCGATTTGGAGGAAATCTTATGCGTACGATCACCGAGTCCGAGTCTACCCCTAAGGCCGATGGCTTCTTTATGCCTGCTGAGTTCGCCCCACAGGATCGCGTGTGGATGGGCTGGCCCCATCGCACCGATACCTGGGCCCATGGTGCCAAGCCGGCTCAGAAGCAGTATGCCGCCATCGCTCGCGCCATCGCCGAGTTCACCCCGGTCACCATGTGCGCCAACCAGGCCGACTACGCCAACTGCAAGGCCGCCTTTGAGGAAGACGAGAACGTCACCGTTATCGAGATGACCACCGACGACGCTTGGTTCCGCGACACCGCTGCCACTTTTGTTATCAATGGCAAGGGCGATAAGCGCGCCAACCACTGGCACTTCAACGCCTACGGCGGCCTCGTCGACGGCCTCTATTTCCCGTGGGACAAGGACGAGCAGATCGCCCTTAAGATAGCTGAGCTTTCCGGCTGCCGTCGTTATCGTCCCGATGACATGATCCTCGAGGGCGGTTCCATTACCGTCGACGGCGAAGGCACTGTGGTCGTGACCGACCAGTGCCTGCTTTCCCCAGGCCGCACCTGCTCTGCGGTTCTGGAGGAGGAAGAGGATCCCGAGTCCATCTGGCCCAAGTTCAAGAGGAAGTTTGAGCCCTGGAGCGAGGAACTTCGCGCCTATATGGACGAGCACCTCAAGGAGTACCTGGGTGTCGAGAAGGTCATCTGGGTTAAGGAGGGCATCGACCCCGAGGAGACCAACGGCCACATCGATGATGTCGCTACGTTCATCGCTCCGGGCGTCATGGCCTGCATCTGGACCGACGATCCCGAGTATCCGTTCTACGAGCAATGCCACGCCGTCTACGAGACCCTCTCCAACGCCGTTGACGCCAAGGGCCGCAAGATGAAGGTCTACAAGCTCTGCATGCCTGTGAACCCGCTGTTCATGGACCAGGCTTCCTGCGACACCATCGACGCCGACGAGAACGCCGAGCCGCGCGTTGCCGACGAGCCGCTGATCGCCTCCTACATGAACTACCTGGTCACCAACCACGGCGTTATCGTCCCGCAGTACGGCGACGAGAACGATCAACTTGCCGTTGACACGCTCCAGAAGATCTACGACGAGGTCTGGGGCGAGGGCGTCTACAAGTGCGTCGGCGTTCAGTCCGAGCAGGTCGTCTTCGGTGGCGGAAATATCCACTGCATTACGCAGCAGGAACCCTCGGCGTAACTGTCTGTCTTCCCGAGGTGCGGCACCTTCCCGTTCATTTGTCGCTTGCGTACCCAAAGTACGCGGCGCTCCTATTTCACGGGAATCTGCCGCACCTCAGAAACCCAGCCGGTCAAGCGGACCGACGTAGCTTGTTACCGCATTAGTCATTGGTGCCAACCCTGGCAACGATGCAGGTCGAAAAACGTCAGCGAAAACCCGCCAGAGCGAGCAAGGTGCCTTGAAGCGAGGCGGCATTGACCTTCTGGTCATGCCGTCGAAGCTGAAAGGCAGATTGCCGTTCTGGCGGGTTTGCAGCGTCGAGCCGTTACGCGGTTTGGTAAAACCGCGTAACTAAATACGTTCCGCGATCTCGTGGATGAGGTAGTCGGTCTTTTCCCAGCCCAGGCACGGATCGGTGATCGACTTGCCAAAGACGCCGCCGTCGACCGGCTGGTTGCCGTCCTCCAGGTAAGACTCGATCATAAAGCCCTTGACCAGCTTGGAGATGGACTCGTTGCGGCGGCAGCTGTCGAGCACTTCCTTGCAAATGCGATACTGCTCCAGCGGACGCTTGCCCGAGTTGTCATGGTTGCAGTCGATGATCGCTGCCGGATTGGCATAGCCGGCATGCTCGGTATAGCGCTCGGCCAGGCGCTCCAGGTGCTCGTAGTGGTAGTTGGGGTAGGTGCGCCCATCGAGACCGATGTAGCCACGCATAACGGCGTGCGCGAGCGGATTGCCGTCGCACTCGACCTCCCAGTTGCGGAAGATGAAGCTCTGGTGCGCCTGCGCGGCGTAAATGGAGTTGAGCATAACGGTGGTAGAGCCGGCAGTGGGATTCTTCATGCCAACGGGTACCGAAATGCCGCTCGACACCAGGCGATGCTCCTGGTTTTCGACCGAGCGTGCGCCCACGGCAACATAGCTCAGCAGGTCGACGAGGTATTGGTAGTTGGACGGATAGAGCATCTCGTCGGCGGTGAAGAAGCCCGTTTCCTCAATAACGCGCAGGTGCATATGGCGGATGGCCTTGACGCCCTCGAGCAGATCGTCGGGAGCCTCGGGGTTGGGGTTGTGCAGCAGGCCCTTGTAGCCGGTGCCCTTGGTGCGCGGCTTGTTGGTGTAGACGCGCGGAATGATGATGAGCTTGTCCTTGACCTCCTCGGCGGTCTTGGCCAGTCGGTTCATGTACTCAAGCACCGAATCCTCGCGGTCGGCAGAGCACGGGCCGATGATGAGCACCTTGCGTGCGTCCTCGCCGGTAAAGACTTTGGCGACCTCGGCGTCAAATGCCTGCTTTTTGGCGGTAAGCTCGGCAGAAAGTGGCATTTCCTCGCGGATCTCCATGGGGATCGGCAGCCTGCGTTTGAATTCCATGGCCATAGGGGTCTCCTCAATCTATAGAAAGAGCAATAAGCGTATTGTCGAATGCTCGGCATTATCCGCTGTCGCACGCTAAAGTGCAAGCCCTTGTCACCCCGAAACCTACCAAAAAGGGACAGGTTAATTTTGGCAGGTTTTATCTGGGTAAACGTCGGCGGATGCCGGGAGGGAGCGGCGCCGCGCGGGACCCTAAGGCTGTTGTCGGTTCCCTAGGAAATACCCTGTGGGCAAAAAATGCCAAATATGAGTACGGTTGCTATCTTAGTATCATATTGCCTTCGCAAAATAATAGACATAACAGCAAAATATGTTCATTAACGCAAACACATATAAGTCCGCTATGGTGCTGTTTGATCAATTTAGGGACGCGTGTAAGCCGTGGGAGCGGCATTTGAGGCGGTTTTGGCTGTTACTAAAAAGGTAACAGTACTCATATTTGCTCTTTTTTGCCCACGGGGTCTGGAAAGCGCCGTCAGTGAGGTCTCAGGGAAGGCGTTTCGAGGCTCGAAGGACACAAAACGGGGGCGCAGGTTGTCCTGCGCCCCCGTTTTCTTGGCATTGCGGTTGTTTGCCGCCGGTTTTTACGCCGCTTCGTCGAACTGCGAGTTGTACAGGTCGGCGTAGAAGCCGCCCTGGGCGAGCAGCTCGTCGTGCGTGCCCTTCTCGACGATGTCGCCGTCGCGAATCACCAAGATCACGTCGGCGTTGCGGATCGTGGACAGGCGGTGCGCGATGACAAAGCTGGTGCGGCCCTGCATCAGCGCATCCATGGCGCGCTGAATGAGCTCCTCGGTACGGGTATCGACGTTGGAAGTCGCCTCGTCCAGAATCAGTGCCGGGCGGTCGGCCAAAATGGCACGGGCGATGGTCACGAGCTGGCGCTGACCCTGCGACAGGTTAGTGCCCTCCTCGTTGATCATAAAGTCGTAGCCGCCGGCGAGCGTATGGATAAAGTGGTCGCAGCGTGCGGCGCGTGCGGCGGCCTCGACCTCGGCATCGGTCGCATCGGGGCGTCCGTAGCGGATGTTCTCGCGGATGGTGCCGTTAAACAGCCACGTATCCTGCAGCACCATGGCAAACTCGCCGCGCAGCGCCGCGCGATCCCAATCTCGCACGTCGACACCCTCGACGCGTAGCGAACCGCCGTCCACATCGTAGAAGCGCTGCAGCAGCTTAATGAGCGTGGTCTTGCCGGCGCCGGTGGGGCCGACGATGGCGATGGTCTGGCCGGGCTGCGCCTCGCAGCTAAAGTCGTGGATGATGGTCTTGTCGGGCGTGTAGCCAAACTTGACATGGTCAAACTCCACGTGGCCGGGGCGCTTTTCGGGAATCTGCGCGTCGGCCTTCTGCTCCTCCTCGGGCGCGGCCAGGAACTCAAACACACGCTCGGTGGCAGCTGCCATCGACTGCATCGTGTTGCTCACGTTGCCCAGCTGCTGCACGGGTTGCGTAAAGTTGCGAACGTACTGGATAAAGCTCTGAATGTCGCCGGGCGTGGCATTGCCGGTCAGCGCGAGCTGTGCACCCACCACGACGACGCCCACGTAGCCCATGTTGCCCACCAAGCTCATAAGCGGCATCATCAGGCCCGACAGGAACTGCGAGCGCCAGCCACTAATAAAGAGACGGTCGTTTTGGCGGTCGAACTCCTCGATCGAGGCCTCGGCGCGGTCGAACACCTGAATGACGTTCTGGCCGGCAAAGTCCTCCTCGATAATGCCGTTGACGGCGCCCAGAACCTGCTGTTGCTCGCGGAAGTACGGCTGCGAGAAGTGAATCATCACGGTCAAGATAATCGCGGCGGCCGGCAGCGTGAGCACGGTGACGCCGGTGAGCGGCAGGCTGATCGACAGCATCATGACGAGCACGCCGATAATCTGCGTCACCGACGTGATGAGCTGCGTCACGCTCTGGTTGAGCGACTGGCCGAGCGTATCGACGTCGTTGGTGATGCGACTGAGCACGTCGCCCTTGCTGTGTCCGTTAAAGTAGCTCATCGGAACGACGGCGATCTTGGCGGCGATTTCCTTGCGCATGCGATAGCAGATCTTTTGCGTGACGCCGGTCATGAGCCAGCCCTGGATGAGGCTGCAGACAGAGCTCGCCAGATACAGGCAGAGCAAAAAGCCGAGCGTCTTGGCAATCCAGGCAAAGTCGACATCGCCGGTGCCGTTGACCTTGGCAACTAAGCCCTCGAACAGTTTGGTGGTAACCTGACCGAGCACCTTGGGCCCCACAATGTTAAAGATGACCGAGCACACGGCAAAGGCGACGGCGGCAAACACGGCAATCTTGTGCTGGCCGATATAGCCGAGCAGCTGCCTCATGGTGCCCTTAAAGTCCTTGGCCTTTTCGCCACGACGCATGCCGCCCATGCGGCCCATGGGACCACGCTGGCGGGTGGGCTTGGGAATCTGAGTCTTGGTCTCGTCTGCCATTAGCGCTCGCCTCCTTCCATGACGGCTGCAATTTCTTTTTGGGTAAGCCCCAGCTCCTCGGCGGAAAGCTGCGACTGTGCGATCTCCAGGTACGCCGGGCAGCTGCGTAGCAGCTCCTCGTGCGTGCCGGTGCCCACTACGTGGCCGTCATCGAGCACGATGATCTGGTCGGCGTGCATGATGGTCGCGATGCGCTGGGCCACGACCACGAGTGCGGCGTCGGTAACGTTTTTGGCCAGCTCCTCGCGCAGGCGCGCGTCGGTCTTGTAGTCGAGGGCGCTAAACGAGTCATCGAACACCACGACCTCGGGCTTTTTGGCCAATGCGCGGGCGATGGCCAAGCGCTGGCGCTGACCGCCCGAGACATTGGAGCCTCCCTGGCTGATGGGGGAGTCGTAGCCGCCCACGCGCTCGGCGATAAAGTCCTCGGCTTGTGCGATGCGCGCTGCTTGGTGCATGTCATCATCGCTCACCATGTCGCCGGCAAACTTGAGGTTGCTCTCGACAGTGCCCGAGAACAGGCGCCCCTGCTGCGGGATGTAACCAATGCGGCGACGCAGCTCGGAGAGAGTCATGTCACGCACGTCGACGCCGTCAAGCGAAATGCTGCCGCCTGTGACGTCGTACAGGCGCGGAATCAGCTGCACGAGCGTGGACTTGCCCGAGCCCGTGGAGCCGATGATGCCGAGCATCTGACCGGCATGTGTGGTGAAGTTCACGCCGCTGATGACATCGGCGCGGGCATCGGGGTACTGGAAGCTCACGTCGCGGAAGGTGAGCTCACCGCGCGGCGCGCTGGCTGCGGGCAGTTTGGGCGAGGCAGGGTCGTTGATGCTCGTGGGGCAGGTGATGACCTCTTCCACGCGCTCGGCTGCGACCTCGGCACGGGGCAGGATGACCGAAACCATGGTGAGGATCATAAACGCCATGACGATCTGCATGGTGTAGGAGATAAACGCCATCATGTTGCCGACCTGCATCACGCCGTCGGACACGCCCTGCGCGCCAAACCACACGATGAGCACGGTGATGCAGTTCATGACGAGCATCATGAGTGGCATCATAAAGCTCATAGCGCGGTTGGTGTAGAGCTGCGTGGTCATCAGGTCGAGCGAAGCCTTGTCAAAACGCTCGAGCTCATGCTCCTCGCGGTTGAATGAGCGGATGGGCATAAGGCCGTCGAGCAGCTCGCGGGCGGTAAGGTTCACGCGGTCCACAAAGCTCTGCATCTTTTTGAACTTGGGCATGGTGAGGCCCATAAGCACGCCGACGACGGCCGAGACGGCGATGATGGCCACGGCGATGGTCCACTCCAGGCCGGTGTGGTTGGCCAGGACGCGCATGACGGCGACGATGCCCATGACGGGGGCCATCAGGCACATGCGGATAAACAGGGTTGCGGCCATCTGGATCTGCTGAATGTCGTTGGTGCAGCGGGTAATGAGCGAGGCCTGGCTAAACTTGCCCACTTCGGCCGGCGAGAAGTGCATAACCTTGTTGAAGGTCTCGCGACGCAGGTCGCGGGCGATGGAGCAGGCGGTGCGCGAAGCCACGGCACCGGTCAGGATGGTGGCGACGAGCGACACCAGGCACAGCCCAAACATAGTGGTCGCCATGCGGCTCAGGTAGGCGTTCTGCACATCGGCGGGGTCGATGCCCTGTGCCTTGTACTCGTCCTGTACATAGCTCACGGCGCGTTGGGTCACGATGGAGCCCGACATGGAACCCATTTTGTCCGCCATATCGTTGGCGCCCTCGACGAGCTTGCCCTGATCGATAAGACCGCCTTCAACGCCTAGGCGCAGGCTCTTCATGGTGATCTTGCCGCCGTCGGCGTCGATCTGCTTTTGCATGCTCTGCGCCGCTGCGGCCTTCTGCTGCATCTCGGCGAGCTGCTCGGGCGTCATTGCCGCCATCTGCTCGGGGGTGGGCATGGCCTGAGCGCCGCTGTTGTCTTTCTCACCGGACGTGCCCATCATGTCGCCCATGGAGTCGGCATCGATGCCCTGGTTGAACGAAAGGACGACGGTCTCAGGCAGGCTCATGATGTCGGCAATCTTGCCGCCGTCGGCGCGCTCCTCCTCGGTGCCCTTGTACGTTCGAATGCCGTTTTTGTCAGCCTTGCTAAACACGGCCTCCACAGCCTTGGCGTCCTTGGCGCTCATAAAGAGTTCGAGGTCGTCGAGCGATTCGGCGCGGATGGTGTCGGGTACGGGCGAGGCGATACCGCCTTGCTGCACGCCCACGTCGACGATATCGCTCATATAGGTAGGCAGCGCCAGATCGGCGTTGCAGCTGATTACGATGAGTACGATAGCTGTGAACAGTGCCAGGATATGCTTTTTAAAGAGCTTGAGAATCCTCACTCGGCATCTCTCCTTTCTTGATTGCGGTCGATAATTTCGTTGGCACGTCTAAGAAGGCGCACCATCTCTTGGGTATCTGTTTCGCCGAGCTGCTCGAGGAAAGCCGCGGTGCGGTCCTCGAATTCCCGGCGTTTGATTTCGAGATCCTGGAATCCCTTGTCGGTCACTATGACGTGTACGCGACGACGGTCGGTCTTTGAGTGCTCACGCTCAACCCAACCCTTGGCTTCGAGAGCGCGTAGGATATTGGCGATGCGGGCGTTCGAGACCCAGGCGCGATCGGCGAGTTCGCTCGGCGTGAGCGAACCGCCAGCGAGCATAAGGGCGCGCATGACAGCCATCTCGCCGCTGAGAGCTTTGTCCACAAAGCGCGAAACGCGCTGGTGAATGCCGCCAAACTCGGTAAGGAGCTGACTCCCAAGCTCATGGAAATCGGTATCTTCCACCGAAAACCCCTAACACTAGAAACTATTTTCGGTGAAAGATGATACTCCCATACGCGGGCCTCATACAGTGGGCAATATAAAGAGCGCATAAAGACTTAAAATCATTCAATTGCTGAAGCGTTTTAAAGAACTATCATGCACGCGGTTAGGCGAGGGGTTGTCACCACCATGACGACTGGGACTCATATAATCGCCACGTGCGATGCTCCAACTTCCCGCAAGGAGACACCTTACATAAAGGGGGATGGAGTCATGGCATTTGACTTCACGGGCAAGACCGCGATCGTTACCGGTGGCACTCAGGGCATTGGCCTCGAGATTGCCAAGGGTATCGTTGCGGGCGGCGGACACGTCGCGCTCATCGCAAGGAACGCTGCTAAGGGCGAGGCCGCTGTGGCCGAGCTTGGCGAGGGCAACAAGTTCTATCAGCTCGATGTCGCCGATGCACCCAAGGCGCGCGAGACCGTCGAGCAGATTTTCACCGATCTGCCGCAGACCAACATCCTGATTAACTGCGCTGGCGTCATCAGCACCAAGAAGTTCGACGAGATCGATGACACCGAGTGGCGCCGTACCATCGACATCAACCTCAACGGCACCTTTACCATGATGAACGCCGTGTACCCGCACTTTAAGGCGGCCCATGCCGGCACTATCGTCAACGTGAGCTCTGTTGCTGGCAAGATCGGCGGCGGCCTGCTCGGCACCGCGGCTTACGCGAGCTCCAAGGCCGGTGTTAACGGTCTAACCAAGGCAGTCGCCAAGGAAGGCGGCAAGTTTGGCGTTCGCTGCAACGCTGTATGCCCGTCGCTCACGCTTACCGATATGACCTCGATCCTCTCTGACGAGAACTCTCAGCGCATCATCAACGGTATTCCTCTGGGCCGCGCCGCCCAGGCCAGCGAGCCTGCGCAGATGGTGCTGTTCTTCGCTTCCGACCTCGCCAGCTTCGTGAACGGCGAGATCGGTGACTGCGACGGTGGCATCGTTCTGGACGGGTAATACTCCGCGACGATTATTCGGCGACGGCTCCTGCGACTCGGGACCGTCGCCTTCTTTCTGATATAGGCGCATGCGGCTACGATTCGCATGCATCCAAAGGAGATATATATGAGTGAATCGACTGCGGTGGAGGCGCCGGCGGCAAAGGAGCCGTTCTTTAAGATGTCCTCCATCCCGGGCGCCAATATCTTGGTGCCGCTTCTGTTGGGCTGTCTGCTCAACACGCTATTCCCCGACCTGTTCAAAACGCTCGGCAGCTTTACGTTTGGCATGACCCAGCAGGGCGCTGGCCCGCTCGTGGGCGCTTTTTTGCTCATCGTCGGTACGACGATTTCGTTTAAGAGCGCTCCTGCCGCCGCTGCCCGCGGCGCCATCATCATCGCCGTCAAGCAGATCGTGGTCGTTGCCATGTCGCTGCTCATCCTTTATGTGTTCAACGACAACTTGTTTGGCATCTCTGCCATGGTGATGCTGGCGGCTTGCACCGGCGCCAACAACGCTATGTACGCTGGTCTGATGGGCACCATGGGCAATGAGGCCGAGCGTGGCGCTGTCGCCATCACCACGCTGGTTGTCGGCCCTCCGGTCACGATGATCGTGCTCGGTGCTGCCGGCCAGGCTCCGATCGGCTGGTCGCTCGTGGGCGCCATTCTGCCGATCGTCGTCGGCATTATTCTGGGTAACCTGTTCCCCAGCTTTAAGAAGATGATGGCACCGGCACTTTCCGCCATCATCGTGCTCGTCTTCTTTGCCATGGGCTCGACCATGACCTTTGGCCAGCTCATTAATGGCGGTCTTCCCGGTATTCTGCTCGGCGTGATCTGCTCGGTGGTCTTTGCAATTCCCGTCATCGCGGTCGATAAGCTCACGGGCGGTACGGGTGTCGCAGGTGCGGCCATTTCGAGCTGCGCCGGAGCCAATGTGGCCACGCCTGCTGCCATGGCAAGCGTCAACGAGGCCATGTACGGCGGTGCGGTGCTCGCGACGGCTACGGCACAGGTTGCTGCCTGTGCAATCGTGACGGCTATTTTGACCCCGCTGGTCACCAGCTGGTGCTACAAGCATTTTGAGGGCCAGGGCAACGGCGATAGCAAGGCTACGACCGGCAAGGCCGCCTCAGCCGCCTAATGCCAAGCGGCAATCAAAGCTAAAAACTAGCTACGCCACAGGGCGGCCACGGGGGATCCCGTGGCCGCCCTGCAGTTTCTGTAGGGTCTCTGGGACACTTTATCCTGCTAAAGCTGGCATAACAGCTAGAGCGAACGTCGTACAAAGGCAAGGAAAAATAACATACAAATCGGTGAACGGTAGTTGTTCGCGCTCGCATTTCCTGCGGGTTTGTAAAAAACGCCCTTATGATATAAAAAAAGAAACATATAACAGCCCAGATGGAGAGGGTCGCTATGTTATCCTTCTCAGACGGGTGAAATCTTGGGTTTTGGGTTGTAGTTCCAAGGTGGACAAACGTTTTCTCTGCACCAGCGTGTGGTGAAGAACGGAAGAAGCCGGTAGTGCAAGCCGATAATTCAAGAATTCAATAAGCAGCGGTGTGAGAGAGCGCCGCATTACACGTAACTAGGAGCGTGGTTACACAATGCAGGAGGCATGGGAAGGCTTCAAGGAAGGCATCTGGACGGGAGAGGTTGACGTCCGAGACTTCATCCAGAAGAACTACACCCCCTACGAGGGCGACGAGTCGTTCCTCGCCGGCCCGACCGAGCGTACCAAGGAGCTGTGGGGCGAGGTTCTCGACCTGCTGCTCAAGGAGCGCGAGCAGGGCGGCGTCCTCGATATGGACACCAAGACCGTCACGGGTATCGTGAGCCACCCCGCTGGCTACATCGATAACGCCCACCGCGAGAAGGAGACCATCGTCGGCCTCCAGACCGACAAGCCGCTCAAGCGCGCGCTGCACGTCAACGGTGGTATCCGCATCGCTTGCCAGGCCGCCAGCCAGCACGGCTACAAGGTCGACGAGAACGTTGTCGAGCGCTACACCTTCGAGCGCAAGACCCACAACGCCGGCGTCTTCGATGTCTACACCCCCGAGATGCGCGCCTGCCGTTCGGCCCACATCATCACCGGTCTGCCCGATGGCTATGGCCGCGGCCGCATCATCGGCGACTACCGTCGTGTTGCCCTGTACGGCGTCGACTACCTGATCAAGGACAAGGAGGCCCAGAAGGCTTCCACCCCGACGGTCATGACCGCCGACAACATCCGCGATCGTGAGGAGCTGCAGGAGCAGATTCGCGCCCTCGGCGAGCTCAAGATGATGGCCGAGACCTATGGTTTCGATATTTCCAACCCTGCTACCAACACGCAGGAGGCCATCCAGTGGATGTACTTCGCCTACCTCGCTGCCGTCAAGGAGCAGAACGGCGCCGCTATGTCCATCGGCCGTACCTCCACGTTCATTGACATCTACGCTGAGCGCGACCTTGCCAACGGTACCTTCACCGAGGAGCAGATCCAGGAGTTCGTGGATCACTTCATCATGAAGCTCCGCATGGTCAAGTTCGCCCGTACCCCCGAGTACCAGGCCCTGTTCACCGGCGACCCGCAGTGGGTCACCGAGTCCATCGGCGGCATGGGTGTTGACGGCCGTACGCTCGTTACCAAGATGAGCTACCGCTACCTGCACACGCTCGAGAACATGGGTACCAGCCCCGAGCCCAACATGACCGTTCTGTGGTCGACCCGTCTGCCCGAGAACTTCAAGAAGTTCTGCGCCAAGACTTCTGTCGCCAGCTCCTCGATCCAGTATGAGAACGACGACCTCATGCGCGTTTACCACGGCGACGACTACGGCATCGCCTGCTGCGTGTCCTCCATGCGCATCGGCAAGGAGATGCAGTTCTTCGGCGCCCGTGCCAACCTGGCCAAGTGCCTGCTCTACGCGCTCAACGGCGGTGTTGACGAGGTCTCCAAGAAGCAGGTCGGCCCCAAGTATCGCGCCGTCGAGGGCGATACGCTCGATTACGACGACGTTGTGGCCAAGTACAACGACATGATGAAGTGGCTCGCTGGCGTGTACGTCAACTCGCTGAACATCATTCACTACATGCACGACAAGTATTGCTACGAGCGCATCCAGATGGCTCTGCACGACAAGCACGTGCACCGCTGGTTCGCTACGGGCATCGCTGGCCTTTCCGTCGTGGCTGACTCCCTGTCCGCCATCAAGTACGCCAAGGTCCACCCCGTCCGTGATGAGAACGGCATCATCGTCGACTTCGAGACCGAGGGCGAGTTCCCCAAGTACGGTAACGACGACGACCGCGTCGACCAGATCGCTCACGACGTTGTGCACCAGTTCATGGAGTACATCCGCATGAACGACACCTACCGCAACTCCGTGCCCACGACCTCGGTTCTGACCATTACCTCCAACGTCGTGTACGGTAAGAAGACCGGCTCCACGCCCGACGGCCGCAAGGCTGGCCAGCCGTTCGCCCCGGGTGCTAACCCCATGCACAAGCGCGATAGCCATGGCGCCATCGCTTCGCTGTCTTCGGTTTCCAAGCTCCCGTTCCGCGATGCTCAGGACGGCATCTCCAACACCTTCTCCATCATCCCGAGTGCGCTCGGCAAGGAGGACCAGGTGTTCTTTGGCGATATCGACCTTGATCAGCTGGGCGAGTAACTATTGTTAGTGCTATACTAACAATAACGATTACTGATTAGCGCGCCGGTTTCGGCCGGCGCCTATTAATCGAAGGAGACACATTATGAAGGTTTCTGAAGTTTCCGAGACCCAGGCCGATAACCTGGTCCACATGCTCGACGCTTATGCCGAGAAGGGTGGCCACCACCTGAACATCAACGTCTTCAACCGTGAGACGCTGCTCGACGCTCAGGCTCACCCCGAGAAGTACCCGCAGCTGACCATCCGCGTTTCCGGCTATGCCGTGAACTTCCACACGCTCACCAAGGAGCAGCAGGACGAGGTCATTTCGCGTACCTTCCACGACAAGTTCTAAAGGGGTTTAACTCCCGCAGGATCGCCGGGCCGCTTTGGGTTACTTTCCAAAACGTCCTCGGACATGCAAAGGGCTCCGCTGCGCGCTTCGCGCGGCGGAGCCCTTTGCGTCCTGCGGAAATGTTTTGGAAAGTAACCCAAAGCGGCCCGGCCGGGGTCCTGTGTAGTCACCCTTTAGGCGGAACTCTCCTAATTATTTGGATGAGTCGTTTACTTACTTGTACTGTTACCGTCTTCCCGCTCTTGTTGGGGTATGCTTTGTTCGTATGTAAACGTATGACATGTTGATGGGGGAGGGTGCTATGGCTCGCGAGAGTGCTCGTTCTAAGGATACGGCTAAGCCTGGCATCAAGGAAGTTGCAGCGGTGGCGGGGGTTTCGCCTACTACGGTATCTCGCGTGCTTAATAATCGCGGCTATATTAGCCAAGAGACCCGCGATAAGGTCCATGCCGCGATGAAGCGCATCAACTATACGCCCAACGATATCGCCCGTGCCATGCTCAACGGTCGCCTGAATCTTATCGGTATGATCGTCCCCTATGTCAGCAGTCCGTTTCATGCCCAAGTGGTTCAAGTCATTGAGCATACCCTGGCCGAAAACGGTTTTAAGATGCTGCTGTGCAATAGCGCCAATCGACCCGAGCTTGAGCGCTCTTATATCGACATGCTTCGACGCAATATGGTTGATGGCGTCATCGTCAACTCGCTTAATATCGGTGCCGAGGCGTATGCCGAGATGGGCTTGAGTCTGGTTGGTATCGACTGCGACCTTGGCGAAGCCTCTGTTCAGATTGCGAGCGACAGCTATAGCATCGGCGAACTTGCCACGCGTCGCCTGATCGATGACGGATGTTCACGCATCCTGTGCCTGCGCAGCAATAGCCGCATGCGCATGCCTGCCAATAAGCGTACCGATGCCTACCTCGATGTTGTTGAGCAGGCCGGTTTGCCCGCGCTTGTCCGTGAGGTTGAGTTCGTTAAGCCCGACGACGAAAAGAGCGCGGTCGTTGCGAAGATCCTCGATGAGAACCCCGATATTGACGGCATCTTTGCGGGAGACGACACGATGGCGGCTATCTGTCTTAACGTGATGAAGCAGCGCGGCTTGAGCGCTCCGGGCGATATTAAGGTCGTGGGCGCGGATGGTGCCCGCCGCACTATGACGTTTATGCCTGACTTAACAACCGTACGCCAAGATATCGATCGCATCGGAGAGCTCGCGGCGCAATCCATCATTGCTCTTATTAACGGCGAAAAGCCCGAATCGAATATCAAGCTCCCCGTTGAACTCATTGAGGGTAAAACCGCGTAGTTCATCCCGTGCCAAAAGAATTCCTCAAACACCTCTGATGACCGTTCGCCGGCATATGTCAACCGTTTGCCGACGACTGGAACTGCGAAAAGACGTATCGGTGTGAAAACGTTTGACATATGAAAACGATTGACATATCTTGCAGTTGTACCGAGTTAGTATCTCGTGAGAAAGGAAGTCTCGGATGCACAAGGTGTATTACCAGCCTGAGGGAATTTGGGTAGGCGACATCATGCCGTACGGCGAGGACGGCACGTTCTATCTCTATCATCAGCGTGACACGCGAAACCCCGGACCTTTCGGAGAGCCGTTTGGCTGGGCACTCGCGACAACCAAGGACTTCGTCAATTACAAAGACTTTGGCGAGAGCCTTGAGCGTGGCGGCGACGAGGAAGTCGACCAGTATGTTTATGCCGGCACGGTGTTTAAGGTGGGCGACAAGTACCATGCGCTCTACACTGGTTGCAATCGCGATAAGGTCAAGGCACGCTTGATGAAGCAGGTTCTTCTTCACGCAACGAGTGACGACGCCGTCAAGTGGGAGAAGAACATCGCCGAGACGCTGCTTCCGCCCCAGGAGGGTTACGATGACCGCAACTGGCGCGATCCCTTTGTGCTTTGGGATGAGGAGAACGAAGAGTACATGCTCATCCTCGGCACGCGTGTGGGCGAGGACAAGCGTCTGATGACCGGTCGTCTGGTCAAGTTCACCTCCAAGGACCTGGATACCTGGGAGTTCCAGGGCGACTGGTGGAATCCGGGCCTGTACACCATGTTCGAGATGCCTGATCTCTTTAAGATGGGCGACTGGTGGTATCTGGTGTTCTCCGAGTACAGTGATGGCAACAAGACCCGTTACCGCATGTCTCGCTCTATCAACGGTCCTTGGATCACTCCTGCGGACGATTCCTTCGATGGCCGCGCGTACTATGCCGCGCGTACCGCATTTGATGGCGAGCGCCGCGTTCTCTTTGGTTGGGTTCCTACGCATGACGAGGGCGGTGACCCCAGCTCTTACCTGTGGGGTGGCACCTTTATGCCTCTCGAGATCGTTCAGCGTGCTGACGGAACGCTCGGCACCAAACTCCCCGACAGCATGCTTGGCGCCTTTGGCGAGGCTAAGGCAGTCGAGGCCTTTGAGCTTTCCTGCGAGTCGGGCAAGGTCGAGCAGGTGCTCGCCGCGGATGCCGGTTCCACCTATATGCTCGATGCCGACATCGAGCTCGCCGGTGACGCTGCCGGCTTCTCGGTGAAGCTTGCCGAGGACGCCGAGTCCGGTCTTGCCTATGAGTTCCGCGCCAACCTGCGTGAGGGCAAGCTCGAGTTTACGGCGGCCCCCCAGTATCCGTGGTTCCAGGTCAACAACATGGGCCTCGAGCGTCCGTTGTTCTTTAAGGGCGAGGGCACTCATCATGTGCGCCTGGTCGTTGACGACGATATCGCGACCATCTTTGTCGATGATGTTGCGCTTAACGCGCGCTTCTGCAATAAGCAGGGCCAGGGTGTGGCGCTGACGGTCACCGACGGTACGCTCAAGTGCGCAAATGCAACGATCGCGTCTCTGTAATGGCATCAAAACGTCTTATGATTTCGTAAAGGAATGGAGAGGAACATGGACTACAAAGTAGTGTCTCAGCAAGTCGTCGATAACGTCGGCGGTTTGGAGAACATCGAGGGCGCCACGCATTGCGTTACGCGTCTGCGTCTAGTGCTCAAGGATACGAGCAAGTACAACAAGGCCGAGCTCGAGAACATCGATGGCGTCAAGGGCGTGCTGTACAACAGCGGCCAGCTCATGATCATCTTCGGTACCGGTACCGTCAACAAGGTCTACGATGAGTTTATGGCTCTGACGGGCGTTAAGGAGATCAGCGCTTCCGAGGTCAAGGGCGCCGAGGCGGACAAGAAGGGCAAGTTCTTCTCGGTCCTCAAGGTATTCTCGGACATCTTTATCCCCATCATTCCCGCCTTCGTCGGCGCCGCTATCATCATCGGCCTTAAGTCGCTGATCGTTGCCAACGGCCTCTTTGGCATGGAGGGCAGCCTTGCCGATCACAGCGAGTTCCTCAAGAACCTCGCAAGCTTCTTTGCCATTATCGCCACCACGTTTGACTACCTGCCTGTCCTGGTTATGTACAGCGCGGTGAAGCGTTTTGGCGGTAACCCGATTCTGGGCATCCTCGTCGGTATCGTCATGGTTCACCCGAGCCTTATGAACCGCAACACGTTCGTTATGGACCCGACGGGTGCTGAGTACTGGAACTTTGGTCCGCTCTCCATTCCCATGGTTGCTTTCCAGGGTGGCGTGTTCCCTGCAATCCTGACTGCCTGGTTTATGGCCAAGGTCGAAAAGATTGCCCAGAAGTACATCCCCGAGGTCGTTTCGTTCGTCTTTGTCCCGACCGTTACCCTGATTCTTGCTAACGTCGCCCTGTTCACCGTGTTCGGCCCGCTCGGCAACCTGATCGGCGACGTCCTCGCCGGCGTAATCGATATCCTGTACAACAGGATGGGCGTCTTTGGTGCCTTTGTCTTCGCCGCGTTCCTGCAGCCGCTTGTCGTTACCGGTACGCATCAGTTCATCCAGGGTATCGAGGCAAACCTCGTTGCCACGACTGGCTTCAACTACATCCAGGCCATCTGGTCGGTTTCCATCATCGCCCAGGGCGGCGGCGCCATCGGCATGTACCTCATTCACAAGAAGCATTCCAAAGAGCGCAACATCTGCATGTCGTCCTTTATCCCGACGCTGGTCGGTATCTCCGAGCCCGCAATCTTTGCTGCAAACATGCGCTACTCGATCATCCCGTTCATCTGCGCTTGCATCGGTGCAGGCTGCGGCGGTGCCTTCGTGAAGCTCTTTGAGGTGCGCGCCATCGGTCAGGGTCTGACCGGCGTGCTTGGCCTGCTCATCGTCACGCCCGAGACGCTCGTGTGGTATGTGGCTGGCAATCTCATCGCCTTCATCGTGCCGATCGTCTTGATCTTTGCCTACAACAAGGCAAAGGGCGTGCCGACCACCGATGAAGAGGGCGCTGGCGCTGGCTTCGACGTTAGCTTCTAGTTGAGCCGTTCAGCGTAATGTGCGGATAAGTCCATTTGGGGAAGGGCGTTCGGCTCGTGCGAGTCGAGCGTCCTTTCCCATAGACGAGAAAGTCAACGGCGATGTTTAATCAAAAAAATAAGGTGACACGCGCGGACTATGAGCAGTGGCGTGCCGGACAGGATGAGACGGCGGCTCGCATCGCATCCGACCCCGATAGGCTTTTGTTCCATGTGGAGCCTGAGCTTGGCTGGCTCAACGACCCCAATGGTTTGGTTCAGATTGGTGATACGTATCACATCTATCATCAATACGATCCGTTCGATGCTGCGCATGGCGGTCCAGTGCTTTGGAACCATCTGACGACAAAGGATTTTGTGACGTACGAGAATCACGGCCCCGTGCTGTTCCCCGATTCCGATTTGGATTCGAGTGGAGCGTATTCTGGTTCTGCCTTTGTACGTGATGGCAAGATTCACTACTTCTATACCGGCAACGTTAAGCATTTTGACCGTGATGATTACGACTACGTGTTGACGGGCCGTGAGCAAAACCAAATTCATATGGTTGCCGAGAATCCCGACGAATTGGGCGAGAAGCGCATAGCTGTTGGGCCAGTCGATTACCCCGACGATATCGGTACGCACGTGCGCGACCCCAAGATCCTTGAACACGACGGTATCTACTACATGGTTCTCGGCGCTCGTACGAAAGACGATCGCGGGTGCGTGCTTGTCTATACCTCGCGTGATCTAGAGGACTGGGGCTATGCGACGCGCATTGAGCTGGGCGAGAAGTTTGGCTTTATGTGGGAGTGTCCTGATCTGTTTGAGCTCGATGGCGAGCTTATTCTCGTTTGCTGTCCGCAGGGCGTGCCCGCCCATGGCTGGCGTTACCGCAATCCGCATCAGTGCGTGTGGTTCTCCATCGAGGCCGATTGGGGGGCGCCGAGCTTTAAGATCGTCGGCCAGGGCATGCCTCCGATGGTTGATGCCGGTTTTGATTTCTATGCCCCGCAGTCCTTTGAGGACGTTGCGGGTCGGCGTTTGATGATCGGATGGTCGGGTTGCCCCGATGCGAAGGCGGAAAGCCCGACGGTGGCGCGCGGGTGGCAGTGCGCGTTGACGGTGCCGCGAGAGCTGAGCATGCGCGATGGTAAGCTCTGCCAGCAGCCGGCGCACGAGATTGAGAGGATGCGCGGCGACTGCGTTCGTACCGTAGGCGGAGGGACCGTCGAGGAGCCGGGACGCCTGTTTGATGTTGTGGTTTCCTGTGAGGGAGCCAAGATGATCGAGCTCGAAATCCGCAAGGGTGTCTTTGTGCGTTATGCGGACGGGATGCTTACCCTCGATATGGGCGACGAAGGCTATGGGCGCGACCAGAGGTCGATCGAGCTCAGCGAGCTTCGCGACCTGCGTGTGCTTTCGGACACTACGATGGTCGAGATTTTTGCTAACGGCGGCGAGGCGGCACTTACGAGCCGCACCTATTCGTCGGCGGTACCGGCGATGGGGCTGCGCTCCGAGGGTGCAGCGTCGATGAATTTCTACCGCCTCGTGCATTAATCGTGCTTGGAGCACGATTGGACTTGCTGGGTGAAATGTGTCGCAGTTGCTGCGGCCAACTACCGTTTATCGCGTATAGCTACCGTTTGCGGGATAAGCAACACTCATTTATATACCGTGTAATATCTTAGTTAAGCACGGAGTTTTCCAGGGAGACGCTGTCCTTTGTTGTGTGCAAGGGACGGCGTCTCTTTGGCGCTTGTAGGTCGCTGCGCAACAGTGCGGTGGCCTGTGCTTGATATTGGAAAGTCGACGTTGAGATGGGTCGTGATGATAATGAGCAAGTACGTAATCGTGGTTGAGTCTGGTTCGGATGTGACGCCGGAGCTTTGCGAACGCTACGGTATCGTGCGCGTGCCTATGCATGTCACGATTGGTGACGAGACCGTCGAGGACGGCTCGATCGATCCGCTCGAGATTTATTCGCGCTGCAACGAGTTTGGTGTGATGCCCAAGACCAGTGGCTGTTCGCCAGCGGATTTTGCGCATGTGTACGACCGCATCCATGCCGAGCAACCCGACGCGACTATTTTGCATCTTGCATATTCCGAGGCCACGACCTGCTCGCATCAATCATCGAAGATCGCCGCCAAGGGTCGCGATTACGTCTACTCCATGGACACGCGCTTTGTCTCGGTAGGCCAGTCGCTTGTTGTCGTCGAGACCGCCAAATACATCGAGGCTCACCCCGATGCCACCGTCGACGAGATCTTCGCCTTCGCGAACTCCGTCATGGACCGCGTGCTGTTGGGCTTTGTCCCAACCGATCTCGCCTTCCTTAAGGCCGGCGGTCGTTTGTCCAACGTGGCATTCCTCGGTGCCCATCTGCTCAAGATTAAGCCCTGCATTGAGGTGGCGGGTGGTAAGTTCGTGGCGACCAAGAAGTTCCGCGGTTCTATGCTTAAGTGCGCCCGTGCCTTTATTGACCACATGGTTGCGAAGGGCGAGATCGACTACTCGCATATTGGCCTGGCGTATTCGGTAGGTCTTTCCGAGGAGCTGCGCGACGACATGGAGGTCTATGCGCACGACCTGGGCTTTAAGGACATTACCTGGACTCAGGTCGGCGGCGTCATCTCGAGCCATTGCGGCCCGACCGCCTTCGGCGCGGTGCTTACGCTTAAGGCGTAAGGCCTGGCGTCTATCGATATCTATTGCCTCGGCGGCGAGTGGGTTGTGACAACCTTCCCGCCGCTTTTGTGTGGGGCCAAATAGAACAACCCAATTGACCACTAAACCGTTTCACCATCATGCGTATGGGCTAGAATGGCTCTGGCATTTATGTAACTAAAACCAATGAGAGGCAAGGTAGCGGGAATGGCTGAGATGACGCTCGAGGGTGTGGACGCTCGTCCCGAGGACTCCGCGTTTGCCCTGGGCCGCGTACATTCGATTGAAACGATGGGTACGGTCGACGGACCCGGCATCCGCTTTGTGGTGTTTGTCCAGGGCTGTCCCATGCGCTGCGCGTATTGCCACAATCCCGATACCTGGTCTGTTAACGGCGGCACGATGGTGACCGTCGAACACCTCATGGATGAGTTCCAGAGTAACCATGAGTTTTACCGCAGCGGCGGCATTACCGTTTCGGGCGGCGAGCCGCTCCTGCAGCCCGAGTTTTTGGCCGACCTGTTTCGTGCAATGCACAACAACCCCGATGGCCGTGTACATACCTGCCTAGATAGCTGTGGCTATGCATTTGACCCCAACCACCCCGAGAAGTTCGATGCCGTGCTCAACGAGACCGACATGGTACTGCTCGATATTAAGCATGCCGACCCGGTCGAGCATAAAAAGCTGACCGGTTGCGATCCCGCACGCATTCTGGCGTTTGGTGATGAGCTTGCGCGTCGCAAGATTAAGGTCGTTATCCGCCACGTGGTGGTGCCGGGCATTACCGACACGGTGGAGGAGTGCGAGAACCTCGGTCGCCTCATCGCTCCATGGCACAACGTGGTGGGCCTGGAAATGCTGCCGTATCACACGATGGGTGTCGTCAAGTACGAGCAACTGGGCATTCCCTATAAGCTCGAGGGCGTGCCCCAGATGGATACCGCTCGCATGCCCGAGCTGCGCAATGCCGTTATGATCGGCATGAAAAAGCGCCGTGCGGAGCTCAAAAACGCTATCGGATAGCATGCCATTTTCGTTCCCCAAGGGCACTCATTGGGGACAGACTTAAATGAGTGCCCCTGGGCACCTAGTTGATTGCTAAAGAGCCCCGTCCTAAAAAGACTGCTCTCTGGGTTGCGGTGAGATGCGCAACAGAATCGTGCCATTTGGATAAATACGCTTGTGGTTTCTTTAAAGACACCTTAAACGCCGCTGAATATCTTTGGAAAGAATTGCCTGCTCGGTATCATGCTGCTCGTATATAAACGGTGGCAGTCAGGAGACCACGTGCGAAACATCGCATCGCGGGACGAGTATGTGCCGCAGCATGGCAGCAGATATAAGACGAAGGGCACGTCTTCGCGTGGCCTTGCCGGCGCTCGCATCCGCGTGAGGAAGATTGCCGCCATTGGGATGCTAACGTCGGCGGTTATTATCCTCGGAATTACCGTTAAAACCTACGCCTCGGAGCGAACGGGGCGCCCAGATGCGTCAACGGTACAGCTGCAAAACGAGAAGGTTTCAAAGTCCAAAGCGTCGGCAGATCAAGCTCTGTCGACGGCAGATCTCAAGACGAGACTTTCGAAGGCGGACTTCAACGATATCCCTTCGGGTGATACCGTTCGGACCTTCTCGTTGGTGGATAACAAGACTCCTGCCTTGGAGGATGAGAGCCTTGCCTCGCTCCAGGATGCCCTGTGTCGGGCGCAGGAGCTGGGCGATGTGGGTGTAGTGTTCTACGACCTATCGAGCGGTAGGGGCGTGACGTATAACGCTGATGTCGAGGTGTATGGAGCGAGCAGCTACAAAGCGCTGTATGCGCTCTATATTTGCGAGACGTTGGTCGAATCGGGGCAGGTGTCGCTCGATGGGCCTTTAGCCACGTATGGTGGTTACAGCATGGGCTGGCAGACGGTGCGCAACCTTATCGAGAATGCCGTCGTCAACTCAGACAACGATTCGTTTATCGCGTTACGCGCGGCGTTTGACCATGATGGCTATGAGGATTGGATTGCCAATCTGGGTGTTGATGACGAAACGGCACTGAATCCGATGAGTGATTTTCCGACCTACTGCCCGCGCACTTCTGCGAGGTTATGGCGTGAGATGAGCGAGTATCTGAGCATGGATACCGAGACTTCACAGTGGCTGTCGGGCCTTCTGGCATCAACATCGCGCTCGTTTATTCGCGATGGCATTGCGGACGAGCAGGTTTTGGTGCGCAACAAGGCAGGCTGGATT
Organism: Collinsella sp.; assembly: GCA_046883645.1. Taxonomy (GTDB): domain Bacteria; phylum Actinomycetota; class Coriobacteriia; order Coriobacteriales; family Coriobacteriaceae; genus Collinsella. The sequence goes on along the minus strand of JBKTBE010000001.1, from coordinate 1,396 downwards.
AGCGAGGATGGTTACTACTCGACATGCGATGCGGGCCTTATCGACATCGATGGCTGTACCTATGTCATGGGTATCATGACATCGATGCCGTGGAGCGACCGCTCGAGCGAGGTTACGGCTGCGATTGCAAAGGCTCTGTTTGATACGCGAGCTGCACTGGCTTAGCGTGTTCGTTTGGCGAGGTCAAACAAAATGCTGGTACCATACCTTGGTTGAGAATTTCGTATAGGTTTGGGGAATGGTATGGCTACTATCGCGATTATCGGTGCGCTCGAAAAAGAGATCATGCAGATTAAGGAAGAGCTGAGCGACGTTTGCGAGGCACGGGAGGCAGGCTTGACCGTTGTGAGCGGTGAGCTCGACGGCCTGACAGTTGTCGCCACAACGGCGGGCATGGGCACGGTGAACGCCGCCGCTGCAACACAGCACCTCATTAGCAAGTATGCTCCGCAGGCTGTTGTGTTTTCGGGCATTGCGGGCGGTTTGAACCCCAAGCTCCATATCGACGACGTGGTCATTGGCAAACGCCTACGCTATCTGGATACCGATACCGCGCTTATCGCCGAGTCCGCACCGGGGCTCGAGGAGTTTGGCTCGACGCCCGCGCTGGTCGATATTGCCGCCGACGTGCTTGCTGAGCGTGGGTTTGTTGACGCTTCGAAAAATGCAGTCGCTTCGAACGAGGGCACCAAGCAGTTCCTGGTCGGCACGATTGCCACGGGTAACCGCTTTGTGACGGGCGCCACCATGCGCAATGACGCTATCGAGGCGACGCATGCCGATTGTGTCGGCATGGAGGGCGCGGCAATTGCCCATGTCGCAACCAAAAATGGTGTCGATTGCCTGGTGTTGCGCGCTATCAGCGATAATTGTGACGAGGCGTACGATGCAATTTGCGAGCGCGAGTTCGATCTGTTCGAGTACGCGCGTGTCGCAAGTGACATCACGCTCGATATCGTCCGCCGCATTGCCGCTGCGCAATAGCGCGTCTATTTGTAAGAACCTACGACCAAGGAGTGTCCATGGCCGATTCCATTAACTACCAGCTTGCCAAGTTCGTCGCCAGCTATGGCAAGGTTTCGCAGATTCCCGAGTCCACCTGCCCCGAGGTGAGCTTTGTCGGCCGCTCCAACGTGGGCAAGTCGTCGATTATGAACAAGCTTTTTGGCCGCAAGAACCTGGTCAAGGTTTCGAGTACGCCGGGCAAGACGAGCAACATCAACTTCTTTGAGGCTGACGATGTGCACTTCGTCGACCTGCCGGGCTACGGTTTCGCCCGTCGTTCCAAGGCCGAACGTGACCGCTGGGCCGAGCTCATTGGCGACTTCTTCGACTCCGAGCGCAGCTTCAACCTGGTTGTGTCGCTGGTGGACATTCGCCACGACCCCAGTAAACT
>JBKTBE010000040.1:0-19482 GCA_046883645.1 Collinsella sp. | reverse complement strand
GTCCAACAATGCCGCCCAGGTTGCCGCCGCCGGTGCTGCCGAGACCCCCGCGGTTGAGGACGCCGGCGAGCTCCAGCGCAAATGGGCCGAGGTCGTCGAGCGCGTCAAGGCTCGTCAGGCCTCCTACGCAGGGCTTTTGCTCAACGCCCGCGCCACGGCCGACGACGGCTCCAAGCTCACGGTCTCGTTCCCCGCGGGTTCGACTTTTGCCATCAAGATGCTCGGTCGCGCCGATACGCAGTCGGTGGTCCTGCCGACGGTCTGCGCGGTCTTCGGTCGTCGTACCGTCGACTATGTCCTGGATGGGGGTGGCACGCCGGCTCCTCAACATGAGGAGCATTCTCCATCTGCACGGGCTGCGGTATCTGCGGACCCGCAACCCGTGTCCTCGGTGCCCCCTGCATCCTCGAGCGCCAGCGCGACGCAGCCAAAAGCGGCGCCGGTAGCGGCACCGACCCCGTCGGCGCCTGAACCCGCTGCGCCCAAACCGGCTGCTCCGATCCCCGCGCCCAAGTCCGCTGCCGCGCCTGCGCCCAAGTCATCCGACCTGGCCAAGGCCCCTTGGCTGCGCTCCGACAACCCTGCCGGTGCTCCTGCCACGGGCAAGCTCCCGACCGAGCCCGCGCCCCGAGCGCCCGAGCGCGCGTCCGTCCCCATGGCTCAGCCGCCTGCGCAGGCTGCGCCATGGGAATCCGAGCAGGTGCCCTACGACGATGCTATGGTCGGTGGTTTTGCTGCCGATGCCGGCGGGGACGATCTGCCCCCGTTCGACGTGCCGGGTGCGGCGTCCGCGACCAAGGCCGCTGCTGTGGCACCCGCAGCCTCTGCAAACGACGACGTCCCCGCCACTCCCTGGGAATCCAATCCCGGTGCTGGCAGCCCCTTCGGCCATCAGGGCGCAGCCCCGAGCATCCCGCAGACCGAGGACGAGGCCAAGGCCCTCATCCGCAGCGTCTTTGGCCAGGCCACCATCTTCAAGCCGGTGGAGTAGCTGCGCAGGCGGGTATACTGCTCAAGAAGAGGACCCCTTGTCCGGGCGCATCTGTATTTCGGACATGTGTAGTGTGGTGTCGCGTATGTCGCATTTGAGCAGACAGGTGCGTGACGGTCGGCCTAGGATGCTGAGGTCGATACGATACGTCGCATGGCTGTCCGTGTACTCGACTTGCTCGGCGTTAATGGTTGCTCCGATTGCCAAATAAACGCCTAGCTCGGCATCGACAATCTTGAAGTCCTTTATCTTGACCTTGAACTCTTGATAGAGGGACGGGCTGTTGTAGTAGACGGTTCGGGTTCCGTCGGTGCACTCATCGGTCGTCTCCCATTTGACGACGGGCTGGTCCGAGCTGGCTATCAGCAGTTCTGCTCCAAAAGCTATGGCATGGGTGATGACAACCAGCAATGTCCAGCCGACAAAAAGATAGAGAACTAAATATGCGACGGGGTGTTTTGAGCGGATGTTTTGGAGCGCGTCGGGGGCATTCATGGGGCACCTCCAAATTGCTATCTATGACAATCAAATTATACCCTGCCGCCATGTGCGCCGACTCGAGCAGCGGTTCGGCATTTTGTTATCTAGCTGGATGCAGAAAATGTCGGATTCCGGCTCTACAAGATTTAGCTTTCAATATTATGCAGATGCGAATTATTCAACTTCGCATAATCTTTGCGCGTGGTTTGTATTGGAGGACATGTATATCGACTGAGGTAGCGTGTCCGCCCCGCTTGCTTGCCCCGCGCCGTGGTACGATTTTTGAGTTTGAAAGTCCCGCCGTGCTCCGGCTGCCCTTGCAGCTCGGCGTGCGGCCGCACGTAAAGGAGCCATCATGGCCGGTATGAACATGCAGCAGATGATGAAGCAGGCTCGCAAGATGCAGGAGCAGCTTGCCGCCGCGCAGGAGAACCTCAAGTCCCAGACCGTCGACGCCTCTGCCGGCGGCGGCATGGTCAAGGTGACCGTTAACGGCGAGATGGAGCTCGTCAACCTCACCATCGATCCCGATGCGCTCGATCCCGAGGACGTCGATATGCTGCAGGATATGATCATGGCTGCCGTCAACGAGGCCGTCCGCGGCGTCAACGAGCTCGCCAACAAGCAGATGGGCGCCATCACCGGCGGCCTCAACATCCCGGGCATGCCGTTCTAAGACACGCATATATATGAGTGCCAACCACAGTCTGCAAAAACTGCTCGATGAGCTGGGCCGTCTGCCGGGCATTGGTCCCAAGTCGGCCCAGCGCATCGCCTATTACCTGTTGGAGGCCGACGCCGAGGAGGCGCGCCGCCTGGCCGAGGCCATCCTGGAGGTCAAGCAGGAGGTCCACTTTTGCAGCCGCTGCTTTAACTACGCCACGGCCGACGAGTGCTCCATCTGCCAGGACCCGATGCGCGATACCACTCGCATTTGCGTGGTGGGCGAGCCGCGCGATGTCCAGGCGATCGAGCGCACGGGCAGCTACCACGGCCTCTACCACGTATTGGGCGGCGTGATCAGTCCCATGGACAAGATTGGCCCCGAGCAGCTGCACATTCGAGAGCTGCTGGCACGCTTGGGCCACGAGGACATCCACGAGGTCATCATCGCCACCAACCCCAATATTGAGGGCGAGACCACGGCGAGCTATCTGGCCCGTACCATCAAGCCGTTGGGCGTCGAGGTGTCGCGTCTGGCAAGCGGCCTTCCCGTGGGCGGCGACTTGGAGTATGCCGACGAGCTTACGCTTGGCCGCGCCATCGAGGCCCGTCGCGCGATTTAGGTGGCGAGCCTGCTCCTGCCGTATGTTTTCCTCACAGTCGCACGGGGTAGTCATAATTTCCCCGTGCGACTGTGAGTTTGTTGTGCAACAAAGATGCTTCGTATCCGCTTATCGCATGGATGCTTCCGCTCGCATCCTTAATTTGCTCATTCGTTGCGCAACCTTTTGGGTTCGCTGATATACTCAAATATGGATTCGAATGAATGCGCCGCTCCCGAGCGGCGTGTTTTTGTTGGAGGAGAACGCATGCGGCCCGGTGGCACTCAGACAAAGCGCGGCGCCGCGGTGCGCATACGACGCCGACTGGGCTTGGCGTCGCGGGCGTACGCACTGCTATCGTGCTCGCTGGTGCTGGTCATAGCTGGCGTTTCTGCCTATGGCATGACCGTGCCGTCCATGATGCAGGCGCATGCCGCACGCGAACCGCGCGTGGGGCATGAGGTCAAAGCGATCTGGGCACCACGACTGGATATGCTTGGGCAAGTGTGGTCGGGCATATTGTGTTTGGCACCGACGATGCGGACGGCGCCGAGGCCCCGGACAACGAAGTCATGCTTGCCAATGGCAAAACCATCGTGCTCACCAACACCAAGATCATCGATCGGTTGTCCAACAATAGCGTGGCGGCAACGGTGAATAAGGTCGAGCAGCAGAAGGAGCAGGACGCCCAGCAGTTCGGAAAGCCCGGTAGCTCGGATACTTCTGGCTCTGGCTCGGATTCATCGAGTTCGGGCGGTGGCTCTGGGTCGGGTTCCTCTACCGGAGGGCCTGGAAACGGCGGCTCGACGGGCGGCAACACTGACAACGATGCAAACTCCGGCGGCCTTTCCGCTGCCGAGGAAGAGAGCATTCACAGTTGGCTTGTGACCAAGTACAACATGCTCGACGGCTATGTTTCTCGTGCCAATGACGTGGTCTCGACCTATAACTCTACGGGAGATCCCAGACCGTGCGACAGCCTGGTCGGGGAGATGTTTGTCATTCGAGCCGAGTTCGGTCGTCAGACATTCTCGCCCCGGTCAAAGTGGTATCAGCAGTATGCCAATCTGTGGGGCTGTTACACCAACCTATGTCAATGGGTCGGCCATTACGGCGATGATGACGTCGCGCTCGGTAACTTCAACAATAACGTGGCGGCGCTTGCCCTATGATGACCGATCTTGCATCCACCACACCACAATCGCTCGGTCGCGATCCCATGGTCGGCCTGCGCCTGGCGCGTGTCGACGGGTTTGAGCCGGCCATTGCGCTCGGTCAGGACGAACTGCCTGCCTATCTGCGTCGTTTTACGATGCTGTTTGCCGACGATGCCACCATGCGCCGTGGCGGTATCGGCCGCGTGACGCGTGCCGTCAACGCCCAAGGCGAGGCCGTGGCACTCAAGCAGCTCATCTTGCCGACGCGCGATGAGTTCGACGACGATGCCGCTCACGAGGCGCTGGTCGCCAAGTTCAAGGCGGCGTTTCGCGAGGAATACGAATGCCATCGCGCCCTTTCGGGCCTTAAGGGCTTTCCCCGCCTCTATGGCTGGGGCGAGGTCGACGGTGTGCCTGCAATTGTCATGGAATGGGTCGAGGGCGAGACGCTCGCCCGCTTGCGTTCGCGACTCGCCGTGGACGATGCCGGACGTCTGTCGCCGCTCGTGGCGGCGCGTCTGGGTCGCGACCTGTTCGATTTGCTCTGCCGTATGAGCCTGGTGGGCGAGGGCTTTGTCCATCGCGATATCTCGCCCGCTAATATTATGGTGCGCACGGCGCGTCTACCGCTTGACCGGCAGCTTGCCGAGGGCACCTTTGACCTGTGCCTGATCGACTTTGGCTCGTCGCTGGCGCTTGAGCCTGCGTCGGCCGTGGCCGGTACCGGCGGCAAGGCGTCGTTTACGGAGCGTTATGCCACGCTGCGTCGCGCGACGGTTGCCTATGCCCCGCCCGAGATGCTCACCGACGATATTCCCGACCTGCGCGCTTTGCGTATGTCGCCGGCGATTGACGTCTACGCCGCGGCAAGCACGGTTTACGAGCTCATTGCCGGCGTCGCGCCATACGAAGCCGCGCCGAGCGCTTCGGGCACCTCGGGTTCGCGCAAAAAGACGCGCGACATCGCCAGCCCCTACCGTCTCAAGATGGACACGCGGCCCGATTATCCCATTGGTGCCCATGCGCCCGGTTGTGATTTGACTCAGCTGCTTCGTCGTGAGCCCGATGTGGCGCTCGCTGCGGCCGAGCAGGCCCAGCAGCTAGGGCTTGAGCCGGATTCCGAAGAGCTACGCGATGCGCTGGCGTTTGTCGATGCCCAGCTGTTCGACGTGGTGATGGCCTGTCTGTCCAGCCATCAAAAAGATCGTCCCGAGCCGGCGGCGGTCGAGGCGGCGCTCTCGGCGTTTTGTGACCACTATGCGCAAAATGTCGGTCGTTCGCTCCGCGGCGAGCCGCTCACGCCGTGCCCCATGGATGCGTCTGGCCGCGCGGTTCGTCGCGCGCTGATGGTCGGCGCGACGGTCGTCTGTGGCGTGGTTTGGGCTGTGGTCGTGGTTTCGGCCGCGCTGCTGGCGTCGGGCGCCCGCGTGACGGCGACTTTGGGATCGCTCGTGTGGTCTGGGTCGCTACCGAGTATTATTGCCGCACTGGCGTTGGCGCTGCCAGGCATAGCCGGCGTTACCGCGGGGGCACTTGCGCGCAATCGGCGCTCGGGGTTCCTGCAGGGTGTGCTTGCGCTTTCTGCCTGCGAGGTTCCGGTGCTGGTTGTGGCTGCATGTAGCGTATTTTCCCAACGCGCCGTGATGGGCGGCCTTGTTGCCGCTCTGGTTGCAACCTATACGCTTACGTGGTTTTTGCTTGCGATGGGCTTTGCCTTTGAACTTCCCGTTTCGGCACCACGACGCACAAAAGCCCAGATGGCGACTCCGCTTGCCGGTGGAGCCGCAGCTGCCCGTACTTTTGGCGGACCTGTCGAAGTATCGTCCGATTCTATTTCTACGACCAAGGAGGCCTAGGTCATGGCATCTCAAGTTGAGCTCACCCCATGCGGGGCCATGTTTGACATCTTTAAGCGCGCGGCGCATCTGAGCCATATCGAGCTGTGCGGCTTGGTGCTTTCGTCCCGTCCGCTCGCCGACGGCCGCAGCCCGCAGAGCCGAGCCGCCGATCGCTCTTGGGTTTCCCGCTTTATCGTTCGCGCGCCGGTCGGCACGCTTCAGCAGCGCTACTTTGCCGAATACGGTACCTCGGCTGCGCGTATTATGTCGCAACTGGCCCTGCGCCAGCGAAATCCCATGGACTCCACGGCTGTGATCAATATGGTGTGCGGTCCTGCAGGTGAACCGATGGTACGCGCGCTCGAAGAGTGCCACCAGGACACGAATCTCTATCGCAACGCGCTCGATCGCCTGTCCCAGGCGGCGGAACTCATGCCCGCCGAGCGCGCCGAGGCCGTGCTGGTGCTGTTTGTCGCCGTCGGTTGTTCGGCGGATGTGCGGTCCTCGGTGAACTATGCCATCGACTGCGCGCACGCGACCTGTGGCGGAGGAACATCCACGCCGCGTTCGCTTGGCATGTCGATGACCGCGGGCGAACGCGAACCCGCCCCGGCGCACCCCTTGGGCTTGCTGCGCGTACAAAACAGTTTTGTCGTGAGCGCCCCGCGCTGGATTCAGCCGAGCGAGCAGGGTGTTGAGATTGGCGCGCTGGCCACTGGTGAGGGCGATATTACCGACGTCGGCGACGATGTCTCGGCCCGCCATGCTCATATCTGGTGCGATGCTCAAAATATCTGGCACGTCGAGGACTTGTCGTCCACCAACGGAACCGTGGTGGTAAACGGGGCCACGCGCGTCTGCATTCAGGTCGAGCCCGGCCGTTCCGCCCAACTCAATCCCGGCGACGAGCTCAAGCTCGGCGAATCCACTACCTACGCCATCCTCTTCGGTGCTCTCTAGCCGGCAGATAGGGACGTTTCTTTTCTGCCGGCACTTGGGGACACTCCTCGGCGCGCCAGAGCCAGTCGCCCGGGGATGGAGGGGCCATTTTGGCCCTTGGCGGTCAGTCGGGGCGAAACTAGAAGATCTTTCCGATTCGCGGCTGTTCATGCTTGTAGAGCATCTAAAACAATAGGATGTTATTCTGGAATATGCCGGGTGCGTGAACTTGCCTGTCTTAGCCTTAATAAGGTATAGGGGAGTTTGGCTCAGGGGTTCCGTCTTGTTCTTCAGCGCAGTATTGTGGGACAGATTTGCTGAGATTGGCGCCTTACACCGCAGAGCGCACGGAAGGCTGAGTCCTAGGCCCTTTCGACACCACCTATATTGCGAATCAGCACCGCCGCCCACCCGACCGAATATTGCCGTTCGGCACCGCCATTAAATGCCTTCCCGCGCATCCCCGTTACGCTCGGGCTGCCATGCAGTCCAGAGAACGAGGAGGTTCCACATGGCGAGAAGGATCAGGGCCAGGGAGGTCCTGAGGCTGAGGTCGGTGAACGGGCTTTCGCAGAACGCGATCGCCCGCACCGCCCACGTCTCGAAGCACAGCGTCCAGGACGTGCTGGAAGCCGCGAGGGAGCGGGGCGTCTCCTGGGAGGACGTCGAGGGGATGTCCGAGGAGGCCGCCTACGCGCTGCTGTTCCCCGGCAGGGGCGACGCCGGGCCGGTGCACGCCGACCCCGACTGGGCACGCGTCCACCGCGAGCTCGCGAGGACCGGCGTCACGCTCAAGCTCCTGCACGCGGAGTATGCCGACGGGTGCGCGGAGGCCGGCGCGCCGTCGATGTCCTACGACAGGTTCTGCAAGCGCTACCGCCAGTACACGGTGTCGCGCAACGTGGTGAGCCGCGTCGGGCACAAGGCGGGCAGGAACATGGAGGTCGACTGGTCGGGGCCCACGATGCGGCTCGTGGACCCCGCGACCGGCGAGGTCAGGAAGGTGTACCTGTTCGTGGCCTGCCTCCCGTTCAGCCGGTACAGCTACGTCGAGCCGACGCTCGACATGAAGCAGGATACATGGCTGCTGTGCCACGTGCACGCCTTCTCCTTCCTGGGAGGCGCGACGCCCTGCATCGTCCCCGACAACCTGAGGACCGGCGTCACCGTCCACCCCAGGGCCGGGGAGCCGGTCCTGAACGCGGCCTACGAGGAGCTCGCCGCGCACTACGGCTCCGCCGTGATCCCGGCGAGGGTCAGGAGGCCCCGCGACAAGCCGAGCGCCGAGAACGAGGTCTGGGCCGCCGCGACCTACGTGATAGCGGCGCTTCGCGACGAGGTGTTCACCGACATGGCGGCCCTCCGCGCCGCCGTCGCCCGGAGGGTCGCGGAGCACAACGACGCGCCGTTCGCCAAGCGCGAGGGCTCGAGGCGCGAGGTGTTCGAGGAGGTCGAGCGCCCGCTGCTGAGGCCCCTACCGGCCGAGCCCTTCGAGGTGTGCGAGTGGGTCTACGGCCGCAAGGTCCAGGCCAACTGCCACGTCGCGTACGCCCGCAACTACTACTCGGTGAGCCACCTGCTCGTCGGCTCGACGGTCGACCTGCGCGTCACCGAGGGCAAGGTGGAGGTCTTCTCCGGCGGCGAGCGCGTGGCCACGCACCCCAGGTTCCCGTCCTACGCGAGGAACCGCTACTCCACGCGCGGCTCGGACATGCCCGAGGGCAGGGCGTGGTCGGACTGGGACGCGCCGCGCATCCGCGCCTGGGCCTCGAGGGTCGGGCCCTCCTGCTCCGAGCTGGTGGACAGGGTGTTCGCCTGCTACGAGTTCGACGAGCAGGGCTTCAACGCCGCGCTCGCCGTGCTCAGGCTGTCCAGGCGCTACACCCCGGCGAGGCTCGAGCGGGCGTGCGGGATGGCGCTCGCGACCGGGAAGAGGTCGCCGCGCTACCGCGACGTCGAGCCCGTGCTGAGGTCGGGGCAGGACGGGGCGCCAGCCGGCGAGGCGTCCGGGGACTGCGGCTACGTGCGCGGCGCCGGCTTCTACGGGGAGGAGTGAGCATGGACGTCAACGCGGAGACCGCCCGCAAGCTCAGGGAGATGGGGGCGGCCGAGCTGCTCGCCGCCCTCTCCGCCCAGGACGAGGCCGTGTGCGCCGGGATGGCGTTCGCCGAGCGCGTCCAGATGGCGGTGGACGAGGCGCACTCCGACTTCATCACGCAGAAGGTCCGCAACCTGACGAGGAGGGCCGGCCTCAGGTACCCCGAGGCCGACGTCCGCTCGGTCGACTTCTTCGAGGGCCGCGGCCTCGACAGGGTGGCGGTGGCCGAGCTCGCGACCTGCGGGTTCGTCGGGCGCGGCGAGAACGTGGTTCTCCAGGGCCTCACCGGCACGGGCAAGACCTACCTGGCCTGCGCGCTCGCGAAGGCCGCCTGCGCCAGGAGGGTGAGGTCGTGCTACGTCCGCCAGCCCGACCTCGAGGACCTCTGGCGCGAGAGCCGTGACCGGCCCGGCGGCGAGCGCAAGCTCGTCCGCAAGTACGGGGCGTTCGGCCTGCTCGTGATAGACGAGTGGCTGCTCGACAGGCCGGACACCGAGTTCAGGTCGATGCTGCTGGAGCTGATGGAGCTGAGGTACGGCACGGCCTCGACCGTATTCTGCACCCAGTTCAAGAAGAAGGACTGGCACCCGAGGCTCGGCGGCGGGGTGCATGCCGACGCCATCATGGACAGGATCGTGCACAACGCGGTCTGGGTCGACATGGGCGAGGCCAACATGCGGCAGCGCCGCGGATAGACCGGTAGCAATAAAAAAGCACCGGGGCCAGTGTCGGCCCCGGTGCCCAAGCGCGATATCGGCGGTGCTGTTTCGCGATATTCAACAGCGCTCAAGCGAGCAAATACTCAGAAGGCTCTCGATTTGTGTTCTGGGTTGATTTCCGATCTCAGCCGAACACATTGAGCGAATAGGCCATTCCCGCAGTTAGCCGAACGCCCCCGCGGCCCCTCCTGGGGTCCGGGGGCGCCGTTTTCCCAGTTGAAGGAACGGTGGAGATGTGTTTCGATAGGTCCGGTGGCCATGCTCCGCCCGCCGCCCGGCACCTCTTCCCAGACTCAGCCGGACGGTCGGTCCGTCTATTCCGTTTTTCTTCCAGGCTAGGCCAGCGGGGCATCGCCCCTCTCTGCGCGCGCCCTCCCGATGAGCCCCGGCGTCAGGTCGAGTTCGCCGATGGGCACGTCCTCCACGCCGTAGGCGTCCAGCAGCGCCGCCGCGTCCTCCCCGAGCATCGCCCTGAAGGCGCGCGCGGGCGTCGCGAAGCCGAGCGCGCCGCGGGGCTCGGAGTTCACGTGCGACATGGCCAGCGCCAGGTCGGCCGGGGCGAGCCGGTCGAACCTGATTCCGGCGCCCTTGGGCAGCAGCTTCCTGATCTCGACGTGGTTGCGCTCGCAGGCGCCCTTCTGGTCGCTGCGCCCGGGGTCGCAGTAGAACAGCCTCGTCTCGCCCGGCCCCTCGCCGAGCAGCGCCGCGATCGCCGCCTCGTCGGAGAACTCGGCGCCGTTGTCGGTGAGGACGGCGCGGAACACGCGGCGCGTCCCGTCGGCGCCGAGGATGGCCCGGACGCCCTCCAGGGCGTCCGCGACGCACCCGGCGGTCTTCTCCTCCAGCGGCAGCGCGAGCTGGAGCCTGCTGGGGCGGTGCAGCAGCGTGAGCAGGCAGGCGGAGTCCTCCCGGGCCCCCTCGACGGTGTCCATCTCCCAGGCCGCGGCGCACGCGTCCTCCCCGAGGGCGAGGAACGCGGCATGCGACCTGCGGGCGGAGTGGCGGGTCGCCGCCCGGCCCGCGGCGCGCTTCCTCGGCCTGTAGCCGACCTTCCGCCTGAGCTCCATGTTCGTCATGCCGTCGTAGCCCGCCGAGACCCAGCGGTAGATGGTCGACGGCGACAGGTCCACCGGCCCGCCGTTGCGCGCCGCCATCTGCTCGGGCGACAGCCCCCGGCGCAGGCAGTCCCTGATGGCCTCCAGCCTCGCCGCCGCGGCGGGCTCGTCGGCGTCGATCCCGCGCCTGGACGAGACGAGCACCGAGTCCGCGCACAGCTGCGCGGCCCGGGCCTCGTAGAAGACGTGCGGGCGGCGCTTGCAGCCCAGCGCGCGGTAGCGGCCGCAGCCGTTGCAGCAGCGCGGCCACGCCGCCAGGCGCGGGCAGGCCGCCGACAGGTCGGCGGAGGCGTCCACGCGCTCGCCGCGCCTGGACTTGGGCGCCGTGACGAACCTGTGCGACGACACCTCGGCGCTCACCGTCGAGGGCGACCTGCCCAGCTCCCTCGCGATCTCCCTGCACGAGGCCCCGCGCTCCAGCATCCTCTGGACCGTGTCCCGCTCGTGCCTCGTGAGCCTTCCGTAGGCCCTCGGGACCGCCTTTGCGGAGCCACTTTTCTTCTTTCCGGACATGCCGTCCTCCGATCTCCCGGGGCCGGCCGATCCGGCCCTCAGGGTATCGGGTTCCCACATTCATCCGCACATGTGCGGATGAATGTGGGAAGTGTTCGGATGAAGTTGATAATCAAGGGATTTGTGTTCTGGCCCCAGAATACAGGGCCTGATACTTACCAACTGTGGCATGGATGTAACATCTGTAGAAATCAACCCTTTTGTTGTCGACCTTTGTAAGAAAAACACTGCCATCAACTCTTTGGATGACGAAACTAGGGTGCTTGAGGGGAGCCTTTACTCCCCTCTGAGAGATGACTCATGTTTTTCGCTTGTCGTTGTGAATCCTCCGTTACTGCCGATTCCGGATGAGATTCCTTATCCCTTCGTTTGAGATGGAGGACAATCGGGTCTGGATAAAACACTTCGTATTCTTAAGGGTGGCGATACGCATTTAGAGAAAAACGGTAAATACTGCTAATAGGGGTGACGACGATGGTGCAGGGGCGACCCGCGATGCTCTCATCAATACGTCGGATACTTGGGAAATCAGGTCTAGATGCATGTATGATGATGCTGTGTGGCTATTCAATTAATCCGCGTTCCGAATGGGTGCAGGGTATAGCTGCGACATCGTATGCTTTTGACCCGGCGCGATACTCAGATATTTCTGAGGCGGTTGACGAAGTTTATACGCACTATGCCGCGCAAGGCGTTTCGGAAGTTTGCACATCTACGTTACGGGCTTAGGTTTCTTCAAGCGAGCAGGCCGGTTGCGTTATTTCGAGCGATTTTTCTAGTCTAGACGACAAAAGGCAAAGGATTTGATGGGTATAAAACGCGGACGTTTGTTGGCGGATGCTCAAATCTATTGTGGCAATCGGGCGGTTGAAAAAGATATTTCAACCGCCCGATTGCCAGGTTCGTCGGAGGAGATGTCCGATTCCGACTCTCTTGTAGGAAGAGCTTGAGATCGTATTGGCCCAAGGCAATCTTAAAGCAGTCTCATTGGCAAATCTTCGCTCCTGTTGTGTTGAGGTGTAAGGTATCAGTGATTGATGTTTTGTGGCGGGTAGATTGGGGCCTTCCTTGATTCGATGCGTTCTCTCGAGGTTCATCAGAGCAAAAGGGGCTTTCGTCTTCATTGCTATCACGGTGATTGGAACCGCTCTCTCCTATGCCATGCCATACGTGAACGGGAAATTCTTAGATTTTCTTCTCGGTAACCGCAGCGAAAGAGACGCCGTACTCTTCGCGCTCCTGGTTGCGTCAATAGGAGTTTTCTCCACCCTCTTTACTTATTTTGCAGGAACACTTTCCATTCGCATAACCACGAGACTTTCCTTTGATCTTCTCAGGGAGGCCGTCTTGCGTTTTGAAAGAGACGATTACTTGGTGAGTCGGACCATCGATCCAGCCTATACAACGCAACGGATTATTTCCGACTCCAGCGTGGTCTCATCCTTCGTTTTGGCGAATTTTATCAGTGCGCCGCTGTCCATTGTAGCCATTCCCATCGTATTGCTTATCATATGGTCAATTGATTCAACTCTCGCGGTGTTTTCCATCATTCTCCTCATCGTGTATTTCTGTGTAATTACTGGGTTGAGGAAACTTTTGTATAGGGTCACGTATGAGAAGAAAGAGGCGGACAGCGCCTTTTACGCCGCAATTGCATCGCAGCTTAATCAGATTCTCAACATTCAACTGACATCTTCGTACGGCAAGAGCGAACAAGCGCTCGACGCTGGGTTTAAGAGCTATTTTCCCAAAGTTTTGCGCTCCGGAAAGCTATCATATTCTCTGACATCGCTCGATGGTCTTTTCGCAGCGTTGTTTCAAGCGGTGATACTTGTTGTTTCCGGAGTACGAATCATTAACGGAACTATGTCAATAGGCGAGTACACTATCATCGGTACATACTTCGCGGTTCTCTTTAAGACTTTGAAAAGTATGATGTCATTGTTCAAATCCTATCAAGATGCCAAAGCATCATGGGATAGGACGGCTATCGCGACGAGAGAAAAGGAGAGATCGGGGTGGAATCGGACCGATTTAGCTAAACTCGATGAAATAAATGACATTTCGGTATCTGATTTGGAATTCTCGGTTGCCCTTCCAGACGGATCTGTCCGAGAGGTCCTCGGCGGGTTTTCTTTCAAGTTTTCCGGTCCTGGTACATATTGCATAGTTGGGGAAAACGGAAGAGGCAAGACGTCACTTCTTTACTTGATGCTCGGGCTATACTCATCGAAAGGCAAAGTAAAATACAACGGCGTGCCAATCGAAGAATGCGACTTGGATTACATACGTGCGAGAGAGATATCGTGCTGCCCACAGTCGTGCTTCGCGCCGGACGAAACGGTGAAAGAGCTGTTAGAGTATTTCGACACGCCCTTTTCTTCCTATCACCGGGGTGTAGATGGCCTACTTTCGCTGGAAAACAGCGTGAAGGAGTTGCTCGGGAAACGTTGCTCCGCGCTTTCGGGCGGTGAGCTGCGCCGAGTGTACTTATGGTCGGCGATTTCACGCAAGTCGTCAGTTTTGGTACTCGACGAGCCCACGACTGGGTTAGACGCTGTAAGCCGCGCCGAGCTTGCGGCCTATGTTAAGCGCAACAAGCAAAGCCAGCTGATCATCGTTGTCTCTCACGATGACGAGATGGTCGGCGCGGTAGAAGGGGTAGTGGATTTAGGCAGCATGTACCAGAGTAAATGATGACAAGTGTAGTGCTACCCAACTGGCAGAGATAACAAAAAGGCGATGCAGATGCACGTAGCATTCAGGCGGTTCGGACTCGGTGCCTTCACGCCATCGCAACGCTTTCAGATATAGTTCTCGTTCTCTTACTAAAGGAAACTTTAGTCTACGTCATCTTGTCGAGACAGAGGTGAAGCGAAGTGTTGTCGCGACGTATCTTATTCCAGGTGGCTCAGTATCAGCGTGAGAATCGCACCAAAGTGTACTTACGATTCTCGTGTCCCACGGACAACATGAGCTGAGCATTGAGGTTCCACCCTTTGCTGCAACTACACGGGGTTGGACGGCAATGAATATGCCGGGCCGCATACCACGCGCAGCGGGGGTCCATGTCCCAGTATGTTGCCTACAGCAGCCTCGATGTCCGCGCACACATCATCTCTGCCTTCGCGTTCAATCCATTTGCCGGAGAGTGCGAGGGTTGCCAGGCCGTAGAATTCGAGCCGAACAAATGAAATGCGGTATCAGCGCATAGGATTAAACTGACGATTGCTTTGCACTGAGAATACGCTTGGAAAGCCGCTATGGGTGGCGGCCCGGGTTAAATAGAGAAGCCCGTCCGATCACTTTCATGTGGCGAACGGTCGGGCTTCTTATTCCACTTGCCAATGCTCGGCTCATATTGGAAGAAAGCTACGCTAATGTTTGCGTGACACTCCTATTTTCTCCGAAGAAAGAGTCGGATAATGAAGAATAGAATTAAAAAAGGTGCCAGATATAACGCAAATATAAAGGCTAATCCAACGAGACCTTGCAATAATGGCATAACTCCTCCCAGACACGAGATTTTGGTATTTGTTCCCATCTTATTCTGAATTGGACCAAATAGTTCCTAGCCACAAAACTACTCGTCAACTGGATCGCACCAATCTGCTGGCAAAACACAGCTTGATTCTTTATCGACATAGCACCAATCCGCAACAGGGCACTCGGCGATGTCGTAAAAATTGCATATATCAACTCCAAGACAACAAGGCTCAACGGGAGGATGTTCATTTGAACCAACAGGATGGATATGCTTCATAACAGCTCCTCACCTTAATCCAATTAGAGACTACGTTTGATCAATGCCACAGTGATCTACAACGCAGATGCTGCCGCCATCCATGTCATAGTCGCAGTAATCGTATGCACCACAGCCATCTGCTTTATCATAAACAGTACAGATGTCAGTAATGCCCAAGAGGCAGTCAAAAGACATCGGCTTCACGCCTGCCTCGTCGCCACTTCCTGGATTAATCGGATGAATATGCTTCACGACTACCTCCCTTTGAGTGCAGAAAAACCTCAATATTGTGTATAACAAACCAAGATGTCTAGTTCACCATATTTCTAGAATGGTTTCGGCGAACGTAGCAATAAGCTTCGCAGACGGTAATCAGAAGAACGAACACCTCCACAATGGTGACAGCAATGCGCTGAACCGCTTATTCCGATACAGTAGCTTCTCGTTGATTTTTCTCCTGCGAAGATGAGTGGCGGGAAATAAGGTCAAAAGCCATCTCGTAGCACATTTTTCTATATTCACATGATGCAGGGTGTAGACTCTTGGGCAAGTAGCCGTGCTCGTCTGCAGCCTCCCAGCTACAGCCCCCACCACAGAAAGACCGAGCCCAACAGTCCGTACAGTCAATTCTTTTTTCGACACCCTGACTCCAGTTTTCAATATACCTAGTTTCGTCAATTCCGGTGACGATGTTGCCCATTTTGAATCGCATCATCCCGACAAACCTGTGACAGGGGTATACGTCCCCTTCGGGAGTCACGGAAATAAAACGCCTGCCAGCCCCGCATCCGACAAAGGCGATCCTGTTGCTCATAATCAAATCAACTGCAGTTTTCAATGTTCTAAACAAGGGCTTTTCCCCTTGATCAATCTGTTTGAGATATTGATCCGCCAAATCTATTAGGCCCGCCCTGATTTTGTTTAATGAGTGTTCGTCGAGTTTGATATTCTCATCGAATGAGCTCACGGGCGAGAAGTAAATCCTTCTGAAGCCCATCTCATTAAACTGAAGATAGTCTTCAACAAGGTTACAGTTATTATTTGTTAAGGTCGCTCTTGCGCCGAAGGGGAACGACTCGGAAAAACGACGAACGTTTTTGTCGATATCGGAGAAAGAGCCGCCTCCCGTCTTGTACGGGCGCGATGCATCGTGCTTGCATCCTGTACCATCGAGACTAATCAGAACAGAAAACCCGTGCTCCTTGAAAGAATTCACAGCAGTGTCATTCAAAAGCGTTCCGTTGGTCGTAATAGAATAGGTAAAGTTTCTATTGGGGTATATTCTTTTTGAATAGTCGACCGTTTTCCATATCAGCGGCTCGTTAATCATGGGTTCCCCACCAAAAAAGACGATCGCAAGCGTTTCGTTTTCCGATGAACTTGCGACGAGGTAGTCGACCGCCTTGAAGGCTATCTCGTCTGTCATCAGCAGAGGAGACGTTCCATAATCTCCTTTACCGGCAAAACAGTAACTACAACCAAGGTTGCATGCATGTGAAACGTGGAGTTCGATGGATCTAAGTTTTCGAGGCGTGTCTTTTGTTAAGAAAGTCCGCTCAGACAATCGTTGATACTCATCAATGTCGTCTTCAAGTTCTGCTATGGTCGTTTGGTCGTAGCCTTTCGCAGCAAGTGACTTTGTTAGCAACTTCGAGTTGACCGTTCTTCCCGATGCTTCAAATATGCGAAGCGCATCTTCTGATGCTTGGTCAACCTGAAAGCAATTGCGAGTGACCTCATCGAAGCAGTAACGACGATCACTTACTGAGAAAAAATGCATACGTTCCTCAATTTCATGCTGGACTGGCACTAACCTTGTTTATTGTTGCGCAGCTATAAAAAACCACCAGCGGGGATTCGGTGTGCGGCCCAATCGGACTCCCAAAAGGTTCTATTTGAGACTGGCAAGCTTTGTGTTGTTGGCACTTCGACAGCGCTCTTTATTCCAACATGGAGCCTCGCAGTTTGAGTCGACTTGCCTCTGGAAGGTCCGATCTTAACTTGATTTAGGATGAAAACAGATTACAGGCGCGCTCCTCTAGAAAGAAAGGAAACCAATCGCCGCCTTTCACCAGGAAAGTTTTTATAGCCCACCTCGAGCAAAATGAAAGATGCGAGAGCGATTGGGGAACAACGCGAATCTCCCCTTTTGGGTGGGAGCGAGCCTTCAGCCACCGGCGAACGACTCGCCCTGGTCAGAATCTGGAAGTGGTGCCGGGCCGCTTGGGCCTCCCCGGTGACTTCGTGGGGCTTACCTGCCTGACGTCGAGGAGTACATCCGCAAGATTCGTTCCCTATGCCGTTTGCTCTCACGCCCGCCTTAGTTCCAAGTCGGGCGAGCCGCCGCGCTCATGCGACCCGTGGCGGCGACACGTCGACGCCGCGCTCGCTGAGCACATCTTCGGTCGCGGGCGAGCACGAGGTCGCGCCGGCGCATCCGCTGGGACTGCTGTGCGTGCAAAACGGCTACGTGGTGAGCGTCCCGCGCTGGATTCAGCCGAGTGAGGAAGGCGTTGAGATCGGCGCGCTGGCAACGGGGGAGGGCGGCATCACCGACGACGTCTCGGCCCGCCATGCCCATATCTGGTGCGACGAGTCTGGCGCATGGTTTGTCGAGGACCTGTCGTCCACCAACGGAACCGTGGTGGTAAACGGGGCCACGCGCGTCTGCATTCAGGTCGAGCCCGGCCGTTCCGCCCAACTCAATCCCGGCGACGAGCTCAAGCTCGGCGAATCCACTACCTATGCCATCCTCTTCGGTGCCCTCTAGCCGGCAGTTAGGGACGTTCCTTTTCTGCCGGCACTTGGGGACACTCCTCGGCGCGCCAGAGCCGGTCGCCTGGGGATGGAGAGGCCATTTTGGCCCTTGGCAGTCACCCAAGGTAAACCTTTACCGCCCGCCTATATTTGCCGAAATTACACTTGACGGCGGGGTACAATAAACCCGCATGCGGATTTCCGTTGCGGGTGCTTCCCATCGCCGGGGCGTGCCCGGGAGCATCCGGCATGCGGCCTTTGCGGCGCTCGGTCATGTGCAAGACGGGTAGCTGGGCTTGTGGAGCGCGTGCAGCCCTCCTCGCCTCGGCATGCCTTCTCTCCACGCCATGTACCTGCTGCTGAGCCTGCCTGCCAGATGATTGGAAGCAACAGCGAAAATCCCATCACGCCAACATCCCGGCGATCGCCGGGGCCTGTATACCTATATGAGAGGAGAGGGGTATATGGCGCGTAAGTTTAAGTCTATGGACGGCAACGAGGCGGCCGCATATGTTTCGTATGCGTACACCGAGGTAGCGGGAATCTATCCCATTACGCCGTCCAGCCCGATGGCCGACCATGTCGACCAGTGGGCGGCCCAGGGTCGCAAGAATATCTTCGGCACCCCGGTCAAGGTCGTCGAGATGGAGTCCGAGGCAGGTGCAGCCGGTACCGTTCACGGTTCGCTGGGCGCCGGTGCTCTGACCACCACCTACACGGCTTCTCAGGGTCTGCTCCTGATGATCCCGAACATGTACAAGATCGCGGGCGAGCAGCTCCCGGGCGTCTTCCACGTCTCCGCGCGTTGCGTCGCTTCCCACGCCCTGAACATCTTTGGCGATCACTCCGACGTCATGGCCTGCCGCCAGACCGGTTTCGCCATGCTCGCCGAGGGCAACGTCCAGGAGGTCATGGACCTCTCGCCGGTGGCTCACCTTGCCGCCATCGAGGGTAAGACCCCGTTCCTTAACTTCTTCGACGGCTTCCGCACCAGCCACGAGATCCAGAAGGTCGCCATGTGGGACTACAAGGATCTGGCCGAGATGTGCGACATGGACGCCGTCCAGGCTTTCCGCGACCACGCGCTCAACCCTGAGCACCCGCACACCCGCGGCAGCCACGAGAACGGCGATATCTTCTTCCAGAACCGTGAGGCCTGCAACAAGGTCTACGACGAGCTTCCCGCCGTCGTCGAGGGCTACATGAAGAAGATCAACGAGAAGCTCGGCACCGATTACGGCCTGTTCAACTACTACGGCGCTCCCGATGCCGACCGCGTCGTCGTGTGCATGGGCTCCTTCTGCGACGTGCTCGAGGAAGTCATCGACTACCTCAACGCCCACGGCGAGAAGGTCGGCCTGGTCAAGGTCCGTCTGTTCCGTCCGTTCTCCATCAAGCACTTCGTCGACGTTCTCCCCGAGACCGTCCAGAAGATCGCCGTCATGGACCGTACCAAGGAGCCGGGTTCCATCGGCGAGCCGCTCTACCAGGACGTCGTCTCCGCTCTCTACGAGGCCGGCAAGACGGGCATCAAGGTCGTCGGCGGCCGTTATGGCCTGGGCAGCAAGGACACGCCTCCCGCGTCCGCGTTCGCTGTCTTCGAGGAGCTCAAGAAGGACGCGCCCAAGCGCGAGTTCACCATCGGCATTGTCGATGACGTGACCAACCTGAGCCTGCCCGAGGCCGAGGATGCGCCCAACACCGCAGCCCCCGGCACCATCGAGTGCAAGTTCTGGGGTCTGGGTGGCGACGGTACCGTCGGCGCCAACAAGAACTCGATCAAGATCATCGGCGACCACACCGACAAGTACGTCCAGGCCTACTTCCAGTACGACTCCAAGAAGACCGGCGGCGTCACCGTCTCG
>JBKTBE010000139.1:0-1182 GCA_046883645.1 Collinsella sp. | reverse complement strand
AACTTAATGTGCTTTCCGTCTTGCGCAGGACTGTAGAGCAGCAAACCTCATGCC
Source organism: Collinsella sp. (assembly GCA_046883645.1). GTDB lineage: Bacteria > Actinomycetota > Coriobacteriia > Coriobacteriales > Coriobacteriaceae > Collinsella. The sequence goes on along the minus strand of JBKTBE010000139.1, from coordinate 1,128 downwards.
CTCCGGTCCGCCCCGGGAGCCACTGCTAAGTTATCCCCCGGCATTCAGAAAATCTAAGTGCCAAAAAATAAGATTTTTTGACTCCGTGTTGTATAACCCGCCATTCGTGGGTACCATTCAACGCGTACGCAAACAAAAAGGGTTAATTCGCGTGGTATAACCGCGCGGCCCAAAAAGGAGGAGACAAGCATGTCGTCTTTGAAGCCGCTTGCAGATCGTGTTCTGGTCAAGCCCGACGAGGCCGAGCAGAAGACCGCTTCTGGTCTGTATATCGCCAGCAACGCTCAGGAGAAGCCGCAGCGCGGCACCATCGTTGCCGTGGGCGCCGGCAAGGTCAACGACAAGGGTGAGCGCATCCCCATGGACGTCAAGGTCGGTGACGTTGTCATCTACGGTAAGTTCGGTGGCAACGAGGTCAAGGTCGACGGCGAGAAGTATCTGCTGATGCGCGCCGACGACATCTACGCTGTCGTCGAGGCCTAGTCTCGTCAGAATCTCTGATTCGTCTTTGAACGCGTCCGCCGCATAGGACTCGGAAGCGGCGACGCGAGTCACATTTCTTTTGGAGGATTACCTACCATGGCAAAGAACATTACGTTCAACACCGATGCCCGCGCTAAGCTCGCCAAGGGCGTCAACACTCTGGCCGACGCCGTTACCGTCACCATGGGCCCCAAGGGTCGCTACGTTGCGCTGCAGCGCACGTTCGGTGCCCCGACCATCACCAACGACGGCGTTTCCGTCGCCAAGGAGATTGAGCTCGAGGACAACATCGAGAACATGGGCGCCCAGCTGGTGAAGGAGGTTGCCACCAAGACCAACGACACCGTGGGTGACGGCACCACCACCGCAACCCTGCTCGCTCAGGCCATCGTCAACGACGGTCTGCGCAACGTTGCTGCTGGCGCTAACCCGCTGGCCATCCGTCGCGGCATCGACAAGGCCGTCAACGCCGCCGTCGCCGAGATGAAGAAGCAGGCCAAGCCGGTCGAGACCAAGGAGCAGATTGCTTCCGTCGGTACCATCTCTGCCGGTGACCCCGAGGTCGGCGAGAAGATCGCCGAGGCCATGGAGGTCGTGGGCAAGGACGGCGTCATCACCGTCGAGGATTCCCAGACCTTCGACATC